>JAZDEX010000055.1:0-2243 GCA_043808405.1 Candidatus Omnitrophota bacterium | reverse complement strand
GCCCTGTCTTTTTTGCAAACCGGAACCGTAACTATCTTGCCTGATTTTCTTGCTTGCTTAATCACGCCCTGCGTATCCACCTCGCCTTTTAACGCAATGTAACACATTAATACCTTTGCCTTTTTAAAAACCCTTATCTTGAGAAGTTTCTGCGTTATAATTGCGCTCTTTTGCTTTCGCTCCTCCTCCTTCTGTGTTTTTAACTTTAAGGAAATTCTACTACGGATATCTTGCTTTGTCAATCCAGCATTAATGCTCATCGTGTTCGTGCGGTTTGTCTTTAAACGGCGGCTCCTTACCCTGGCGTTTATAATAATCCTTTAATGCGGAACGCAAGGCATCTTCCGCCAATACTGAGCAATGCATTTTAATCGGAGGCAATCCTCCCAGCGCTTCCGCCACTGCCCGGTTGGAAATCCTTAACGCTTCTTCAATGGTCTTTCCTTTGACCATTTCCGTGACCATAGAACTGGTGGCCACTGCCGCTCCACAACCAAAAGTCTTAAATTTTGCATCAACAATAATACTATTTTCAACTTTGATATAAAGCCTAAGGACGTCCCCACACACGGGATTCCCGACGTTACCGATGCCGTTGGCGTCGGGAATCTCGCCGACGTTTTTGGGATTCTTGAAATGCTCCATCACCTTTTCGCTGTAAGGAAGTTGTTCCATATTATTTTGTCATTACTAATTTATGCGGTTTGAGTGTCTTCTTAAAATCCTTTGCCGGTTGAATTTCTTTTATCTGCCTGATTTTATTTTGCTTTTCCAATTCTTTGTAAATTAAAACCCAGGCGCAGTCTTTGTCTTTATCTACTTCACACTTACCTTTATCCACGCCCCCGCAAGGGCCGTTTAACAACCCCTTGGAGCAAAGAGTAACCGGGCAGATCCCAGCGGTAATCCCCAATACGCATTCGCCGCAGAGAGAACACTTTTCATAAAAGTCGCCTTTAGCATCCATTACTGCGCCGAAGAGGGTATTTAAGGCAGGCAGGATCGTAAGCGATAACCTGTCGTTATCCTTTACTGACTGCACCCCCAGGCCGCAGGCCAAAACTAAAACCGCTTCGCATTCTCTTAACGCTTTCATATTCTTGGCTAATTCGGCCTTTAATTTAGCCGCTACGCAGGGGGCCTCTGGCATACACGTACCGGTCACGACTTTGCCTCGCTTTTCTAACTCTGCCTTCATTGCGGCCAGCTCCGGCTCTCCGCCGGTCTTAGTAGTTGCCGCGCACTCGCCGCAACCCACCAGGAATACCTTTTTATACTCCTTGAGGCTCTCTAATATCTCCTCAAGTGCCTTCTTTTCGGTAATAATCATTTTCGCCCTGGCCTATTATAACTTAAGCTATAATAATAAGTTAAACGCCTATTGAAGTATTATTTTAACACATTTTACCGCCAATCTCAAGTAAAATACAATTAGTCTGTAACGGACTCATTAAAAGATACAGGAAATACGCACCGGCACAAGAAATATTATGTTCCCTGCCCGGGTCATACCGTCCAGATAGACACCAAACATTTGGATGCCCTGCCAGGATACCCTTATAGATTCTATCCATACACATATAGATTCTATCCATACACAGCTACAGATGCCTTTACCAGGATGAGCGTAATCGGGATAGATGACGAACTCTCTGCCTTAAACGCTGCCCGATTCTTACGGCAGGTGGTGAAAAAACTACCCTTTAGGGTTGAAACCGTGCGCACGGATAACGGCGTTAAGTTTACCTATTTATTTTCTTTAGAATTTATGGCAATCTGATTTATCGACGGAGAAATTAACAAAACCTAATTAATGTTTTTTTCTTTAAGGCACTGCCTAAATATTCCACATTTAAAAAAAAATTTTATTAACTGTGGCCTAAAAACTAAAATATAACTCCAGATAACAAAATCATATAAAATGATAAAAGGAAGATGTAATAAAAAATCTAGGCATGATTCATTCTTAATTATAGTAAGATAACGATTTTTAATTAAATCTAAGTGTAATCCATCATTAAGATAGCGCCGTGCATATTTTTTGTTAATGCCCTCAGACCGCCTTGCAGTTGCGCCTCTTATGTGATAAGCCAAAGCTTCCGGAATATAATATCCCTTCCAACCCTTTTTTTCCGCACGCCAGGCAATATCTAAATCTTCATAAAAGAAATGAAAATCGGAATCAAAATAATCCTGATCTTCTTTAATATCTTCTAACATTTCTTTACGATAAAAAGCCACTG
>JAZDEX010000054.1:0-2808 GCA_043808405.1 Candidatus Omnitrophota bacterium | reverse complement strand
AGCGCGGCAATCGCCACATCGCGCCCGGTACGCAGCTGCCCATCAGTTTGCAGGCGCACCCTGTTTCTTAAATCATTTAATACCAGCGTCTGATGCGTCTCGGCCAAACCCAATTCCCAGGGAAGCCCAGCGTATTTAATTGAACTTAAGGGCGAGGCCCCTGTGCCTCCATCGCCTCCGGAAATTAAAATCATATCCGCATGCCCCTTAGCTACGCCCGCGGCAATTGTGCCGACGCCGATTTCGGAAACTAACTTTACGCTGATGCGCGCCTGAGGATTAGTATTTTTTAAATCAAAAATTAACTGCGCTAAATCTTCAATAGAATAAATATCGTGATGCGGCGGAGGAGAAATTAAAGTTACTCCCGGAGTTGTATAACGCGTGACGGCAATAGTAACGCTGACCTTATGCCCAGGCAATTGCCCGCCCTCGCCGGGCTTGGCGCCTTGGGCAATTTTAATTTGTAGTTCATCGGCGTTAATTAAATAATTTGTGGTTACTCCAAAGCGGCCCGAGGCAACCTGCTTAATCGCGCTGCGCCGAGAATCTCCGTTAGGTAAAGGAATAAAACGTAACGGGTCCTCTCCGCCTTCTCCAGTATTGGATTTCGCGCCCAGCCTGTTCATGGCAATAGCGATTGTCTCATGCGCGGGCCTGCTAATAGAGCCAAAACTCATTGCCCCGGTTGCAAAACGACGGACGATTTTTTCTATTGATTCAACTTCTTCAATAGATACGGACTTCGTTTGCTTAAATTTTAACAAGCTGCGCAAAGTAGTTGGATTTTTGCTTTGATCATTAATTAATAAAGCAAATTCTTTATATCTTTGATAATTATTTTCCCTGGTGGCATCCTGCAAAGAGAAAATAGTTTCCGGATTCCACAAATGAAACTCGCCGTCTTTTTTCCATTGATATAACCCATCATTATTTAAATAAGGCGCGTTGTTTTTATACGCGGCTTCATGTCTTGCCATTACTTCCTCGGCGATAAAATTAAAATTTATACCGCCAATACGCGAAACTGTTCCGCGGAAAGATTTCTCAATAACATTTTCGGCAATGCCTAAAGCTTCGAAAATCTGCGCCCCACGATAACCCTGTAGAGTTGAAATCCCCATTTTAGAAAGTATCTTTAAAATCCCTTTTTCTAAAGCCTTGCGATAATTATTTAAAGCAGTATCTTTATCCTGCAATAATTCTTTTTCTTTAATTAAATACTCTATTGCCGAATACGCTAAATAAGGATTAATACAATCCACGCCATAACCTAATAAAAGCGCGAAGTGATGCACTTCCCGGCTTTCCGCAGTTTCTAAGACGAGCCCTACGCGGGTACGCAAAGCGTGTTCCACTAAATAATTATGCACGGTTGCGCTTGCCAAAAGCGCGGGTAACGCGCAATAATCCGTATCCACGCCGCGATCGCTTAAAATCACAAAGGAATACCCTTTTTTAATTGCCGCGGCTGCTTCAGCGCAAAGTTTATCTAAGATTTTTTCGAAATCGATCTTTTTATGGACATCAAATAATATAGAAATAGTTTTAGTTTTAAAACTATTTCTCTTAATATGGCGAATTTTCTCCAACTCCTCATTGCTAAGAATAGGTTTTTTAACGCGCAGCTTATGGCAATGCTCAGGGCTAGTCCCTAAAAGATTCTTCTCCGGGCCCATATAAGTTTCTAAACTCATAACTAATTCTTCGCGTATAGGGTCAATCGCCGGGTTGGTCACTTGAGCGAATAATTGCCGGAAATAATTATACAAAAGCTGCGGGCGCTGAGAAAGAAAGGCATGCGGGCTATCACAACCCATAGAGCCAATCGGCTCACTGGCTTTTTCCGCCATCGGCTTTAGAATTACTTTCAAATCCTCACGCGTATATCCAAAAACCTTTAGTTGAGTCAAAATATCTTCCGTAGACTGTAGACCGTAGACTGTAGACCGTAGACTTAAATCTTCTAATTCTACCATATTCTCTTTAAGCCATGCACCATATGGTTTTTCTTTAGCTAAAGTTTCTTTTATTTCTTTGTCGCCGATGATCCTGCCGGCTTTTGTATCCACGAAAAACATTTTGCCCGGCTCTAAGCGCCCGGAAATTAAAATATCCTCTGGTGGGATATTCAAAACCCCGACTTCCGAAGCCATGATTACTAAATCTTTTTTAGTAACAATGTAACGCGCAGGGCGCAGGCCGTTCCTGTCTAAAACCGCGCCGATAGATGCCCCATCGGTAAAAGCCACGGCTGCCGGCCCGTCCCAAGGCTCGGTTAAGCAAGCATGATATTTATAAAAATCCGCGGAGCTTGCCTGCGGAATCAACATCATCATGGCTTGGGCTAAAGGCCTGCCCGCTAAAACTAATAATTCAAAAATATTATCCAAGGCTGCTGAATCGCTTCCGCCGGAAACAATAACCGGTTTAAGCTTTGCAATATCTTTACCGAACAACTTACTGGAAAGCTGGCTCTGGCGCGCGCGCATCCAATTGATATTACCTTTTAAGGTATTTATTTCTCCATTGTGGGCGAGAAATCTAAATGGCTGCGCCAAATCCCAAGTGGGAAAAGTATTAGTTGAATAACGCGAATGCACCATGCACAGCGCGCTTTTCATCGACTCTTGAGCTAAATCAAGAAAAAAAGTCCCTACTTGCGCAGGCATAAGCAAGCCCTTATAGATAAATGTGCGGCAGGATAAATTAGTGATATAGAAAAATGATTTTTGTTTTATGTCAGACGCGCGGACAGCATTCTCCACCTGTTTTCTAACCAGATAAAGTTTTCTCTCAAATTTAAGT
>JAZDEX010000053.1:0-3617 GCA_043808405.1 Candidatus Omnitrophota bacterium | reverse complement strand
TTCAATTTTACTTTTAAGCCATAAAGAAAACCTCTTTATTATGAATCCACTATTTTTATTAAGCCTAATTAGATCTTGCGCAGTTTTAACCCGCATTATTATATGCGCGTTGCGATTTTTAAAATAAGGGCGCGCCAAGCTCCCGCTTAAAACTAAATTCTCTCCGTAATATAAAACCGGCGGCGCGTTTCGCGCATGCACTAAAATATCCCCGCAACAATTTTGCTTAAACCTATTAAATTCAATTTCTTTGGTGCGAAACAAAAATATAGTTTTGCCGTATTTTATGGCTGGTTCATTGCAAATAAAACCCCGGACAATATAAGGATCTGCTTTATTATAAAAACCAATGCGGGAAATATGCGTACGGGAAGGTATTTTTGCATTAATAAAATGCAGAAAGCCTAAAGAAAATACTAAAAACAGAATAAATATAACGGAGGCCCTATTTCTAAAAAAGATACAGCAGAATACCAAACTGACAATAATTAAAAAACAAATTAATAAAAAATTAAGTTTTATTATGCCGGCAACCAATACCCCTAAACAGAATACACTAGCTAATACTACCGGTAATCTTTTCATTCCGCGAATAAAAGCTCTTTAAGTTTTTGCAGCCTATATTCGCCTACACCTTTAACTGCGTCGAGATCATCGATACTTCTAAACGGCCCGTTTGTATTGCGATAATCTATAATTCCCTGGGCTAACCTTTTATTTATTAATTTCGCCGCGGTCAACTCTTCAAAAGTAACAATATTTACATTTAATTTTACTTTCTCTGCCTGCGGTTTAGCTATTCGTTGGATGCGGCAGTTGAATTTAATCAGAAAATTTATCCCCAGCCCCAAAAAAGCCATAACCAACAAAAACAGAATTACTTTCTTCTCTTCTTGAGTCAAATCAAACATTTTGCCCTCCCTTTACCCAGAAAGGGCACACCCGCGCAATACTATCCCAGAAAGGGTGCACTTGGTGATCCTTTACGCCAAGGTGCCCCTTAGCGTGGGGTGCCTACCTTAATAGACGCGGGAACAAGCAAAATCTAACACAAATTTTTGTCTAGTATCACAAGTAAATATACTGTGTCATTGCGAGGGAGCGAAGCGACCGAAGCAATCTTTATAAAAAGATTGCTTCGTCGGCCTATGGCCTCCTCGCAATGACACCGAAAATTATATTACGATATTAACGATTTTATTGGGGATGACGATGAATTTTTTAACAGGCTCTTTAATCCAAATTTTGAGTTTTTCGTCTGCGAAGATTAAATTTTTAAGTTTTTCTTCGGGGGTATTAATTGGGCAATCAAATTTTGAGCGCACCTTACCGTTTATTTGCACAACAATAGTAACGCTGTCTTCAACGAGCATCGCCGAATCAAATTTAGGCCAGGCGGCTTTGAATATACTTTCTTTATTGCCCAAGATTTGCCAGAGTTCCTCGCAGAAATGCGGGGTAATCGGGCTAAGCATTAAAATAAGATTAGAATAAACTTCTCTATCTGCGCCTAACTGATAAATAACGTTTACAAATTCCATCAACCCAGCAATCGCAGTATTAAATTTAAACCCCTCTATATCTTCAGTAACTCTTTTAATTGTTTTATGCATTACCCTAATTAGCGCGGGATCAGCTTTATCTTTTAAATTGTCCTGAATGCGCCAGACGCGGTTTAGAAACTTAAAACCGCCCTCTATTGCTGAATCCCCCCATTCAAGCTCTACTTCCGGCGGAGCAGCAAATAAAATAAATAAGCGCAGAGTATCCGCGCCGTATTTCTGAATAATTGAATCCGGGTCAATAGTGTTACCACGCGACTTAGACATAACCTCACCGTCTTTTAAAACCATGCCTTGAGTTAAAAGGCGCTTAAACGGCTCTTTGAAATCCACCATGCCTAAATCCTGAAAAAATTTATTAAAGAAACGCGAATATAGTAAATGTAAAATTGCATGCTCAATGCCGCCGATATATTGATCTACCGGCATCCAATATTTAGCTTCTGCTTGACTAAACGGCGCGCCTGTAAATTCCGGCGAACAAAATCTTAAGAAATACCACGAAGAATCAAAAAATGTGGCCATGGTGTCGGTTTCTCGACGGGCTAAAGCGCCGCATTTTGGGCATCTAACATCTACGAATTCTTTAACTTTACCTAAAGGGCTGCCGCCTTCGCCGGTAAACGGCGCATCTTCCGGAAGCTTAACTGGTAGATTTTCATAAGGCACCGGCACCACGGCGCATTTTGGACAATAAATCATTGGAATAGGCGTGCCCCAATAACGCTGGCGCGAAATCAACCAGTCGCGCAAGCGCCAATGCGTTTGGATTTTACCGATTCCGGTTTTCTCCATCCATTCGGCGATTTTTGTTTTCGCTTCTATATTTGTCAAACCATCAAACTGCCCAGAATTAACCTGCACCCCATCACCTTCGTATGCTTCAGTCATCTGGTCTATAGTCTGTGGTCTGTGGTCTGTGGTCTGAATTACTACTTTCATCGACAAGTTGTGTTCTTTCGTAAACAAAAAATCTCTCTGGTCGTGAGTCGGCACAGCCATAATCGCGCCAGTGCCGTATTCCATTAAAACATAATCTGCTGCCCACACCGGAATTTCCTCATTATTCACTGGATTGATTACATACGCCCCGGTAAATACGCCTTCTTTTTTTACATCGCTGGAGGAGCGCACAACTTTATTTTCTTTAGATACTCTTTCAATAAACTGCAAAACTTCTTTTTCTTGCAGATTACCTTTAATAAGCTCTTTCACAAAGGGGTGTTCCGGAGCTAAAACAATATACGTTGCCCCGAAAATTGTATCTACTCTAGTCGTAAATACAGATATTATCTGGCTACTATTTTTTACTTTAAAATAAATCTCAACGCCTGAACTTTTACCGATCCAATTTGACTGCATCGCCAAAACGCGGCTCGGCCAATCATTTAATTGGTTTAAATCTTCCAACAAACGCTCTTTATATTCAGTAATCTTTAAAAACCACTGCTCTAAATCTTTTTGTTCGACTTTAGCATGGCAGCGCCAACAGCCCTCATCAACAACTTCTTCATTAGCCAGCGTGGTTTCGCAGGACGGGCACCAATTTACATTAGAGCCTTTTCTATAGGCAAGGCCGCGCTCAAACATCTTTAAAAATACCCACTGATTCCATTTATAATAACTTGCGTCGCAAGTAGATACTTCCCTATCCCAATCATAAGAAAGCCCCATCTTTTTTAACTCTACCTTCATATCATCAATACATTTATGCGTCCAAATATCCGGTTTAGTTTTATTTTTTATAGCGGCGTTCTCTGCCGGCTGGCCAAAAGCATCAAATCCCATGGGATGCATCACGTTATAGCCCTGCATCCAACGCATGCGCGCTGCCACATCGCCAATAGTATAATTACGCACATGGCCCATGTGGATTTTACCTGATGGATAAGGAAACATCTCTAAAAGATAATATTTAGGGCGGGCAGAATCCGCAGAAACAGAAAAAGATTTCTCTTTTCCCCAATACTCTTGCCACTTTTCTTCGATTTCTTTAGGTGAATAGTACATGTTAATTTAAGGTAAACGGTAGGTGAGGTGGCACTTTCGGTCGCT
>JAZDEX010000052.1:0-22394 GCA_043808405.1 Candidatus Omnitrophota bacterium | reverse complement strand
ATGATTAAAAACAGGGGAGTTCCTTATGCGGTTTTACTGATGTTGTTTCTAGCGGCATTTTTTAATTTTATGGCGCGCGATACGGTTTTCGGCCGCCAACTTTATGCTATTGGCGGCAATCCTGATGCCGCGGCGCTTTCCGGAGTGGATATTAGAAAGCGCGTGATGATTCTTTATGTTGTTTTCGGCGCGCTTACCGCAATTTCCGGGATCGTAATGACTTCAAGGCTTAATGCCGCGACTACCTCCGCGGGCCAGGGCATGGAATTAGATGTTATTGCCGCTTCAGTTATCGGCGGGACAAGCCTGATGGGAGGAGAAGGGACAATTTTTGGCGCGGTTATCGGCGCTTTAATTATGGCTAGCCTTGATAATGGCATGAGTTTGATGGATACTAATATTACCTATCAATACATTATTAAAGGCATGATTTTACTGCTTGCGGTTTGGGTTGATATTGCCACTCGAAAAAAATAAACTTTTTGAAAACATACGTTTTTTCCTTCCAGTATAAATAATTAGGGACAGCGGTTATTTTTTAAGGTAGAATAAATAATAAGAGGGGGATAAAATGTCAAAATCAATTAAAGGGACCAAAACAGAAAAAAATCTTTTAGCCGCTTTTGCGGGTGAATCGCAGGCGCGCAACCGTTATACTTATTTTGCCTCGGCCGCCAAAAAAGAAGGCTTTGAGCAGATTGCCAATATTTTTACCGAGACCGCGGAGAATGAAAAAGAACACGCCAAGATTTTCTTTAAATATCTGGAGGGTGGAGATGTAGAAATACTGGCAACTTTTCCCGCAGGAATGATCAAAGATGCTAAGAGTAACTTAGAGGCAGCGGCTGCCGGTGAGAATATGGAATGGACTGTAATTTATCAAGATTTTGCCAAGACGGCAAAAGATGAAGGCCTGCTTGAAGTCGCTCGTTCATTTGAGCAGGTTGCTAAAGTAGAGCGGTTTCATGAGGCGCGTTATCGTAAATTAATAAATAATGTGGCAGATAGCGCAGTGTTTAAAAGGGGAGCTTCAGTAAAATGGCATTGTATCAATTGCGGTTATGTCATTGAAGATGCTCTTGCCCCGAAAGAATGCCCGGCATGTAAACATCCGCAAGCCTACTTCGAAGTATTAGCGGAGAATTATTAAAATAATTTTTAAAAGCGAGCGATTTTATGGAATTTATTAAAGATATATTAGGCGCGGTTTTTCATTTAGATAAGCATCTGGAATTTGTAATTCAGAATTTCGGGGCTTGGTCGCATTTGCTGCTTTTTGCGATTATATTCTGCGAGACCGGCTTGGTAATCACACCGTTTCTGCCTGGGGATTCGCTTCTTTTTGTGGTCGGGGCGTTTGCCGCTAAGGGTTCATTTAATCTTTTTTGGGTTTCGATAATTTTAATCAGCGCGGCAATAATCGGTGATACGGTTAATTACGCGTTAGGGAAATTTTTCGGGGAAAGGATATTATTAAAGTTCCAGCATCGATTTATTAAAAGATCTCATGTCGAGCGTACGCATAAGTTTTACGAGAAATACGGCGGTAAGACCATAATTTTAGCCAGATTTGTTCCGGTCATCCGCACCTTTGCCCCGTTTGTCGCCGGCATCGGTAAAATGAGTTATTATAAATTCTTAGCTTACAATGTTATTGGCGGCGTATTATGGGTGCTGATATTTGTTTTAGGCGGGTATTATTTTGGTAATGTCCCATTTATCAAGAACAATTTCTCAATTACGATATTTGTCGTAATACTCATCTCTATCTTACCTATATTAGTAGAATTCTGGAAGCACAAGAGAAACAAAAAAATACCCTCTATCCCTTGAAAATCCGCGTTAGATGTGTTAAACTTAACTTCACAGTCTTAATTCCTGTCTTTATCCGGAACTAAACTATCTGCAGTATAATAGTTTATAATAAGATAAAACTTATCCTTTAGTTTAACATCAATAGGAGGCCGCCATGAAATGGATTAAAATTTGTATATTAGCGTTGCTTTTGAGCGTTAGCCTTGTTCAGGCGCATGCTCAAGCCTATAGCTTGAGATCGACAGTTATTATAGGTGGCAAGGTTATTGATAAAAATAGCTTGAAACCGGTTTCCGGCGCGCAAGTCTATGTATTTGGGCAGGATTTTTCAGAAAATGCGGTTACTAAAGCAGATGGATCATATATTGTTTCTTTACGTGTTTATCCCAGGTATAGGTATGGATATGTATGTATTTATTCAAGAGAATACGAAGCAGATTATAAGTTGTTATTTCTTACGCCATGGAGCCAGGCAGTAAAAATAGATTTTAGGTTATGTGATTATGTTAAACCCATGCTTGATATTTCTTCTCCAGTTGCCGGCCAAGAAATATTCCCTGATTCAAGCATAGAATTTCGTTATAGCGATAAAGGTTCAGGTGTGAATCTTCGGACATTAAAGATTTGCGCCGGGGCGAAAGATATTACTAAATATGTTAAGTTTATCGATGGCCAAAAAGCCGTTTGTGCTGTTGCCCGGAACGATCTTTTGCCTTTAGGCTTATGTAAGATATTTGTCTGTTTAAAGGATTACGCCGGTAATTATTCAGAAAAGTCTTTATTTGTTACAATTGTGGATAAGTCGGAAAATCTTGTGAATTTGGGCAAAAGGGCGTTGTTACGCCGCGACACCCAGGCCGCGTATAATTATTTTGCGCAGAGCTTAGCCAGTAATTCATATAATTCGCAGGCAAATTTTTATTTTGCTTTTACCAGATTGCTGCTTTTGCCTCAGAAGAACGAAATATTTAATCTATTGCGCGATATGGGTTTTAAGGGCCCCAAAGGGGCAGCTCTAACTCAGAGTAATTTAAATCTTTTTAATCTGCAATGTGAGCCGCCTAAAGCGATATCAAAGTTTTATCTAGAGCCGTCTTTTCCTAAAGGGATGGAATTCCAGAAGATAATTAATAAAACCGTGATATAC
This sequence comes from Candidatus Omnitrophota bacterium, assembly GCA_043808405.1. Lineage (GTDB taxonomy): Bacteria > Omnitrophota > Gorgyraeia > Gygaellales > Profunditerraquicolaceae > JAZDEX01. The sequence goes on along the minus strand of JAZDEX010000052.1, from coordinate 19,432 downwards.
GAAATAGATAAATCTTTGGCCAATTTAGATATTGTTTTACAAAATAAAAATTTTGTTTCTTATTTAGAAATGCCTAATCCTTTTACAGGCTCGGGCCGAGTGGAAATAGATTATGGCGATGTTGCGCTTTTAAAATCGTTGATTTTGGTATTTAAATCTAACATGCTGGAATTGCTTGTGCCTAATTTTGATGTTGATTTGGCCCGATTAAGCGGGCAGGTTAAAGATGGGACATTTAGTGCAGAGTCTCTATTAAGGGTTTATCCTGAGTTATTGCGCGTAAGAGATATTCAATCTTCGCAAGCCGCGCGTTCTGCTCTGGTCGAGGCTATTGATAGTTACAATGAAGCGTTTACGTTTATTCTAAACGAATCCGATGACCAGTCGGATGATTTAATTAGTATAAGTTCAGCCCTTGAATATCGTAATCAAGCAATTGCTTTTGTGGAAGAGCTTAAAGATGTGAAAAAATCATTATTAGGTGTTTGTGACAATGTTTTTTCTTTAAAGATGAGCCAAGTTGTGGATTTGAGCGCTTTTTATAATGAGCCTTTTGACCTTAGGCGATTGTTGGATAATGATGCGGCTATGAATATTTTCGATAACGTAATATTGCCTAAGATAGATTACGCGCAGCGCAATCTTGCTAAAGTTGCCTCCGGTTATCAAGAGCGCCTTCCTTATAGCGGGATTTTTTATGGACTTAAGCAGAATGAGGTTGATTATGGCGATGTGTTAGTTTTAGCTTCGGGGGCTAACGCAATGCAGGCAGGCCTGTTGAGCACATTAGCTTATAATCTGTATGCTGATGCTCAAGGGTCAGCATTAAAAATTATTAGAGGAGAGAAGGTGAGTTTTCGCGATATCTTAAGCAGGCATCCTTATTTATTTACTTTAAGTAATCCTCGTTATCTGATTACAGCCAGAAATGCGGCATCTAATCTTGAGAGAAATTATTCTTTAGCCTCAGATTATTTATTGTATCGGGATGATGTTGATCAGTCGGATGATGTTTTTGTTAGGACGGAGTATTTTGTAAATAATGCTTCGCGTTATAGCATGATGTTAAGAAGCTTAAGCAGTATGGGCAATACTTTGATCGATCCGCGGCCTGAGATAACCAGGGATAATTTTCGCGTTAATCCCGGGGAATTTTTCCTGCGCTTTAAAAACGTAAGAGATTTTCTTCCTAGGTTTAACGCCGATAATTCTATTATCCCTAAATCATGGCCGGATGATAAATTTGGCGGGATAGTCCCGGATAACAAATTAAATTGATATGGATATAAAGAAAATATTTATCGGGAGCATGTTTTTTATTTTATTAATTAGTTTTATTCCCGCTTTTACGCGTGCCGAAGGAATTAAGGATGTGTCTATTGAAGGGTTGGTTTTAGAGAAGGTTAAGCAGGGTAAAGTAGTTTATTCTATAAAATCCGAGAAAGCGGTATTTGCCAACAAACGGATTGGTTTTTTTGATATCGGTTTCAGCAAGATAATTATATTAGAAAATATTCAATTTGTATTGTATGATAATGGGAAAGTCGTGAAGGCCGAATGTTTTGAACATGCGGTTTATGATGTTAACTCAAGGCAGCTTTTAGACGAGAAAGGAAAGGTGATATTTAATGAATACACAAAATAATTCAGAGCAGGGTTTTTTCGGGCTGGGTATCGCGCCTAAAATATTGGATATTTTAGAGCACATAAAATTTAAAACTCCCACCCCGATTCAATTAAAAGCCATTCCTTTGGCGATTCAGGGCAAAGATATTGTAGGCATTGCCCAGACCGGCACAGGGAAAACGCATTCATTTGCTATTCCTATGGTCCAGCGGTTGATTCAGATAAAAGGCAAGGGGCTAGTTTTAGCGCCGACCCGCGAGTTGGCTATCCAGATTCATGAAGCATTTCAAGTTTTAGTCGGGCCTTTTGGGATTAAAACCGCCTGCCTTATCGGCGGGGCTCCTATGCCGCCTCAGGTGCAGGCCTTGCGTAAAAATCCGCGTATTATTATCGCTACTCCGGGCAGGATCATTGATCATATGAGCCATTGGAATATTATGACTGATGATGTGGTAATGTTAGTCCTTGATGAGGCCGACCGCATGCTCGATATGGGTTTTGCCCCGCAGGTAGAAAAGATTTTGCGTTTTATACCTAAGGAAAGGCAGACCATGCTTTTTTCGGCGACGATTGCTAAGGAAGTTATGAGTATCGCCGCCAAATATATGAAGCTTCCTGTGTCGGTTGAAATTGCCCCTTCAGGGACGACCGTTGAGCGGGTTACTCAGGAATTATTTATCGTCAGTAGAGAGGCAAAACTGGAACTTCTGCGTAAATTACTTACGCAGTATAATGGCGCGGTACTTTTATTTTCCCGCACCAAGCATAACGCCAGAAAGATCGCCCGGTCAGTCAGGGATATGGGCTATAGCGCGTCTGAAATTCATTCTAACCGCACTCTTGTGCAGCGTCGGGACGCGCTGGAAGGATTCAGGTCGGGTAAGTATAAAGTCTTAGTCGCTACTGATATTGCCGCGCGCGGGATTGATGTTACCGGGATTGAGCTGGTTCTTAATTATGATTTGCCGGAGGATGCGCAGAATTATGTGCATCGCATCGGCCGCACCGCCCGGGCAGGGCATAAGGGCCACGCGATTTCTTTTGCTACGCCTGACCAGAGCGGTGATGTTAAAGAAATTGAAAAATTAATCCGGGCAACGTTACCTATAGCTAAACATCCGGGTATTTCTCAGGAGCATTTCTCTTCGTTTGTGCATAAGCAGGCGCCAAGATCTGGTTTTAGGCGAGGCCCGCGCGGGTTTCATCATAAGCACCGTTAATAAAAAGCATGTTTAAGACGATATTTTTATTAATTTCATCTTTGTTGTTTTTATCTGGGGCTATAGTTTTTGCCGCGGATAAACCAATAGAAAGAATATTTTATGCTATAAGTCCGGTTGGGACATCGGTATATGAAGACATGGGGATAGTAGATTTACTTGGAGAGAAGAGGGGCCTAGTAATTTTTAAGACTGATGTAGCCGGTTTTCATGATACCGAGAGGATTTATAGTGACCCTAAAACATCTTTTCCTCTATGGATAGAGCGTTATATTGACAACATGTTTTTTGGAAAAGAATTTCTAACAGAGCATTATTTTCCTGTCCAGAAGCGGGTAGTAATTAAAAAATATAAGTCTAAAGGCGGCAAGCAAATCCAGGAATATAAATTTAAGGCTAATGGCCCTATCCAGAATGCGGTATTGCTTCCTTTTTCCATACGTAAGGACCCGAATTTAAAAATTGGCTGGTCGACAATTATCCGGCTGCCGGTTGAATATAAAGTAACATTGGTTTCATTAGAAACAGTGGATGTCCCCGCGGGGACATTTAGTGCGTTTCATTTTACAAGCGTGCCTAAAGCTTTTGAGATTTGGATTAGCACGGATAAAGAAAGAATCCCGGTTAAGATAAAAGGAGTGGGATTTCCTTATACTTTAGTTATGCAAGAGCGTAGTGTAAAATAATAAAAGGGGAGAAGGGCTTTGAGGCGGAAACTTAGAAAATTATTAGTTAAGCTTTTTAAGCTTAATAATACTCCGCATGAGATTGCCTTGGGAATAGCCATAGGTGTATTTATAGCTATCATGCCGCTTTATGGCTTGCACACAATAATAGTTATAGTTGCGGCGTTACTCGTGCGCCGTTCGAATAAAATCGCCATGTTCCTAGGGACAAATATATCGCTGCCGCCATCAGTCCCGTTTATCACCTGGACAGGTTATGAAATTGGAAGGTTTATTTTCTGGGGAAAATATCCGGTTTTAAACTGGGCTGTTTTTAAGGATTTTGCATTTTCAGATTGGGATGTTTTTAAGGATTTTGCATTTTTAAACTGGGCTGTTTTGAAGGATTTTGTATCTAAGAAAATAGCCATGTTAGCGCAATATTATCCGCCGTTATTTATCGGCAGTTTTTTCTTAGGCCTTGTTCTAGCGGTAATGTTTTATTTTATAACATATTTTATACTGCAGAGGATTACTAAGCAAAAGCAAACCCGCCGCGCGCATCATCGCCATGCCTACAAGAAATAAGCCACTTTTAGAATATTATGAAAGCTGATTCCGCTTTTAAGATAAAAATCTCTAAGAAAATTGAAGAGCTGCCGGCTGGAGATTGGAACAAAATCTTTCCTCCTGCCTTAGAGAACTATTTTTTCTTTAAAACCCTTGATGAATCCGGGCTTAAGCAATTTTCATTTTTTTATATTTTAATCTACGAAAATAATGCCCCTGTTGCCGCAACTTCATGTTTTACCATGAATTTTCCTTTTGATGTTACTGTTAGCGGCTGGCTTAAGAAAGTTTTACGCCCGTTTAAAAAGATCTTAAGCCCTCGGGTTTTAATGTGCGGCTTACCGATGGGGCAGGGCAGGATTGGGATAAAAGGGGATCAGGAAGCGATAATGGATGTGATCTGCGATTCTTTGGAAACAATAGCTAGAAATGAGCGCGCGTCAGTGATTATTTTTAAAGATTTCAATTCTAGTTACAATAATACGCTTATGCCGCTATCGCGTAAGGGATTTTTTAAAATAGAGAGCCTGCCGTCTACGGAGATGGATGTTAATTTTGGCAGTTTTGAAGGTTTTCTTAAGAGTTTAGATTCTGTTAGCCGCAGCGACTTAAGAAGAAATTTTAGAAAAGTAGATGCCAAGGCGAGGCTTGATCTAGAGATTACTAATGTTTTAAGTGATGAGGTGCTGGATCAGGCTTACGCGCTTTATTTGCAGGTGTTAAATAACCATGAGGTGAGCCTTGAAGAGTTAACACGTGATTTTTTCAAGAATATTTCTAAAAATATGCCTGGGGAGGCCAGATTTTTTCTTTGGCGCTTAAACGGCAGGCTGGTTGCTTTTGCGTTTTGCCTTGTGTCAGGCGATTATTTTATAGATTATTATCTGGGGTTTGATTATTCGGTTTCGCGCGAGTATTATCTTTATTTTACGCGTTTCCGCGACTTGATGAATTGGTGTATAGGCCAGGGAATAAAGAAATATGAAATGGGCCCTACAGGATATGAGGCGAAGAAAAAGTTAGGATTTAGTTTTATCCGCCTTTATTTTTATATAAAACACCGCAATCCTGTTATGAATTTTATTTTTAAGGCATTGGGCCCGGTGTTGAGCCCTAAAAACTTCGAGCCTATCTTTAAGAAGCTAAAAAATACTGAATAATTCCGTTCGTTTTTCTATTAATTCTTGGTATAATAATATTTCATAATTTGGAGGTATATATGGAACAGATAAAATTTGATTTTAATAATATGTTTAGTTTGAATGTCGGCGAAAAGCACGGCGTTACTGATGGCGATTTGGCCGGGCTTTCCGAGGCGATAGCTAAAGCTGCCGCGCATTTAAAAAAAGTTCTAAATAATCCTAAAGAAAGAATCGTGTTAAGCTTGGAATGGGCAAATTTACCTTTTCAGGATAAAGAAACTATCAGCCATATCCAACAATTAGGCGATATGATTGCCAGAAAATATAAGAATGTGCTTTTCTTAGGTATTGGCGGTTCATATTTAGGTTTAAAGGCAGCGCAGGATGCGCTTTGCGCGCCGTATTACAATGATTTTTCTGAAACAAGAAAGGGCAGGCCGCGAGTTTACTTTGAGGGCAATAATCTTGATCCGGATACCATTAGCGTATTGCTTAAAAATCTAAATCCGAAAGAAACATTTATTATCGTAATTTCAAAGTCAGGCGAAACTACGGAAACAAAAGTGGCTTTTAATGTGGTTGAGGCTTGGCTTAAGAAAGGCGCTGGCAAAAATTATGGGCGCCAGATTGCGGCTATTACTGATCCTGAAAGCGGGACTTTGCGCAATAAAGTTATGCGTGAGCAGGCTAAGGATTCGCTTGCCTTTCGCAGCTTACCTTTATTAAAAGGAGTGGGGGGGAGGTTCTCGGAATTAAATATGGGATTATTGCATCTAGCGGTAATTGGGGTTAAAATTAAAGAAGTGCTTGCGGGTGCCGCGGACATGTATAAAAGATGTTTTACGGAATCACTGAATCAAAATCCGGCTTATATGTATGCGGCGCTTGAGTATATACTTTATAAGAAAAATAAATCTATCGCGGTATTGATGCCATTTTCCGAAACTTTAAAATCGACCGCCGAGTGGTATATTCAGCTTCTGGCTGAGAGCCTGGGTAAGAAATATTCGAGAAAAGTTGAGGTTGATGCCCAGGGTTTGGAAAGATGGGTTAATGATGCCGCAAATATAGTTAATGTAGGCAGGACCCCGATTGCTACCCGCGGCACAAACGACCTTCATTCCGTGCATCAGAATAATGCAGAAGGTGAAAATAATAAGGCTATAACTTTTATTCGGGTCGAGAGATTCAGCCGCGATATAAAAATTCCCGCAGGTGACGAGCTGCTCTCGGGAAAGAAATATTCCGAGCTTTTAAACTTGGCTGAGGAAGCAACCGAATGGTCGTTGATGCGAGAATTAAGGCCAAATTGCGCGATCATTATACCGGAAATTACTCCGTTTTATTGGGGGGCATTGTTGTTTTTCTTTGAGATAGCTACTGCATTTGAGGGCGAGCTTTTAAATGTCAATGCCTTTGACCAGCCGGGAGTGGAGAGTTATAAAAATTATATGTATTGCAAATTAAATAAGCCGGGTTTAGATAAAAAAGTATCCGAGGAGATATCTAAATTTCCTCTTCAGAAAAAACCAGAGTATATTATCTAGGAGCCAGAAATGTTTAGAGAAAAAATTAAGGTTTTGGATTGTACAATCAGGGATGGCGGTTTAGCCAATAATCACGATTTTAGCGATGATTTTGTGCGCGCAACCTACAAGGCGCTTTCCCATGCCGGTGTGGATTATATGGAAATAGGCTATAAAAACTCCAAGAAATTATTTTCGCCTAAAGATTTTGGCAAGTGGAAATTTTGCGACGATGATATTATTCGTAAGGTTACCGATGGCATTGAATCTCAGACTAAGATTTCAGTCATGGTGGATGTGGACCGCGTGGACATGGACGATGTAGTTGAGCGCAAAGACAGCCCGGTTGCTATGGTTAGGGTTGCCTCATACGTTAAAGATATTGATAAAGCTATACATTTGATTAATAACTTTGCCGATAAAGGCTATGAAACTACGGTAAACATTATGGCTATATCGCGCGCGCTGGATAATGAATTAACTGAGTGTTTAGAGCAGCTGGAGGAAGAGTCCCGGGCTCAAGTAATTTATATCGTGGATAGTTTTGGGGCGCTTTATCAAGAAACTATTGAGTTCCTAATTAAGAAAGCAAAGGGCATTGTGAAAAATAAAGAAATCGGAATACACACCCATAATAATCAGCAGTTAGCTTTTAGCAATACTATTGAGGCGATTATTCATAATGCGAATTACGTGGATGCCACCGTTTATGGCTTGGGCCGCGGAGCAGGGAATTGCCCGCTAGAATTAATGCTCGGGTTTTTAAAGAATCCTAAATATGATATTCGGCCGATTCTGGATTTGATTTCTAAGGAATTTATTCCTTTGAGCAAAAAATTAGAGTGGGGGTATTTAATTCCTTATGCTATTACCGGGATGTTTGATGAGCATCCGCGCTCGGCAATCGAGCTTTTAGACAGCGATAAGCGCAATGATTTCCGCGAGTTTTATGAGACTTTTATCACCGAGGATGTAGAATAATGGATATAGCCAAGTTTAAAAAACAGCCCCTGATGGGTATATTAAGAGGAGTAGAGGCAGATATAATTGAGGCGCTAGTGGAGTGCGTGATTGACGCGGGGTTAAAGACTTTAGAAATTACTATGAATACGAAAGACGCGCCTAAAATTATTAAACGCGCGGTGAGAATTTCTAAAAATAGATTAATGCTGGGAGCCGGGACTGTGCTTAATGTTGAGGATTTAGAAATTGCGCTAGAGGCAGGGGCGACGTTTATTGTTACTCCGATTTTAGTCAAGGAAGTAATGAGTTATTGTTTTAAATATAAAGTTCCTGTATTTCCTGGGGCATTAACTCCGTCTGAAATATATGAAGCTTGGAATAAAGGCGCGACTATGGTCAAAGTTTTTCCGGCAAAATGCTTTGGCCCGGAATATTTTAGAGAAATAAAAGGCCCATTTAATAATATCGAGCTTTTAGCCTGCGCTGGAGTAACGCCTGAGAATCTGAAAGATTATTTTGCCTGTGGCGCCTCCGCCGTATCCTTCGGCGCCAGCGTATTCCGCCCCGAATGGCTCTTAAAAAAAGATTTCTCTAGCATTTCTTCTTCCATCCAGCAATTCATCAAAGCCTTACCTAAATAATGACGATTTTTTCGTTTGATATAGCTTCGGAAGTGGATTTACAGGAATGAGTTATCTAGATATAGCGATAAAAGCCGCGTTTAAAGCCGGTTCAGTGCATAAGAAATATTTCGGTAAAGCTTTTAAAGTTCAAACTAAGACAACTTCCTTTGATTTAGTTACTACCGCCGATACCGAAGCAGAAGATGTGGTAGTTAGGCTGATACGCAAAAAATACCCCGCGCATAATATCCTCGCCGAAGAAAAGATTTATCAGAAGACAAATTCCGAATATACCTGGATTATCGATCCTTTAGACGGCACAAATAATTTTGCCAGCGGCTTGCCGATTTTCTGCGCCTCAGTGGGATTAGCATATAGAAATAAAGTGATTGCCGGGGCGATTTATGATGTTTCGCGCAATGAATTATTTTATGCTAGAAGAAATAAGGGCGCGTTTCTTAATGGTAAGCGCATACATATAAATAAGGCTGCTAATTTAGGACAGGCAATTATTATTACGGGTTTTTATTATAGCAGAGATAAGGATATGATTGATACTCTTGATACTATGAAACGCTTCTTACGTAAGCGTATTATCGGTATTCGTAGGCTTGGCTCAGCAGCTTTGGATTTATGTTATGTAGCCTCAGGCCGCGCCGCAGGATTTTGGGAGTTTACTTTAAGCCCGTGGGATTTTGCCGCCGGCTCTTTAATTATTCAGGAGGCAGGTGGTAAAGTTACGGATAACTGCGGCAATAATGTTTTACCTGTAAAGAAAACTTTTATCGTAGCTTCAAACACTAAAATTCATAGCGTAATGTTGGAAGTTATAAATGAAAAATAATATATTTATTTTCGTGCATGGGGCGTATTCGGGGGCATGGTGCTGGGATAAAGTTTTAAGCATACTTGATTCCCGGAATAACGCGTTTTATGCCCCAGATTTATCCGGTTTAGGAGAAAGGAAAAAATTGCTTTCTCCGTTCATAAATCTTTCAACGCATATCAATGATGTTGTGCAGGTGGTAACAGAGGAAGGCCTTGAAGATGTTACTTTAGTTGGGCATAGTTATGCTGGGATGGTAATTTCCGGTGCAGCTGAAGTTATGCCTCATCGAATTGAACAATTAATCTATTTGGATTCTATGCTGCCTCAAGACGGCCAAAGCGCGTTTGATATCATGCCGGGCACTCGCGCGCGCCTTAATGAAATTAATTATATGGGAGAAGCGGTAAAAGTAATTATGCCGCCTGATCCTAGAGTGCTGGGTATTGATGGCCCTCAGGAAGCCGAGCGCGTAAAATCATTGATGGTGCCAATGCCTGCCGCTTGTTACGAAGAAAAAATTAGGCTTAAAAGTCCCATGATAAAATCTATTAAAAAAACATATATTCTTTGTGAAACGCAGGCCCCGGGTGATTCGCAAAAATCACATGAGAGCGCTTATGAAAGAGCGGCTGGCGATAGTTGGTCGCGCATAAAGATACCAGGGGCGCATATGGTAATGTTGACTCATCCTAAAGAACTTTCCGAAATTCTTCTGCAATTAGCCGTGGGTAGGTTGATTTAACACGGTTTTATGATAAGATAAATATTAAGGAGCTGACAAAATATTGATGGATAGTTTCAGTAAATTTTGGTTTTAATAATATTTGCATTATCAATATCGGCCCTTGCTGGCTGCCGGACATTTCAGGCGCTTCTAGAGCCGTCTAAATTGCAGTATGATTATAACTGGGAGAGGGCGGTTAAGGATTTGGAATCAGAGATGATTGCCCAGAGAAAAGTAGATCAAAAAAGCAAATCCTTAAAATCAAATGACCCCGCCTGGGGTAATATCCGTAAACTTCAGGTTGATACTTCTAAGCCGCTTGCTTTAGTGGAATTGATAGATATTGGTTTGCGCAATAATCCTAAAACCCGCCAAGCCTGGGAGAGCACGCGCTTAGCTTTGGCGCAAGAAAAGCAGGCAGAAAGCGCGTTATATCCGCAGGCAACCGCAACTATGTCTCTTAACCGAGAGAAGATTATCAGTAATAGTAATTCTGGCGATGCTGATAATTCAAATTACGGCCCGGACTTAAAGGTGACCTATCTATTGCTTGATTTTGGCGGAAGAGGCGCCAAGATTGATGAGATGTCGCAGATGTTAGTTTCAGAAAATTCAAAATATAACAAGTCTATTCAAGATATGCTGCTTCAGGTCGAAAAATATTATTATGAGCTGCATAGCGCGCAATCTGATGTAGAGGCTAAACTTGCCGATGTGGAAAATACCAAGGTAGATTATGAAGCAGCCCAGGTGCGTTTCTCAAGCGGGCTTTCTACAAAATTAGATGTGTTAGAGGCAAAAGCAAATTATGACGATGCTTTATATAATTTAGAAGGCGCTAAAGGCGATTTAAAAACTGCCAGGGCTAATCTTGCGCAGGCTGTCGGTTTGCCCGCGGACACAAAATTCGAAATTGCCCCGCCTGTCGGAGAAATACCTACAGATATAAAGGAAGAAGACGTTACCGAGTTAATCGAAGAGGCGTTGAAAAAAAGGCCGGATATTGCTTCGCGGTTGGCCCAGTTAAAGGCGAAAAAAGCCGCGCTAAAATCCGCCAATTCGGATTTATGGCCGACCTTAAATTTTGCAGGAGAGACTTATAGGAATGAATATGATTATTATAAGTTTAATCGGCAGAGAAATTATGATTATGAATATACCGGCACTTTAAGCCTGGAATGGGATATTTTTGACGGCTTTAATACTATATATAAGAAAAGGGCGGCAGAGAGGCAAGTGGATATAGAATATAATCAGTTAGTGCAGGACGAATTAGCTGCCAGTTCCGACGTCTGGATAAAATATTATAATTTTAATACTGCGGTAGAAAAATTAAAATACAGCCGGGCATTTTTAGACAGCGCCAGCGAATCCTACGCTCTAGCTTTTGAGAGTTATAATAACGGGCTAAAAAGTATCTTGGATTTATTGCAGTCGCAGAGTAAACTTTCGGATGCCCGGAGTAAACTGATCAATTCTAAAAAAGATGTATTTGTTGGGCTTGTAGAGTTGGCTCATTCCACAGGCTCGCTTTACGTAAAATCTATGCCCAGTAAAACAGGGGGATAAAAACTAATGCCTAAAAAATTTAAAAAATTAATCTGGATAATTGTTGTTTGTTTTATTGCTTTTATAATTATCCGCGCTTTCCTTGGCCGGGCCAAGAAACCTCAAGCAATGTTAGCGCGGCCGGTTGAAATTGCCCTGGCAATAGAAAAAGACGCCCCTATATATATTGAATCATTCGGGAGTTTATATTCCCCTAATGATGTGGATATCAAGGCTCAGGTGACTGGGCAAATTAAAGAAATTAAATTTAACGAAGGCCAGGAGGTTAAAAAAGGCGATCCGCTTTTTATTATTGACCCGGCGCCCTATAAGGCAAAGCTTGACCGGGCACAAGCTAGTTTGATCGAAGATGCCGCGGACTTAGAGTTAAAAAAGATCACCTTAGAAAGAAACCAGAAGCTTTTTGAGAAACAACTTATTTCCAAACAGGATTTCGATAAATATCAAACTGATGTAGCCATGGCTGAAGGTAAAGTGAAATTGGATAAGGCTGATATTGAGCTTGAGAAAATAAATTTAGAATATTGTTATATTGTCGCTCCTGTGGATGGCCTGACCGGAAAACGACAGGTAGATTTAGGCAATATTGTCAGCGCAAATACCGGGCCAACGCTGGTAAATATGCAGGCTATAGATGCGCTTTATATAGATTTTACTATTTCTGAAACCGAGCTTTCCCGAGTGCGTAAGGCCATGCAAGATGAAAAACTTAAGGTTGAGATTTATTTTGATGAATATGGGGATAAGCTATATTTTGGCGATATAGAATTATTAGATAATAAAGTAGATAATACCACCGGCACAATTTTGCTGCGCGGAATTATTCCTAATGCTAAACGCGATCTTTGGTCAGGCCAGTTTGCCCAGGTGCGGCTTATTTTAGGGGTGCAGAATAATGCTGTGCTTATTCCTTATGAGGCAGTGCAGACAGGGCAAAAAGGAAGTTATGTTTTTATTGTTACTAAAGATAATAAGGCCGAGCTGCGCGTAGTTAAAATAGGCAACAGGCAGAGGGAGAATATTGTTATTGAAGATGGGATTAAAGCAGGTGAGAAGGTGGTAATAGTTGGGCAATTAGGCTTAAGTCCAGGTTTCGAAGTTATGGATGTGACCGGGCAGAAAAATGAGAAATAACTAAATTAGTGTCATTGCGAGCGAACCTTTAGGTGAGCGAAGCAATCTTTTTAAAAAGATTGCTTCGTCGCTGTCGCTCCTCGCAATGACACTGCTCAAAAGGTGATTATATAAAGTGAATTTATCTGAAATATTTATCCGCAAGCCGGTAATGACCATCTTAGTTTATGTGGTCATATTGATTTTTGGTATTGTGGCATATTTTACTATGCCGATTAGCGATCTTCCGGTGGTGGATTATCCGGTTATTACAGTTAGCGTGGCTTATCCGGGTGCCAGCCCCACAACTATGGCCACCACTGTGGCTACGCCCTTAGAGAATCAGTTTACTCAAATCCCGGGATTAAAGGTAATGTTCTCGGATAATACTGAAGGCCAGACCACTATTATCCTGACTTTTGAATTAAGCCGCAATGTAGATTTAGCCGCGCCTGATGTGCAGGCGGCAATTCAGCGCGCGACAGCAAACCTGCCTTTAGACTTACCTAATCCGCCTGCTTATCAGAAAACTAATCCCAGCGATAGCCCGATAATTTATCTGAGCCTGACCTCTGATACTTTGAATTGCGGCCAACTTTATGATCTTGCCAATAAAGTTGTCGGCCAGCGTTTAAGTATGATTGACGGCGTTTCGCAGGTTCAGGTCTATGGGGCAAAAACTGCTGTACGCGTGCAAGTTGACCCTAATAAATTAGCTGCTTATAAAATAGGGATTAATGAAATAGCTGACAGTATAAGAACCGGCACAGTCTTAATTCCCGGCGGAAGCCTTGATGGCAAGGTGCGCGCGTTTTCTATTGAGCCCAAGGGGCAGCTTTATAAGGCTAAGGATTATGAAAAACTTATTGTTACCTATCGTAATAATGCCCCGGTGCGCTTGAAGGATTTAGGCAGGTGTATTGATAGCGTTGATAATGACATGATTAATGTTATGTACGGAAAGCCCGGGGGCAAGATGACCTCTACTACAGTTGTCTTGGCAGTTTCGCGCGAGGCAGGTTCAAATACAGTCGGGGTAGCGCATGACGTGCGTGAAACTGTCGGTGAATTACAAAAGCAAGTTCCCGGCTCCGTGAATTTAGATGTATTTTTTGATAAGTCTGTATCTATAGTCGAAAGCGTAAATGATGTTAAAAGTACGATTATTATTGCCCTTATTTTAGTTATCTTGATAATTTATTTATCTTTAGGCAGCCTGCGGGATACAATTATCCCCAGCGTAACCCTGCCGTTATCGATTATTGCTACTTTTATCGTGATGTATATTTTTGGGTTTAGTTTGGATAATCTTTCGCTGATGGGCCTGACTTTGGCAGTTGGTTTTGTAGTGGATGATGCCATAGTTGTTTTAGAGAATACTGTGCGTTTAGTGGAAGCCGGCGAAAAGCCTTTTGCCGCGGCCATAAAAAGCGCCCAGCAGATAACTTTTACTATTCTTTCTATGACTTTATCTTTGGCAGTAATATTTGTGCCTTTGGTTTTTATGGGCGGGGTAATTGGCAAGGTCTTTAGGGAATTCGCGATTACGGTAGTTATGGCAATCTTGTGTTCCGGGGTTATCTCTTTAACCCTTACTCCGATGATGTGCGCGCGCATGTTAAGAGAGAAAAAAGAAGAAAAAGAAAACCGCCTGCAGAAAATTACCAATAATTTTTTAAGCGGGGTAATTAAGAGATACGGCGAACTTTTGATGTGGACTTTAAAGCGGCCGATCACTACTATTATTGGCTGGGTAATATGTTTTGCCGGGACAATTATACTTTTTATGGCGCTGCCGCAGAGTTTTTTGCCTGAAGGCGACAGCGGTTTCGTTATGGCGCAAATGATGTCCCCTCTAGGCACCTCGAGCGCTAAGATGCAGAGATTTCAAAATAAAATAAATGAAGTTTTATTAAATGAGCCGGCAGCAGAAAATATTATCACGCTTACCGGCCTTGCTCCCGGGTCTGACCAAAGCACAGGGATATTTTTTATGACTTTAAAACCGTTAGAAAAAAGAAAGGTTTCTATCCAAAAGGTGGTGCAAAGGCTGCGCGTTAAAATGTCTAAGTTTGCCGACGGCCTAACCTTTATTCAGGCTATACCGGCGCTGCGTTTAAGCACCGGGGGCGAAAGCACTGCCCGCGGCAATAAGTATTCTTATGTTTTAACCGGCCAAAATCAGGAGCAGCTTTATAAGGCGGCATTTGATTTAGAAGGGAAGATGAGAAAGCTTCTTGGGTTTCTTGATGTGCAAAATAGCATCAGGTTAAATATGCCGCAGTTAGATATTACGATTTTTCGCGACCGCGCCTCGACGTTAGGGATTACCGCGGCTGATATTGAGAATGCCCTGATGTTGGCCTATGCCCAGGGCAAGGTTGCTACTTATAAAACAGAAGTTGACCAGTATAATATTATAGTTGAATTAACTAAAGATTACCGCCGGCATCCGGAAGATCTCTCGCAAGTTTATCTACGCTCTCCGCTTACCAAGAGCCTGATTCCTTTAAGTTCAATTGCTAAATGGGAGGAAGATGTCGGGCCGCAGGATGTCCCGCATTATAATCAGTTAAATTCAGCGACTATCTCGTTTAATTTAGGCCCCAGCGTGCCTTTAGGCAATGCTACTAAAGCCCTTGAAGAGGCGGCAAATAAAATATTGCCTGCGGGCGTGAATGGTTCGCTTCAGGGTGAAGCTAAGCAATTCCAGGAAGCAATGGCCAGCCTTTTGATTTTAATTATTATCGCAGTGTTCATCAAATACGTTATTTTAGGGGTGCTTTATGAAAGTTATGTTCATCCGCTTACTATTCTTACAACTTTACCGGTAGCTACTTTCGGCGGGCTATTGACCTTGTTTATTTTTGGCTCGGAACTTTCGCTTTATGCCTATGTAGGGTTATTTATGTTATTGGGGATTGTAGCTAAAAACGGGATTATGATGGTTGATTTTGCCAATGAAAATCTTCAGAAGGGAAATATTACTAATCTTCAGGCGATCTACAATGCCTCAATTGTGCGTTTTCGGCCGATATTAATGACTGGCCTGGCGGCAATTATGGGCGCTATCCCTATTGCTTTTGGTTTCGGCGCGGATGGCGCGTCGCGCCAGCCCTTAGGTTTAATTGTAGTCGGAGGTTTAATTTTCTCGCAGGTGGTTACACTTTTTATTACCCCGGGATTATTTTTATATATGCAGAGATTTCAGGAGAAACATCTGGATAAATTTGAGTTGACCCGCTCAGAGTCGGCGCGTAAAAAACAAGAGGGATAATTTACCTTAGTATTCATGCCTAAAAAAATAGCTGTAGTTGGCGCGGGGATAGGGGGCTTAAGCGTTGCCGCGCGCTTGGCAAAAAGTGGTTTTGACGTTGAGGTATTTGAAAAACTCTCCGGTTGCGGCGGGCGTAATAATATTATTGAAGATAAGGGTTTTAAATTCGACATTGGCCCGTCTTTTGTAATAATGACGGATTTTTTTGAGGAGATTTTTAATTATTGCGGCGAAAATATAAAAGATTACTTGGATTTAAAGGAGCTTGAGCCTGACTGCGGCATTTTTACTTTTGATGCGATGTTTATGGGAGGCTCATTTGGCGCGCAGAAAATATTCCATCCTATGGGCGGGATGTACAAAATACCAGTCGCCCTGGAGAATTTAGGCAGAAAATTCGGCGCTAAATATCGCTATAATTGCGAAGTTACTGAAATTAAGAAAAAGGAAAATGGTTTTATTCTAAATTTTCGCGATAGAGAAGTCCAAGCGGACAAAGTGGTGATTAACGCGGATTATGCCTATGCCCAGGCTGATATTTTCAAGCGCAATATCCCCAATTATAAGTATTCTTGTTCGGCATACCTATTGTATTTAGGGCTTAAGGCTAAAGTTCCCGGAGTTTCCCATTATAATTTATTTTTCTCGCCGGATTTAAAGCGCAACTTAAACCAGGTATTTAAGGAAAAAGTTTTTCCCGATAACCCGTCGTTTTATGTCCATGTCCCGACGATTATAGATCCGATGTTAGCGCCTGCGGGCCGGGATTTATTTTATATTTTAGTGCCGGTAGCTAATCTTAAGGATAATAAAGATAATATAACTAAAAATGAAGAGGCTTTAAAAAAAATAGTTTTTGCTAGAATTAATAAAAAATTAGGGATAGATCTTGAAGAGCTGATTGAAGTAGAGCATAAATTTTATCCGCAAGATTTCATTAGCCGCTACAATATAAAATATGGAGCGGTTTTTGGAAGGACGTATAGCTTAATACAGAGTATGTTTTTCCGGCCGGCTAATTTTGATCGTAAATTAAAAGGCGTATATTTTGTCGGAGCAAGTGTTGGGCCCACAGGAGGGTTGCCTATAGTTATTGCCAGTTCCAAGATTGTTGTGGATTTAATTAATCGCGGCAAGTAAGTTTTTTGATCCGCCCTATTACTTCTTGGGTGATGGAGTCAGGGGTCGAGGCACCGGCAGTAATTCCCACATTGAGAGCATCTTTAAACCACATTTTAGTTAATTCTTTTGCCGAAGCAATCCAGTGAGTATTCTTATTAATTGATTTTGAGATTTCGTATAATCTTTTGGTGTTGGCGCTTGCCTTAGAGCCGATGACGATGATCACGCCGTTTTCTTTAGGCAGGGATTTTATTTCTTCTTGTTTGATTCTGGTTGGCCGGCAGATAGTATTAAAGAATTTTAGTTTTTTAACGCGGGTTTTAAGCTGGGAAACTATTTTTAATACTTTTTCAATATTTTGCGTAGATTGAACTACGACTGCATATTTTCTTTGTTTTTCAAGTTTATTAAAAGGCATATTTTCTATACTATCAATTATTATAGGTTTTGAATTTAGTTGGCCGATAATACCTAAGACCTCATCATGTTTTTTGTCGCCGATGATAATAATAGCGTAACCTTTATTTTCTGCGTCTTTAGCAATTTTATGGATTTCTTTAACCATGGGGCAGGTGGCGTCGACTATCGTAAATTTAAGTTTTTTAGCTTTCGCTATAGTTTCAATTGCCGCGCCGTGCGCGCGGATAAGCAGGGTCTTTCCTTGGCCAGCAGAGAGCCGGTTTATTTTTTTAATTCCTGCCTGAGTAATTTGCTTCACCACATCTTCATTGTGTACGATATCCCCGAGCATATAAATTCTTGTGTTTTTAGATGCAGTTTTAAGGGCAATATCAATTGCCCTTTTTACTCCGAAACAGAATCCCGCGGATTTCGCTAGGTTTATTTTCATAAGTATTCACCTTTAAATAGTATTTTTAAAATAATCGTAATTTTGCCTAGCATATTCACATGAGCGCGTTCTTTGTACACATCATAATTATTTCTCTCTATTTTTTCAAGTATTCCGGCATAGATATTTTTCATCGCCAGTAAACAGAAGCGGCTTTTTACCCCGGGGATTAATTTTATCCCTGGAAGGGACTCTTGGTAATATTGCCGCGCGCGCTGGGTTTGAAAGCGCATTAATGCGCGGAAATTGTCATTTAACCTTTCTTGTCGGATGCCTATTTCATTGACGCAGTGGCTTTGCATTTCATCCAGGGGCAAATAAATTCTCCCCCGGGCAAAATCTTCTTTAATATCGCGTAAGATATTAGTTAATTGCATGGCAATACCTAAATCTACAGCGTATTTTTCGGCTTTATTGTCAGTGTTGCTAAATATTTTAAGCATAATCAGCCCGACTACACCGGCTACCTTGTAGCAATAATCATATAATTCGGCGAAATCCTGATAGCGATTCTTGCTTAAATCCATATTTACGCCAGATTTTAATGCGTTGAAATATTCTTTAGGGATTTGGTATTTAGTTACTGTTTCTTGGAAGGCGGCAATTAAATCCGCGTTTAATTCTTGATTTGCCACATCAACCGCATCATCGTGAGTACGGCAGAAGGCGTATATAGCGTAAGCAGCATATTTTTCTGCGCGGCCTAAGAAATGGGAAGCAAAATAGAAGGTCTTAGCGTGTTTTTTAGTAATTTCTTTAGCTTGTCGAAATCCGTCAGGCATAGCCATTATTTTACAGCCGAATGATATTAAAGCCAAGATAAAGTTTTTTGTTCAAAAAGCTGTAACAAAATTGTTGAAGAAGTTATTTTATATAGTAAAATATTAAACAGTAGTGTTTTGGGTTAGATATTTGTTGTGTTTGGTAAGTAAGGATTGATAAATAACAATAAATAAGATGATAAAGAAAAAGCAATCTAAGCTTAAGCAAAAGAAAGCGCAAAAGCCCATTTTGAGAAATAAAGTTTTAAATGGGGAGCGCGTGCGCCTGGAAGAATTAATTCATCGGCAATCTGATAAGCTTAAGGTTAAGAACAAGCAATTAAGTAGTGGGGTCAAAAAGCAGGCGGAATCAGAAGAACAGATTCGTATTCATACTAAAGCGATGGAGGCGGTTGCCGATGGTATTTTTATTATTGATGCCGCAAGTCAAGATTTTCCTGTTATTTATGCTAATCAAGCGTTTCAAAAGATGACTGGCTATGGAGAGCGAGAGATTATCGGCCAAAATTATTTTTCACTTTATGGCGTTGATACTGATTCTCGCGTAATTGATGAAATAAAGCGGACGATACATCAAAATAAGGTTTTTCATGGAGAAATGCTTAGTTTCCAAAAGAACGGTAAGCGGTATTGGAATCTCTTGCGCATTACTCCGGTGCGTGATTCTAGCGGCTCGGTCACGCATTATGTGGGGATTCAGACTGATGTTACTTTAATGCGGGAGAGGGAGTTAGAGATTACTGAGCAGCGCGAAGAGCTTTTGCATGTTACTCGGGTAGGAAAACTCGCGGAATTTGTTTCGTCATTGGCGCATGAAATTAGCCAGCCTCT
>JAZDEX010000051.1:0-24520 GCA_043808405.1 Candidatus Omnitrophota bacterium | reverse complement strand
AGACCGTTAATGAAAACGTAAAATTAGAATTCACAGTATCCGCTACCGACGCAGACGGCGGCGCGCTCACTTACACTGCCAGCAACTTGCCCAGCGGCGCCAGCTTTAATCAAACCACTAAGGCCTTTAGCTGGACCCCAGGATCCGGCACCGCGAATACTTATACCGGCATTGTATTCTTAGTAAGCGATGGAGAGCTAAGTGATAGCGAAACCATAACTATAACCGTTAACAAAGAAGTGGCTTTAACTCCTGTAACTACGACTAATTATGTTGGCGCATGGAGTAACGAAAATGTTTCTATTATATTAACCGCAACCGATAACTTAAGCGGCATAAAAAATACTTATTATAAAATAAACAACGGGCAAACTTTTGTTGTTAATGTATCCGGGCAGCCGGTTATTACTACCGAGGGAGCTAACAATTCATTAGAATTCTGGAGCGTAAATAATGCTAATATTGAAGAATTGCCTCATAAAACTTTGAGCAATATTAAATTAGATAAGACAGCTCCCGTAATAACTAATGTTGTGCCTCAAAATGCAGTTACGGTTAGTCAGAATACTATTACAGTCAGCGGAATTGTTAATGATCTTGTATCAGGCGTGGATATGCTTGAGGTAACGGTAGGGCCTCAAGTATATAGGCCTAGTATTGGTATTGATGGAAGTTTTTCCGTTTCAGGGGTAAATATTGTTAATGGCGCTAATGCCGCGATTATTAAGGCCAAAGATAAGGCTGGCAATAGTGCAGAAATACACAGGATTGTAACCTTTATTGATCCGCGTCCGCCAACACCCGTAGTCACTGCCCAAGCGCTTTATTCTCCGCTTGGATTTAGGGTAAGCTGGCTAGCACTTTCGGATATTGTTGAATATCAATATCAGATTACGCAGGAGAGTAGGCACCCGGGCTACGATGTTGTAGGTACGGCTATTTATCGGGATTGGACTTCTATTTCCCCAAGCGCCATCTCAATTACTGTAACTGATTTAAGCTTGCATTGCTTAGGCCCGTTTAAGATTTCACTTAAAGCCAAAAATAGTACCGGGCTTTGGAGTGAGGTTGGCTTTTCAGATGAGTTTTATTTTGATAGCCGGGCTAAAATGCCGCCTACAGTTGATTCTGTTAGCCCGGAAGATTATTCAACGGTTTTAGCCGGGGCAATGGTAGCTATTAAAGTGAATGCTGCCAGCTGCGATTCAAGCCCGTTAAAATATCAATTTTATATCGGTGGGCAGTTAAAGCAGGATTGGTCGCTTTTAAATACTTATAATTGGCAGACCTCAAGTTCTGATACAGGCTATGTAGATATAATTTGTTATGTTAAATGTGATAATAGTTTAGTTGGAGGGCAAAGGATGGTTTATTATATAGTTAATCCTACTGCCAAGGATGTTTTGCAGAAAGTAGCTGATAATTATGCCAATATTTATGATATTAAGGCAGACGTGGTGATGGCTTCAACTCTGGCCGGAAAAGCCTACGGACAAGAAGAATATTTGCGCTATTATTTTAAAGCGCCGTCTAAAGAGAAGCTCGAGGCGAAGTCCGAGGTAACGATAATTGACAACGAAAAAATGTATTTTATCGATCCGATTAATAAAAATAAACAGCAGGTAGTTGCGTTATCAAGCGCTGACCTTAAAGCCTTGCAGTCGATCCAGGCTGAGATTTGTTATAATCAAAATTTGTTTTTAAGCCAGCATAAGATTGCCAGGAATAGCTTGGATTCGGATTTAAATAAGGGGCTAGTTTCTTTAGTTGCTGTACCTAATATTGTAAATAAAATTTATGACCGGCTGGGCATTTTGGCCGATTATTCGAAAGGTATTATTAGTAAATTCTCGATTTATAGGAAAAATGTTTTAGGAGGGCTAGAGCTGCTTAAAGAAGTTGAGGTGATTAAGCCCGGGCAAACTCTTAACGGGGCTTGGCTGCCGGTGAGGACGACTGAAGCGATTATGACAAATGCAGGGAAAATGATTTATACTTCAGAGTACAATAACTTACAGGTAAATACAGGGCTTGCAGATTTGGAGTTTGATCCGGATAAATAATATTATTAGAGGAATAAAAATTGATTAATTAATTGGGGTTACGGTAATTTAGTGGCTTCAATTAATTTAAAAAGATTGCTTCGGGCTTCGCCCTCGCAATGACACAACCCCTGTTTATGACCGGTCGTGTTACCTCTCCATTAAAAAATTATTTGCAATTTAACCCCCTTGTGATATACTGCTTAAAATGAGATTTCTTAATATGCGCAAAATATTTTTAGTTGTTTTATTCTTATCAGTTATCAACTTACCTATATATTTATATGCCGAAGAGGCGACTAAAGCTGTTGAGGATGCTGTTTCTGCGTCCCAGGCGCCTGTTTTATCTGCGGTCGCGCCTGCAACAGAAGAATCCCCTAAATCGAACAAACAGATTACCGCTATCGAAATCAAAGGCAATAAATCTATTAGTACAAATACGATAGTTTCCAAGATGAAGGCCCGTATTGGGGCTACTTATCAGGAAGTTGTTATTAGCGAGGATTTAAGGCGGCTTTATGCTTTGGGGTATTTTAGTGATGTAAAGATAGATACCGAGGATTATAAGGGCGGGCTTAAAGTTTTTGTGACGGTTGAGGAGCGTCCGACGATCAGCAAAATCACTTTTTCCGGGATCTTGCGCCTGCCAGCTAAGGACGAAAGGCTGAAGGATTCTTTAAAATCAAAAGAAGGCCAGTATTTGGATTATCCGAGTTTGACCGAAGATTGCCGTACTATTCAAAAAATGTATGAGAAGATAGGTTACAGCGATGCGACGGTTGAGCCTAAGGTTGACATTACCCGCGAAAATAATAAGGCTACAGTTTTATTCGCGGTTGCTGAAAATAAAAAAGTAATCATTAGGAAAATAATTATCGACGGAAATAAGGTTTTTTCCGACCAGCGAATCTTGAAATTACTTAAAACAAAAAGCGCCTGGTTTTTTAATGCCGGCGTATTAAAGGAAGATGTGCTGGCGGAAGATATTGACCGCATTAAAGCTTTTTATAACAAAGAGGGTTTTAGCGATGTAATGGTTGATTATAATGTGAGCGTTGACCCTAAGAAAGCAAATTGGCTTTATGTTAATATTAAGATCGATGAGGGTAAAAGATACCGCGTCGGAACCATTATTATCGCCGGCAATAGCGTGATGAAAGAGAAAGATATTTTAGTTAAAATCAGTGATTGCTCTTCGGGTAAAGTTTTTAGCCAGGACGGGATGAAGCGCGATATCGCTAGTATTCAGGGCATGTATTTTGATAAAGGGTATATTTCCGTTCAGGTAAATGAAGCTGCTTCGGTAAATAATGAAACCAGCCGCGTAGATATTACTTATAATATTATTGAGAATGAGATTGCCTATGTGGATAAAATTAAAGTCCGAGGCAATATTAAAACCCGCGATATTGTTATCCGCCGTGAATTAAGGATTAATCCGGGAGACAGGTTTGACGGCGAGAAATTACGCCGCAGTAAAGAGAGGCTGCAGAATCTAGGATTTTTTGAAGAAGTTGGCTATGATACTGAAGATACAGATGTGACGGATAAGAAGAATTTGTTGGTGGATGTGAAAGAAACTAAGACCGGGACGTTTAGTTTCGGCGGCGGTTATTCCACGGTAGATCAGTTCGTCGGCTTTCTTGAAATTGAGCAGAAAAATTTTGACTGGAAGAATTGGCCGTATTTTACCGGGGCTGGGCAAGATTTAAAGGTGCGCGCGGCTATCGGTAGCGTTAGTAATGATTTTAATTTAAGTTTTACCGAGCCATGGATGTTTGATTATCCGGTTTCTTTTGGCTTTGATGGATACAGGACCACGCATCAAAAAGATACTAGTGTCGGCTACGGTTATGAGCAAGGCGTAACCGGGGGAGACCTGCGTTTAGGCAAAGAATTTTCTGATTATGTCCGGGGCAGCGCGGTTTACCGTTATGATAAGATAGATATTAAAGATGTTGATAGCAGCGCTTCGGCGGATTTGCAATCACAAAAAGGCCAAACCGGTATCAGCAGTTTGACGTTTGGCTTGGGCTTTGATAGCCGCAATAATGTTTTTAGCACTACTTCCGGCGATGTGCTTAGCGGTTCGCTGCAACTTGCCGGTGGCCCGTTAATGGGGGATAGGGATTTTGCTAAGTTCACCGGTTTAGCTTCGCATTATATACCTTGGTTTAGGGGCTCGAATTTTCTTTTGCAGGGCAGGTTAGGCTTAGGCGCGCCTTATGATGACACAACTAGTATCCCTATTTATGAAAGATTTTTTGCTGGCGGCGCTTATACTGTCAGGGGTTATCATGAAAGAAAGCTCGGGCCGGTTGATTCGTCCTCAGGCGATCCGTTAGGCGGCAACGCGCTTTTAGTGGGCAATTTTGAATATGATTATCCTTTGTTTGATTTTTTAAAAGGCGCTCTCTTCTGGGATTTAGGCAATGTTTGGGGCAAGGTGTCTGATATGAGCCGTGTTAAGTTATATTCAGGCGTGGGGCTTGGCGTCCGAATGAAAACTCCTATTGGCCCGATAACCCTTGATTATGGTATTCCCATGAATAAAGAGCCTGGTGAAAGCGAACGCGGCGACGGTAAATTCCACTTTAGCGCAAGCCACGGTTTCTAGGATTTAAATTAACAATTGAAAGGAGAAGTTGAAATGAAGAGGATAGGTTTAGTTTTGTTAGCGGCAGTTTTTGTATTTGGGGTTTCGTCTAAAGCTTTCGCGGTAGAAAAATTTGCTCATGTTGATTTAGGCAAGGCTTTCAGTGATTATAAAAAAACCATAGATTACGATAAAGTCATGAGCGATAAAGAAGTTGCCTTTAAGGCGGAATTGACTAAAAAAGGCGATGAGCTTAAAGCCCTGCAGGAAAAAATGAGTTTATTAAGCGATAAAGATAAAGAAGCCAAGGCAGCGGATTTTAAGAATAAAATAACGTCGTTTAAAGAATACGAAGACGGCAGAATGCAGGACCTGCGCAAAGAGCATGATGATAAAATGAAAGAAATCTTTAAAGATATAGAAGATACCGTGAAAAAATATTCTGAAGGCCAAGGCTATACTTTTGTGCTTGATGACCGGATATTAGTCTATAAGGCTAAAGGCTATGATATCACGGATAAAATTATTGAAGACCTGAATAAAAGTTACAAGGGTAAATAATTTTTCTCGCCGTATTAAATGCAAAAAACATTAAAAGAAATAGCCCAGCTTGTTAGGGGAGAGCTTATTGGCGACGGAAACGTTGTTATTACCGGCGCCTGCGGGATTAAAGAGGCTTCGCCTGGCGAAATTACATTTTTAGCTAATCCTAAATACGCGCCGCTTGCGGATAAGACTCGAGGCTCGGCAATTATTATTGCCCGAGACGCTCAAATTCCGAATAAGCCGGCTATCCGCGTGGATAACCCATCGCTCGCATTTACTAAAGTAATAGATTGTTTTATGCCGGTGGATGTGTGCGTTCCAAGCGGCGTGCATAATACAGCGGTATTGGGCAAAAATGTGGTGTTGGGCAAAAATATCGGCATTGCAGCGTATGTAGTTATTAAAGATAATGTAATTATAGGCGATAATGCAATAATTTATCCTGGGACATTTATCGGGCATGATACCAAAATTGGCAGCGATTGTTTGATCTATGCGCATGTTTCTATTCGCGAACGTATACTAATCGGCAACCGCGTGATAATTCACAGCGGGGCGGTTATCGGCTCAGACGGGTTTGGTTTTGCGGCAATCGATGGGCAGCATCATAAAATTCCGCAGATTGGCACCGTTGAGATTTGTGATGATGTGGAAATTGGCGCAAGTACCGCCATAGACCGCGCGCGTTTTAATAAAACGGTGATTGGTAAAGGCACTAAGATTGATAATTTGGTGCATATCGCGCATAATGTGGTGGTGGGCGAGAATACTTTGATTGTGGCGCAGGCTGGGATTTCCGGCTCAACAGTTATTGGTAATAATGTAATTATTGCTGGACAGGCCGGCTTGGTCGGGCACATAAATATCGGTGATGGCGCGATTTTAGCCGCGCAGGCAGGAATAACTAAATCTGTTCCCGCCAATACCATGGTCTCGGGGTATCCGGCGCGTAAACACGACGAAGCTTTACATATTAATGCCTGCGTGCAGAACTTGCCGAAATTATACGAACAGATGAAAGAATTAAAAAAGAAAATAGAGGAGCTAGAGGATAAATTAAGAGTTAAGGGGTAAGTATAATAAAAATGAATAGACAAAGAACTATCGAACGAGAAGTATTAATAGATGGCGTGGGGCTGCACACCGGGAAAAAGATTAATCTTAAGTTTAAGCCCGCGGATGTAGATGCGGGGATTAATTTTATCCGTGTGGATTTGCCGGGTTCGCCGGTTATTAAGGCAGATGTGCTTTCGGCAGCGCCGCCGGCGCCGGGATCGCCCAGGCGCACTACTTTAGGCAAAGACGGCGCTCAAATAAAAACTATTGAGCATTTAATGGCGGCGCTTTTTGGCGCGGGCATAGATAATGTTAATATTGAAATAGATAATGAAGAGGCTCCCGGCCTTGATGGCAGCAGCATCAAATTTTTAGAGGTTTTGCTTGAGGCGGGAATCAAGGCCCAAGAAAAAGACCGCCATTATTTCGCGATTAAAGACCCAATTTTTATCGAGGAGAATGGTTGTTCGGTAATCGCCATGCCCTCGGCAGATTTCAAGATTTCTTACACCCTAGATTATAATAATCCTAATTTAAGGCCTTCATTCCTAGAATTAAAAATCGACCAAGATGTTTTTAAAAAAGAAATTGCCGCGGCGCGCACATTTTGTTTAGAAAGCGAAACTCTCACTTTGCAGTCTCAAGGTTTTGGCAAGGGCGCTAGCTACGAAAACACCTTAGTCGTCGGCCCTAAGGGCGTAATTAATAACAAATTACGTTTTGAGGATGAGTTTACCCGGCATAAAGTTTTAGATTTAATCGGCGATTTGCAGCTGGTGGGCTCTCCCATAAAAGCGCACATCATCGCCTTAAAAAGCGGGCACGCGCTTAATTTTAAGCTTGCTAATAAAATATTTGAGCAGAAAAGAAGATATACCTCGGCAGGGATGAGTTCGTCTTTCGACGGCCAGATGCTTAGCGAATTAGATATTAATGCGATTATGAAGATTTTACCGCACCGGCAGCCTTTCTTATTTGTAGATAGGATTACATCTTTAGAAATAGGCAAGCGCGCAGTCGGGATTAAGAATGTAACGATTAACGATTATTTTTTTAAGGGGCATTTTCCCGGCAGGCCGGTAATGCCCGGGGTTTTAATTGTTGAGGCCATGGCGCAGGTGGGCGGCGTAATGATGTTGGCTGCCCAAGAGAATAAGGGTAAGCTTGCGTTTTTTATGGCAGTAGATAAAGTTAAATTCAGAAAAACCGTTGTGCCCGGAGACCAATTGGTTTTTGAAGTGGTTGCCGGCAAGATGCGCTCGAAAACCGGGCAGGTTTTCGGCAAGGCGTTGGTCGACGGCAAAGTGGTTTGCGAGGCGGAATTGATGTTTGCGATTGTGGAGAATTAAGTATGGCGGTACATTCTACGGCAATAATTTCTAAAAAAGCAAAAATTGGCTTAAGGGTTGAAG
This sequence comes from Candidatus Omnitrophota bacterium, assembly GCA_043808405.1. Taxonomy (GTDB): domain Bacteria; phylum Omnitrophota; class Gorgyraeia; order Gygaellales; family Profunditerraquicolaceae; genus JAZDEX01. The sequence goes on along the minus strand of JAZDEX010000051.1, from coordinate 16,868 downwards.
TTGGGCCTTATTCAGTTATTGGGGATAATGTTGCTATTGGTGATAATTGTAAAATTCATTCGCATGTGGTGATCGATGGCAATACTAGTATCGGGGGGGATTGCCAGATTTTTAAAGGCGCGAGCTTAGGCGGCATTCCTCAGGATCTAAAATATAAGGGAGAAAAAGCTTTTCTTGAAATTGGCGATGGGAATATCATCCGCGAATTCTGTACTTTTAATACAGGCTCAACAGAAGGCAGTAAAACTGTTATCGGCCAAGGCAATCTCTTTATGGCTTATTGCCATGTTGGCCACGATTCTTTGGTTGGGAATAATTGCGTTATTGCGAATTCCGCGGCCATTGCCGGGCATGTCGTAATTGAAGATAGGGCGGTAGTTGGCGGGATTGTGGCTATTCATCAATTTGTCCGGGTGGGTAAATTATCCATTATTGGCGGCTGTTCTAAAGTGGTGCAGGATATTCCGCCATATTCGACTTGCGACGGGCATCCGGCCGAAGTTTACGGATTAAATCTTGTGGGTTTAAGGCGGCAGAATATATCACGAGAATCAATTAAAGCGCTGGACCATGCTTTCAGAATTTTATTTAATAAAGGCCTTTCTATGAAACACGCCCTCGAAGAATTAAGCAAAGAAACTAATGTTACCGCAGAAATTACGGACGTAATAGATTTTATAAAGAAAACCGAGCGTGGCATTTCGCGTTCCTGCCGCGGTAAATCCAATTAAAAGAGTAGGTAGTAGTTAGTAGGTAGGGTTTAGGGATATGGAAAAAATAGGGCTTATTGCTGGTAATAGAAAATTCCCGCTACTTTTTGCTAAAAGCGCGAAAGCTAAAGGTGTATCGATTGTCGCGGTGGCGATTAAGGGGGATACTTCGCCTAAGTTAAAAAATCTGGTCGATAAAATTTATTGGTTGGGCTTAAAAGATTTTAGTCAAATGTTTGAAATATTTAAATCCGAGGGGATTTCCAAAGTTGTGATGGCCGGGCAGGTAAGCCCGCGTCGGCTTTTTAGTAAGGAAGTTGAAAAAGATAAAGAATTAAAGCAATTATTAGATAGTATTAAAGATAAAAAAGCGGATACTATTTTTTCCGCGGTGGCTAAACGGCTTGCCGAGAGGGGTTTTGAACTAATTAGCTCAACTACTTTTATCGAGGAGTATCTTCCGGGAAAAGGCACGCTTACAAAATTAGAGCCGAGTTTCGCGGTTTGGGAAGATATTTATTTCGGGCTAGGGCTTGCCAGGGAAGTGGCGCGTTTAGATATTGGGCAAACTGTGGCAGTAAAATCTAAAGCGGTTATAGCCGTGGAGGCGATGGAGGGCACAGATAATTTAATTCGCCGCGCGGGTAAGTTAAGCCAAGGCCAAGTTACGATTGTTAAGGTAAGTAAGCCTAAACAGGATCTGCGTTTTGATATTCCGGTAATTGGGTTCAATACAATTAAAAATTTAATCCGCGCCCGCGCGAAGTGCTTAGCCTTTGAGGCTGGCAAGACTATTTTTATTGATCAAGAAGAATCTTTAGCCCTAGCAGATAAAAAAGGTATTGCTATTGTTGCGGTTTGATAAGGATTTTCTTAAAAATTCTTGACAATATAGGAATTATTAGATATAAATAAGGTAGATTAACACCCCGCGCAAACAGCACCTTGATATGAAGGATTGTCAAGTGCGCCCTTTCTGGGCAGGAATTGCGCGGGTGCGCCCTTTTGGGCAGGGAGGAAACATGATCAAAGTTTTGAAGGAAAAGTCAACAGAGTTGAAGCTTTTTGCTCCTAAGGCAAAGAAGGTTAGCCTCGCCGGAAATTTTAACGGCTGGGATACCAAATCTCTTACAGCTAAGAAAGACGCTAAAGGTAATTGGACGGTGAAATTGGATCTGAAGCCTGGCCAATACGAATATAAGTTTATGGTCGACGGGTCTTGGCTTACAGACCCGCATTGTTCGTCTTACACCAATAATAGCTTTGGCACGCAGAATTGTTTACTCGAAGTAAAATAATTTATCTTAAAAGTATAATTAATCAGGGGGCGCCATAAAAAGTGGCGCCCCTGTTTTATATCTATGAAATATATCTATGGCCCGGTAAAGTCGCGGCGTTTAGGGTTATCTCTGGGGATAAGTTTGACCCAGCATAAGATTTGCAATTTCGACTGTGTTTATTGCCAATTGGGCCCAACTAAAGAAGTTACCTTAGAGCGCAAAGAATATTTAAAGCCCGAAGAAGTCTTGAGCGAGTTTAAATCTTGGGTTGAAAATAATCCTGATGACGCTAAAGGCTTAAAATATGTTACTTTTTCCGGGATGGGCGAGCCGACTTTAAACAGTAAAATAGGCCAGGTTATAGATGAAGTAAAAAAAATAACCGGCGCCCGCATCGCAGTAATTACTAACGCGTCTTTGTTGAATAATCCGGATGCGCGGGGAGCGATTTTAGGAGTAGATTTAATTGTGCCGTCGCTAGACGCGGTAGATCAGAAAATATTTGTTAAAATTGACCGGCCGGGGCCGGGAATAAAAGTTGAAGATATAATTAACGGGCTAATTCTTTTAAGAAAAGAATTCCGGGGTGAGATTTGGCTTGAGATTATGTTGGTTAAAGGCCTTAATGACGGCCCTAAGCACGTTAAAGCCCTAAAAGAGGCGATCGATAAAATAAGCCCGGATAGGATTCAACTTAATTCTCCCGTGCGTTCGACCAGCGAAAAGGATATATTGGCTTTAGGTAGAAAAGAGCTTGAAGCAATTAAGAATATTTTCGGTAATAAGTGCGAGATAGTTTAAATTTGCGCCCATAGCTCAACTGGATAGAGCGCTAGCCTTCGGAGCTGGATGTTGCAGGTTCAATTCCTGCTGGGCGCATAAATAAGAGGAGGCCGAGATGTTTAAAAAAACAGGACTTGTTATTTTAGCGCTGTTGTTTATTGCTACAATTACTTTTGCCGGTCAGATAAAACAATTGACCTGCGATTATTGCGGTTTTAAATCTTCGGAAGTTTTTGAGGGCGCGGGAAAATCCGGGATTGAAAAAACAATTGTTTATTGCCCGAAATGTAAAGATTTTTTCGCTATTCCTACAAAAAGAGCCTTTCAAACACAGGCGAACATGCTTATTAAAACTACGAATTGGAAAGGCTATAGTAAATTTATGGGCAGAACTAGATTGGTCTATTCTTGCCCTGTGTGCAATGGCGATGCCTATGTTTATGATGGGCCGGTGTGCCCGGCCTGCAAAAAAGGAAAATTAAAAACTGAAAATATAGGCGATTGGGATTAGGAGGCTAAATATGGTGGAACAGGATTCAAAAATTAAATGGTATTATACGGGCCCGGGGTTAGTGTTTGTGTTTTTATGTGTTGGGCCTTTGGCATTAATTTTTTTATGGTTAAGCCCGCGCTTTAATAGTAAAATAAAGATAATTGTTAGTATCGTGGCATTGGTTTTAAGTTATGGCCTTTGGATTATTACTGTTCAATCTTTCAAATCTATCAACGCGCGTTATCAAGAAATGATGCAGATGGTGCAATAAACGGAGGGGATATGAAGAAAAATTATTTAATTGGCTTGTTATCTATAGTGATGCTTGGCGCAATATTAGGGCTTGGTTTTGCTGAAGGCGCAGATGTTGAAGAATACAGTGATCCAACCCAAGTTATCCGCGTGCCGGTGGGGCAGGAGTTTGTGATTACATTGGCCGCTAATCCTACAACCGGATATACCTGGGATTTTGCTGTAAAATTGGACGAGAAAATGTTTCAATTAGTCAGGGCCGATTATACCCCGAATACGCCGCAGTTGACCGGCTCAGGCGGAGAGCAGATGTGGGTTTTTAAGGCGATGCAAACAGGTGAAGCTGAAATTTCTTTGAAATATTGGCGGCCCTGGGAACAAGATGACCCGGATCAAAAGCAGGCAGTTTTTAATGTTGAGATTTATTAGGATTTAAAAAGAGAGCTAAAGACTTTTTTTAGGAATTTAAACATTACCATTAGGAACCAGATTGAGAAGATTATAAAAAGAATTACCAGAATTCCTGCGATTATCGGGTGTTTGATAATCATAAATAAAATAAATCCTACCGAAACATCTTCAGTAACGCTGGCAACAGAATTTGTAATTGGTTCAGGTGAGGTATTAATGGCGACCCGGGTGGTGGCTTTGGTGAGATGAGAATCTGCGGCTATTGCGCCGGTAACAAGCGCGATTGGAATTTGTGCCACTGGCCCCATGTTTGAGGCGGCCATAAATCCTAGGATTGCCCCGCCTGTAGGGCGGATAAAAGTGTGTACTGAATCCCAAATAGAATCAAAATAGGGTATTTTGTCAGCGACAAATTCAACAATATACATAAGCGCGGCAACGATGATGATTAAAGGGTGGGCGAGGACTTTCATTTCGCCGGGTAAGGCTAACTAGTGCATTCTTTGGGCAACGCCTAAGCCGGCAACCGTCATATAAAGATTAACTCCTGAGCCCCAGGCGCTGCCGAATAAAACTCCGATTGAATTTAACGTTTCCATGAAAAATATTATACCATAAAATATTAATTTACTATTATTTGAAATCATGGTGGTATAATAAAATGAGTGCTTCGGATTAAAAAAAGGAGGTTCCATGGAAGATAAAAAAATGCTTAGAATTGCAATATTAGGTTGGGGTCTTATTGCCTATTCGGTTTTAACTCTGTTTGCTATGGCGGTAATTGCTTACAGATTTTTATATTTTTTAAATTTAGTGTCTTCTCTAATAGGTGCTTCTGCTATGGTTCTACAATTATTATTTATTTGTTCATTAATTTTTTCTTTGATTATGTTTGTTGTATTTCTTATGGCCGGTATTGGAATCTTGAGATTGAAAAGATGGGCGTATTACATTGCTTTATCCTTACCACTTTTATATGTTTTTATGAATATTGAAATGATATGGATATTCGGTTTTCAAACTATAATTAGCCTCGGAACGGTTTTTAATTTATTTGTCTATGTTGCTATGTTTATTTTTTTAATGCAAGATGAGGTTATTGAGGCATTTCAAGCGGATTTTATTAATAATAAAGGAAGCCGAATAAATCCTAATAAATTTATTATTATTTCATCTTCTATTGGTTTTATTATTTTTGTTATTCCGATATTCATATGGTTGTTTGCGTTTGAGAGTAAGGCTGCCCTGGTACCTATTCCGCAAAAACTAATGTATCATGTTCAAGACGATGCATATATTTGGGATAATTGTGAGAAAAGAGATATACTTGATTACAGGGTTTCTATTCCAAAAGATTTAAAGATATATATGATTTCTAGGGGGATTTATGGGTGGACAATAATGTTTGCTAAAAAAGACGATTTCGGCCGGCTATCGTTTATTATGCTTGAAAGCGGAGGCGATGGAAAGAGATTTTTTCCGCTTAGCAGGGTGCTTAATTTTAAAACAGTATATGATTTTGAGAAGAATATAAATTATCCTAGTTTAAACCTTGCATGCTCAACTCTACGAGGGTTAGTTAATCCAAGCGGCACAGTTTATATTGATGATGCCTCTACTTCTACGTGGAGAGGTTTTATTAAGGGGTTTAAAGCTAAAGATAAGGACGAAAATATTTATAGCGCCTCATTGTATAGTTTAAAAACAGATAAGAGTTGTAATATTGCTATCTTGGTTAAGAACGAAGCGTTTACTCTCGGACAGGCAAAAAGCGTAATTGCGTCTTTAGAATGTGTAGATATTAATTTAAATAGTGCAGTTTTATTTGAAAAAGGAAAAGACAATTTATCCGTAGGCGATTTTATTTCCGCGGCACTTAATTTTATGAATGCTCTTTATTTTGATGAAAAAAATCCGGAGTATGCCTATTATTTGGCGTTTGCATTATCTAAGCAGGTAGATGTGGATGGTAGAAAAAATAGGCTTGAGGCTTCCAGGAATTTCTTGGAATATTGCCTTAAGCTAAATCCTGAACATCAAGAAGCTAAAGATTTGTTGGTTTTAGTTAATGATGAAATCAGGCAGCTTAATTTGCTCGTAAAATAACAAGTAGCTTACCCGGGATTTGTGGTAAAATAAGCGTATGGAAATTTATTATAATAAAAAGGGGGGAAAAATGGAACATAAGGATGCGATTAGATTAGGAATAAGTTGGGGGGTTGTTGTTGCGGTTGCTATCTTAGTTTTAATAATTATATTTAATAGTTTTTATGTGATCGGGGTTGGGCAGGTAGGTGTAATCTTTAATCAGGCGACTGGGCAAACTAAAACCGTTCAATCAGGGCTTAGTTTTAAAATACCGATCGTCGAGCAGCTTAGTGTATTTGATATTAGAACGCAGAGAATTGATATAAATGAAGATTGCGCTTCCAAAGATTTGCAGCTTGTAAGAATGAAGACAGTATTGAATTACCATCTTGATTATACTAAAGTAAATGAAATATTCACAAAGGTAGGCAGGGATTATACCGATAAAGTTATAATTCCTATAACTAATGAAATTGCTAAATCTTTAGTGTCTCAATATACTGTAGAAAATATCATTGTAAAGCGTGCGGAATTGAAAGACGCTATTGAAGTGGCTTTGCGCTTGAGATTAAAAGATTATTTTGTAGTGATTGAAAGCGTTAATTTAGTAAATATAGATTTTACTGCGGAATTTAATAGGGTAGTTGAATCTAAGCAAATTGAAGAGCAAAAAATTAAAACAGCTGAGTATAAGAAAATGCAGGCAGCGCAGAATAAAGAAGCGGTTATTTTAGAGGCGGAAGGGGAATCAAAAAGGCAGGAATTAATAAGAGCGACCGTTAATCCGCAGATTGTTTCTTTGGAGTGGATTAAAAAGTGGGATGGCCGGCTGCCGGTTACAATGTTAGGCGATAAGACGGTGATGATGTTGAATCAAGACGAAAAATAAATATAGAGCGATCTTATAGTTATAGCTTGACAAATCATTTTAATAAGGTATACTTTGATCGAAGGGTGGATAGAACAAAGGTGCTTATAGTTGACCACCTCTTCAGGCAAGAGTGAGGCTTCAAAGTTGAAGAGAGAGCCTCGTGAGGTTACAGAAGTGAAGAGAGAACCTCGCATTACTCTTGCCAATTTTTTTTGTAAACTTCCTCTATAAAATCCGGAAATTTGTGTTATAATTATAAGACTTTAGAGAATAAATTATGGGCCATTAGCTCAATTGGCGGAGCAGGTCACTCTTAATGACAAGGTCGATGGTCCGACTCCATCATGGCCCAATAATTTTTCTTTAAAGTAAATACCTTCTTCGTGAAAAACTACGAAATTTTCGAGCATACCGCGGATATCGGCTTAAGAATTAGGGCGAAAAGCCTTGAGGAGTTGTTTAAGAACGCGGGACTGGCCGTATTTGAAGTTTCCACTAAGCGCCAGTATGTACGCAACAAAACTCACACCGAAATATTCATAAAATTACAAGCAGAAGATTTAGAAGAATTGTTTGTTACTTGGCTCAATGAATTATTGTCGTTATCTTCAGCCAAGGGCCTGGTTTTCCATAATATAAAAATAAGCAAGTTGGTTGATTTTAATTTAGAGGCGATGGTGACTGGAAGTGACATTGGTAATTTTCAGGTGCATAATGAAATTAAAGCCGCGACATATCATCAGCTGCGAGTTGAGAAAACCGGAGATGAATGGGTGGCGGATGTAATTCTAGACGTCTGATATGGAAATAAAATTAGAGAAAATTGATGATTATCGTTGGCGGATCCCCAGGAGTTACAAGCCGGGGATGCGCGTGCCGGGGATTATTTATGCCGATGAGAAATTATTAAAAGATATTTATCAGGATAAGGCGCTGGAGCAGGTGGCTAATGTCGCGTTTCTACCGGGGATAGTGAATGCGTCGCTGGCTATGCCGGATATCCACTGGGGCTATGGCATGGCTATTGGAGGAGTGGCTGCTACAGATATAGAGGAGGGCGGAGTTGTTGGTGCTGGCCTTGTGGGATATGATATAAATTGCGGGATCAGATTAATTAAAACAAATTTAGATTTTGAAGATATAAAAGATAAATTGAGTGATTTGGTTTATGGGTTGTTTAATAATGTTCCTTCGGGCGTGGGGTCGAAGGGTGATATTCGGGTGAGCGCGCGCGAGGAAAAAGAGATTCTGGTTAAGGGCGCTAAATGGGCGGTGGCTCAAGGGTATGGCACACAGGATGATCTGAATTGCACTGAAGAAAATGGCGCGATTGCCGGGGCCGATCCTGAAAGTGTGTCGGAGCGCGCTTATGAAAGAGGCAAGGCGCAGTTAGGGACTTTAGGTTCAGGAAATCATTTTGTAGAGATTCAAGTTATTGACCAGCTTTATGATAGAGATATTTGTGATTTTCTGGAGTTGCGGCTGGGACAGGTTATGGTAATGATTCATTCTGGCTCGCGCGGCTTGGGTTATCAGGTTTGTGAAGAGTATAGCCGTAACATGATTCACTGTTTACAGAAATACAATATTAATGTTCCGGATAGGCAGTTAGCCTGCGCGCCGGTAAATTCTCCGGAAGGAAAAGCGTATTTGGGGGCAATGAGATGCGCGGCAAATTACGCTTGGGCTAATCGGCAATGTTTAATGCATTTGACGCGGCTTACTTTTGAGAAAGTTTTAGGCAGCTCTTGGCAGAAATTGGGAATGTTTTTAATCTATGATGTGGCGCACAACATCGCAAAAATAGAAAAATATAGTATTAATGGCAAAGAAAAATCTTTATGCGTGCATCGCAAAGGCGCCACGCGCGCATTCGGCCCGGGCAATCCGGCAGTAACTGAAGCGTATAGAAAAATTGGCCAGCCGGTAATTATTCCCGGAGATATGGGGAGAAATTCTTATTTACTTGTCGGCACTAAAAAAGCGGAAGAGGAAACTTTTGGTAGTACATGCCATGGCGCCGGCCGGGTTAAATCCCGCACTGCCGCCACAAAATCTATTCGGCTAGATGTTTTGTTGAAAGATTTAGAATCTAAAGGTATAATAGTGAAAGCTTCGGGCCGCGACACCATTGTTGAAGAGGCGCCTCAGGCCTATAAAGATGTTAATGATGTAGTGGATGTAGTACATAACGCCGGGATTTCTAAGCGTGTCTGTAGGATGCGGCCCCTCGGAGTAATTAAAGGATAAAATGTTAGACATAAAAATTATCAGAGAGAATCCGGATTTAGTGAGAGAGTCTTTGCGCAAGCGTAACTTAAAAATCGACCTTGAGAGTTTTTTAAAAATTGACGGGGAGCGTTTGGGAATTTTAAAAGAATTAGAGGCGTTGCGGGCAGAAAAGAATAAAGCTAATGATGAGATTTCGAAGCTTCTAAAAGAAAAAAAAGACGCTAAGCCGAAGATTATTTCTATGAAAGAGATCTCTGAGAAGATCGGTGGTTTCGAAAATAAAGTCAAAGAGTTTGAATTAGAATTAGATAAAATAATTTTAACCATTCCTAATATTCCGCATGCAAGTTTACCAGTAGGCGACCCTACGCAAAATAAAGTTGTGCGCAGTTGGGGGACGCCGCCGACACATTTTGATTTTAAGCCGCTTACGCATGTTGAGTTGGCGCAAAAGTTAGATATCATTGATTTTGCGCGCGCGACTAAAATCACCGGCTCTAATTTTATTCTTTATAAGAGCTGGGGGGCGCGCTTAGAGCGGGCATTAATCAATTTTATGCTTGACCTGCATACTAAAAAACATGGCTACACGGAAGTTTTTACTCCGTTCTTAGTTAACCGCGCGTCGATGACCGGCACCGGCCAGTTGCCCAAACTCGAAGATGATATGTATCGGCTAAAAGATGAGGATTTATTTTTAATTCCTACTGCCGAAGTTCCGGTAACTAATATTTTCCGCGACGAAGTTCTAAATGAAGAAAAACTGCCGATTTATTACACTGCCTATAGCGCGTGTTTCCGTAGGGAGGCGGGTTCTTATGGTAAAGATACTAAAGGCCTGATGCGCGTGCATCAGTTTGATAAAGTGGAGATGGTAAAATTTGTTCGGCCAGAGAATTCTTACGAGGAATTAGAGAAGCTCGTTGGGAATGCTGAAACGGTTTTACAATTATTAGGGCTGCCTTATCGGGTAGTAATGCTGGCCACTCAAGATTTAAGTTTTGCCGCGGCTAAGTGTTATGACCTCGAGGCATATGCCGCCGGCAGCGACAAATGGCTGGAGGTTTCCAGTTGTTCGAATTTTGAGAGTTTCCAGGCCCGCCGCGCCAACATTAAATATAGACCACAGACCACAGACCGTAGACCACAGACCGAATATGTGCATACCTTAAACGGCTCTGGCGTGGCGATGCCGCGCACTATGATCGCTATTCTAGAGAATTATCAGCAAAAAGACGGCTCAATTTTAATTCCGAAAGTTTTACAACCCTATTTAGATGGCCAAGAAAGAATATCCGCCAATTAAAGGTAACTTTAAACCCAAGGGCGACATAGATTTTAACCTTGATTCTAAGGGCCCTGGTATTTCCGATAAAGTATCCGGCAAGATGTCTGGGTTTATGAGCGCAGTTTTAGTGGGCCTAAAGTTTTTCTTCGGGATTTGTTTTTTACCGTTGGTTTTTGCTTTCAGCGTTTCGTTTTTTAATGAATTTAGCTTAATTGATAAGGGCCTGCAGAGTCATTTCTGGTGGGGGGTAGCCGCGTTTGTGGCGATGTATTTTTTTATCTGGGAAGCCGATGTAATTTACGCTAAGGGCCAGGAATTATTGGAGATTACATTTCATTTTTTTAAGCCGTTTGTTAGAGTCGCGCCGTATTTGCTGCCCATCTACACTATATTTGTTTTTATTATTTACGCAATACTTTCGTCGTCAATTAAAGAAGATTGGCTTATTCGTTACATGATGTTTTGCTCCGGGGCAACACTTAGCATGCATTTTATTTTTTCCGCCAAGTCTATCCGTGGTAAAAAGAGCGATATTCTTAATTCCAATTATATTTTTGGTTTTTCTTTTGTTTATATCCTAGATTTGATTATTGTTGCGTTTTGCTTGAGCTTGATTTTTAAGGAATTTTCCTTTGTGAACTTCTTTAACGCGGCTTGCGTGACAATTAAAGATATATTCTATAGTATTTTTAAACAGCTTTTCTTAAGATAATTTTTTGGAGGCGTCGCATAGCCTGGTTGAGTGCACCGGTTTTGAAAACCGGAATGGTCGTAAGGCCATCAGGGGTTCAAATCCTCTCGCCTCCGTTAAAATTTTCCGGCAAGTAAAATTTTAACGGCACTTGAGTGAGCGAAAAGTGCGCGATAAGCGCTCTAGCCGAACGAAAGTGCCGATCGTTTATTTATCTAAATAGGAGAATAATATGTTTCATCCCGGGATGTTGGTGCTTGTATGGATAGCATGTATTGTTCTTACAACTATTTCCGCGAAAAATAAAAATCGTAATGCTTTGGGTTGGTTTTTCTTGGGCCTTTATTTTGGGCCGATCGCGCTTGTAATCATTTCGCTCTTACGAAAGGCCGAGAAAAAGCAGGCAAAGAATTCTGCGCAACCTTTAAATTCTTTGAGCGCGGTGAAGGCTGAATTAGAAGGCCTGAAAGATGAATTTAATATTTTAAATAGCAGGCTTAGCAGTTTGATGGTAAAAATAAGCATATTAGAAGGAAAGTCTCCTGTCGTAGAGCCGGCGTCTATACCTGTCGTAGAAAAAATCCAAGAATCCCAACCTGCACTTGTTGTCGAATCTGAGGAACCTACAGCCCGCAAAGCCGATATGGAAATTAACCTCGGTAAATTCTGGTTGAACAAAATAGGTATTATTGTATTTTCTGTAGGCGTAGCATTTTTGCTTTCTTATACGGTTGCCCGCGTGGGAGCTTTAGCAAAGATATCATTAGGTTATTTGGCAGCAGCAGCTTTATTTATCGCCGGGTTAAAATTTGAAAAAATAGAGAAGTTTGTTAATTATGGCCGGGTGCTTTTAGGCGGCGCCTGGGCGATTGCCTATTTTACTACTTACGCGATGTATCACTTTGAAGCTTCTAGGATAATTCACAGTCAGATTCTAGAGCTATTTCTTTTAGCTATTGTTGCTTTGGGTATTATTCTGTATTCTTTACGCTATAAATCCGAGGCGCTTACCGCGATCACGCTTTTTATCGGATATTTTACTTCCGTTTTAGGCGATGTAGGATATTTTACGCTTTCAAGCGCCGGGCTGCTTGCGTTGGTCGCGCTATTTCTGGTTTATAAAATGCAATGGGTGCGTTTTATTTTCTTAGGCATTGTCTTAACATATTTGACGCATTTTTTCTGGGTAATTAAACAGATTTCTTTTTCGTTTGTGCCCGCCGGAAAGATGAATGTAGAAAACGTTTATTTTCTTTTTGACGCCGGATTCCTGGCGATTTATTGGGCGCTATTTACCGCGGCTATACACTTGATAAAAAATAATGCCGAAGCTGTATTGCAAAAGAAGCTTGCCGCAGCTAATTTTATCAATTTTCTTCTTTTCTTTATGATGTTTTACCCGAAGTTTTATATTTTCTACCCCGAGCAGAAATTTAATGTAGTATTGGGTTTTGGGCTGGCGTATTTGGCGCTTGGATTTATTATGGACTGGCTGAAAAAAGAAGATATTTTTATTTCAGACATAATTATCGGCGTTTCGTTATTAACTTTAGCTATTCCTTTAAAATTCATGCCATATCATGTTTTGGTAATTTGGTTTATTGAGCTGCCGTTTTTATTATTTACCGGGTTTACTTTTAAACGCGCGATTTACCGGTATTTGGGTTTTGCGCTTTCGGCATTTTTATTTCTAAGGTTTAGTTCGTCGCAATGGCAGCTGCCGCAAACCCTGCAGATTTTTTCTTTTACTATGAGTTGGCAGGGCTTTTTAGCTTTTATGGGTTTTGTTTCAACGGCGGTGTGCTTTAGCTTATATCGTTTCTTAAAAGTTAATAATGTTATTTCTGTGGGTGAGAGAATATTGCAGAATTTTTATTCTGGGTTCGCAGTAGTTTATTTTACGATTTACGCTTGGGCTGTGCTTAAGCCGCCGTGGCTGACATTAGGCCTTTCTTTGGAATCTTTATTGGTTTTTGTTGTTGGCGCGCTTCTTTTAGATAGGTATATTCGCTGGTATGCATTGGTAGTTTTGGCGCTGGCTGCTATACGTTTTTGTTTTTACGGCCGGGTTAACGACCCCAGCGAACTGCGCCAGATGTTTTTTGTATATGGGCCGGTGGCTGTTGCCTTCGCTGAGTATTTTATTTACAGAAAGATTAATAAAAAATCTGCCGTTTTACAAATTGAAGGGTGGCTGGCGAGAATTTTATTTGCCGCTGCCGCTGCGTTGTTTATTTTTGCCGTTGTAATATACGTCCAGCAGATTTGGATTACGATTAGTATTTTTGTTATAGCGCTTTTGGCATTAATTTGGGGAGTGAAGGCCGCGGATAAATATATCCGCGTATATTCTTTGCTGATTTTAGGGTTTGCCGGCATAAGGTTTGCTTTTGTTGATAATTATGATTCTGCGGGGAAGCTTGCGCAGTGGCTTTTTATCTTGGCGGATCTGGTTTGTGCATACGCGGCGTATTTTATTTACCGCGCCCAAAGTAAAAAATTACGCCTTGATGATTTCGAGAAATTATTAAGCGTTCCACTTTTTTACGTAAGCTCGGGCCTCGCAGTGATAACTATCTTTCATTATATTAAAAATACTTGGATTTCGCTTTCGATGGGGCTGGTAGGCGTCGCGCTTTTTGTGGTAGGGTTTTTAATTAAAGATAAAATTTTCCGGCACGGGGGGTTTATTATATTCGGAATTACTTTGGCGCGGGTAATATTTGTTGATTTGGCGGGGCTAGCGATCATTTATAAAATTATCAGTTTTATAATATTGGGGATTTTGTTCTTAGGAGTCTCTTTTATTTACACAAAATACGCCTCAGATAAATTGAATCAGAAAGGCTAATAAGGTGAATTAAACAATGTTTTCATTTATTAATATCCCGGCAAGAGTTTTGGCGATTTTAGAGCTTAATATCAGCCCGGCACAGGTGGCAGGAGGCGTGTGTTTAGGAATGTTTCTGGGGTTTATCCCGCTTAACGGGCCGATGGCGTTGTTACTTTTTTTATTTTTCTTCATCACTAAAATTAACAGATTTTCAACCGTGCTCACGCTGCCGCTATTTAAACTGCTTTATGTGTTGGGCGTAAGTAATTTAGCGGAGAAACTAGGTGGTTATCTTTTAATTGACGCTACTTATCTTGTTGGATTCTGGCGCGTGGTTACGCATTTGCCGGTTCTGGCGTTGTTAGATTTAAACAATACTTTAGTTGCCGGAGGCCTAGCGCTTTCGGCAGTATTAATAATTCCGGTTTATCTAATCGCGCGCTTTATTTACGTTAAATTTATCGCGCCAAAACTGCGTAAGCTTCAGGAAACAAAATTAGCCAAACGCCTGACTGCGAATAAACTTGCATCCAGTGTCGTTAAGAATATGGATAAAGTCAGGAGCCGCACAGAATGAAAAAACATCTTAATTTTAGGAATATAATTATAATTTTAGTGATTCTGGCGATTCTGCATTTTGGCACTGGGTTTTTCTTAAGCCCTATGTTAAGCAATTATGTGATCGGCAAGATTAATAAATATTCCGGCCTTAAAATTTCTATCGAAAAAGTTAACATCTGGCCACTCACATTATCTGTGGGCCTGTCAAACCTTAAAATCTTCGACCCTGACGAGCAAACCAAAAGAATCGCCCAAATAAAAAGCGCGTCTTTACATATTAGTCCGCTGGGCCTATTATCTAAACGCATAGTTTTATCCTCAATTAAGATAAAGGGCGCCGAAATTAATGTCGAGGGGGAGCCCGACGGAACATTTAATATCCAGAAAATTACTAAGGCGCAAACCGCTCAAGAGCAGCCTAAATCTCCATCAGAAGTAATTGACGAGGCGTTTAAGCATAAAGATCTTTATTCCCGGGCTTATAATATTCTAAAGAAAAAGTTCTCCAAAGAGTCGCTTAATAAGCAAAAATCTCAAGGAGCTCAAGCCAAAAAAACTACCAAAGTAGTAGCTAGCCTTCCCAAAGGTAGAAGAGTAGAGTTTAAATCCGCGCAAAGCTATTTCTTTGAGGTTCAAAAGTTTGCCCTCGACGGCAAGATAAATCTTAAATCTAACGATGGCCGTTCGATAGAGGTCGATGACGCGCGGGTAGATTTAAATAATTTAGCTTTTGATCCTAAACTTGGCTCGCGTATACAGGGCGCGCTTTTTACCGGAGAGTTGAAGAATGCAGGGTTTTCTGCTGGCCGGGTGAAATTTCTCTATAGCAGCTCTTTAAATAAAGGCATTTTAAAAGGAGAATATGAATGCAGCCTAAAAGATGTGGATATGCAGGCGGTGCGTTTTATTTACGAAGATTCTCTGCCGGTAGATATAGAAAAAGGCAAGCTGGATTTAGAATCTCGCTCTGTAATTACCGATGGCAATATTGATTCCAGCAATAAAATTGTTTTAAGCGGACAGGTCTTAAAGCCTAAAGGCGGTAGCTTGTCATTTGATGGAGGCACACCACTTCCTATTATATGTGAGGTTTTAAACGGTATAGATCCCATTAATTTAAAGTTTAGTATTACCGGCACAGTGGACAAGCCACAGTTTAAAGGGTTTACTGAGTCGCTTATGGAGCTGGTCAAGCCGAACATGAAAAATATCGGCAATTTTTTAAAGAATAACGCCGCCGATATCATTGGCCAAATATTAGAAAAGAATTCTAATAAAGATAGTAGTAAACAAAAAGAACAAATTATTGATTCCATTCAGTCGATCTTCGGTACAAATAAGGAGAGCTCGTCCCGAAATCCTTAATAAATTTATGGAGGCGTCGCATAGCTGGTTGAGTGCACCGGTTTCGAAAACCGGAATGGCCGTAAGGCTATCGGAGGTTCGAACCCTCCCGCCTCCGAAATTTTTTCTGATGAGGAAAAAATAAACGATAATTCGGAGTTAAGTATGGTTTTTTAGAATTTTGCTAATACATTGATAAATGAAAATTGCGAAAAATACGCAGAAAGGAAACAGTAATGATTAAAGAACGTTATGAGGCATTAAAGCAAAAAGTAGTTAAACGTAAAAAGGAATTTGACGCGTTTATTAATATGCTTGAGAAGGAATCGTCGTGGCTGGAGAGCCCGGCGAGCACAAAGTATCATTTGAATAAAGAAGGCGGGCTGTTGGAGCATTCGGTGGGTGTTGCAGAAACACTATTAAAATTTAGTGCAACGTTAGCGCCGCAGATTTCGGAAGAGTCTTGCGTTATTGTCGGGCTGCTGCATGATGTGGGCAAAATCGGCATGCCGGGCAAGCCCCGATATCAAAAGAATGACAATAAGTGGGAGATTGAAAAAAGGAATATGGCCTATAAGATCAATCCGGATGAGGTTTATATGGGGTTAGCAGTGCGCAGTTTGTATTTAATCGCTAAATATATTCCTTTATCTGATTCCGAGGCTCAGGCGATCCTTTATCATGACGGCCAATATGTTGAGGGTAATAAAGAGGTGGCGCATCATGAGATGCCGCTTACGCTTTTGGCGCATTTTGCGGATTTGTGGACGGCGACGGTTTTTGAAGAGGGGCGCAAGGTAGAAGAGGATACGAATTATTATACTCGTAAAGAGTAAGGTAAGCGAAGTGTTTCGGATGATAGTAGGCGTTAAATAATAGGAGTTAAAATGGGCAAAAAATTATTTGGGTTGATGTTGATGTTTTGGTTTTTGGCGGGGGCGGGTTATGCTGGCCAGACGAAATATGTTTCTACATTTGAGGGCGGTAAACTCTATAAAGCGGGTAAGTTAAATGTAGTTGTGATGAAAGGC
>JAZDEX010000050.1:0-22827 GCA_043808405.1 Candidatus Omnitrophota bacterium | reverse complement strand
TTGCCATAGAAAATCGCAGTCTCTATATAGCCGGGCTATTCAAAGTGATGAACACTTTTCTTTATGTAAACCGCGGCATAGGGACAAATCATATTAATGTGAGGTTTTTGTGCCGGCCGGAAATTACAATATTTGATTTTGCAGCCGAAGGCCCTGCCACACAGCCGCAAATCCTACCTCAAGATAAAAGCTATACTACTAGATAAGATAAATATTTTAGTAGCCGTTCATATGCGTGTCATTGCGAGGAGTGAGCGCAAGCGAACGACGAAGCAATCTTTTTAAGCCTAAAAAGATTCGTCGGCCTTCGGCCTCCTCGCAATGACACAAACTGTTCTATTATTTTAGTACTTCGGAAGGAATTAATTTAAATATAACTTTGTCGCCTCTAGCAACTGTCCTTGTTGTTTTTTCTCTATCGATAGTGGCAAATGACATATCAGAATAAATTTCATTTATATTAGCTTCGGCAATCTTCATCTTGCCTCGATAGATATCCACGTTTGCGCCCAGCTTAAGCCCCTGCTTTTCTCCCAAATCAGAAATAATAAATCCGTAACGAGGCTCGATACGCATAACTTTGCCTTCTAATACATTTTTTTCTTTTTGCTTAACCACGATTTTCTTTAATTCCACGCCTACGGGCTCTTCTTGTTGGCCTTGAGTAAGCGTGGTTAACTTAAAGAGTTTATTTTGCAAACTGTTATTCTCTTCATTCGCCGCTTCTAGCTTTGCTAAAAGCATAGACTCAGTCTTTCTTAATTGCAGCATAAATTCTTTACGCGCCTCTTCTTTTTCTTTTTTAGCAGCCGTAAATTCGGCGCTTAATTCATCCCCTGATAATTTAGCGTCATTTAATTTTGCCTCGGCATCCGCTTTTGCTGCCGTCAAATTTTCAATTTTATCTTTTAATTCTTTTTGGGCCAAGCGCAGGGATTCTATTTCTTTAGCTGAAGCCTGGTCTTTTTGGATAAGCTCTTCCTGCGTTTTCTTTAAATCTAATTTTAAATTAACGATTTTTTTCTGAGAGCCAAAGAAATTACTTAAAAGAAATAAAATTATAACTGCCTCAACAATTGTTAAAACTAAAAAGAATAGCCTTTGGCTTTCCTTGAGCTGTCCACCCTTACTTTCTTTAGCCACAACCTCTAAGATAACTGGTTTTTCTCCTGCCACAGGCATACTTCTCCTTTGCCTAACAAAGGCACACCCGCGCAAATCCAATTAGCGCGGGGTGTTTATTTACGCAACAAATTAATTTATATATATCTCAAAAATAAGGAGTTGTCAACATATTCTTCTAATATCGGCGGCCGCTAGCTCAAATAAATATGCCCTCTAAATTTTATTTGACAAGCCCTGGTATTATTGCTATATTTTGTAGGATACCTATGAAAAAACAAAAAAATACCCTATTACTTATTATAGGAATACTGCTATTAGCCTTAAATCTCACCTTACCTTCTTACCATGCAATTGCCGCGAATTATCCTATGGAATTAAGCCTAGAGGATGAAAATCTTAAACTAAAAATTCAACTTGAGACCGCGCTAAAACAAGTCGGGATAGAAAAAGAAAAGGTCAAAAAACTTATAAAAGATATTCAAACCCTGCAAAATAAAATTTCCCTTACAACTGAAATCTATATTGTAAAAAAGAATGAGTCGCTCTGGAAAATTGCCGCTAAAAAAGAAATTTACAATGACCCCTATAAATGGCTGCTACTTTATCATACTAATAGAGATCAAATATATTCCCCGCATCTTATCTACCCCAATATGGTCCTACTTATTCTAAGGACTCCAGATACACAGACAAACCAGGAGAAATACTAAAATTGATCAAGAAAATTTCAACCCTTATCCTTATCCTTTCTTTCTGCCTGCCGCAATTAATCTTCGCCGAATTAGACACTTCGCAAAATGTTGATACTACTGTTTTAGAAATAGATATGGCAAGGCGCATAGAATCCCTAATGGAAAGATTAATCGGCTCTGGGCGGGCTATTGTTAAAGTCAGGCTTACCATAGTTGAAAATACTGCCAGCATAACCGACACAGTAGCCAAAGACAGCGCCGATCAAGAAAATAATTTAGCCAGCGAGGAAACTACCGAAATTAAAGGCCTTTCGGGAATGGCCATTATTAAAAATCCTACCCGGCAATTTAACCGCGCGCAGCAAACCAGCGATATAGTCAGCAGAAACTCAAAAATAAAAAAAATGTCCATAAAAATACTAATCGATGACAAGATGGATAAGAAAAAAATTGAGCTGGTTAAAGAAAGTGTCCCTGCCTGGATTGGATTAGATACTAAAAGAGGAGACACCTTTGAAGTCCAGCCTGTCCCCTGGAGAGACAGCCAGCTTATGCCCATCGAACAGCTCTCAATAAAACAAATAGAAATAGGAAAAAGAAATATTTTTGTCGGCATGGGCATATTCCTGATCTTACTGATACTGGCGGGGGTTATTGTAGCCCTGATTATTGGCCTTATTAAATTACCTAAGGCAAAAGTAGAAAGCGTAGGCGGCCAAGTCGGTACAAGCGATGAAGGCACAAACCGCATAATAGACTCAATAGAAAAATTAGCCAAAGAATTAAGTAGCGTACAACTTCAGGGCAAGGGCGCGGATAAAAACACAGGCGGCAAAATAGACAACCTTTTAGAAGACATTAAAGAAATCCTCGCGCACACTCAATCCACAGCTGAAACCAGTGGCGCCGGAACAAGCGCAGGCAGTAATATCGGCGGGACAAACGTTGATTCGCAATTAGGCGAAATCGGCAATCTCCTAAAGAAACAAATGATGGGTGAAAAACCCACGGATAAACCCTTTGGGCTGATTAACAGCGACCTATCCGGCCCGGAAATCATC
The DNA here is from genome assembly GCA_043808405.1 of Candidatus Omnitrophota bacterium. Taxonomy (GTDB): domain Bacteria; phylum Omnitrophota; class Gorgyraeia; order Gygaellales; family Profunditerraquicolaceae; genus JAZDEX01. The sequence continues at coordinate 19,949 of JAZDEX010000050.1, read as the reverse complement.
AGCATTACCGAGGGAGAAGACGAAGAAATTCTATCCATATCATCGCCAATGTCAGCCCTAAAAAATCTTCGGAAATCCTTTCCGCGCTTCCCGAGGAAAAAAAATTAGAAATTTTTACCAAGGTAGCCAGCATTAAAGAAACTACCCCAAGAATAGTCCAAGCGGTCCGCAGCCTGCTAGAAAATAAACTTAGGATAGTTAGAGAATCCAGCGGAATGGCGCACCTCGCCGGCAGCGACATTTTAGCTAAAATTTTAAACGTAAGCTCGGACGAAATAATTCATACGGTGATTGAAAAATTGCAAAAGGATAATCCTGAATTAGCTAAAGAAACCAGGGACAAATTATTCCTCTTCGAAGATATTGCCGCGTTAGATAGCAAAATCCTGGGGGTTATTTTAAATAACTTAGATAAAGATACATTAAAGCTATCCTTAAAACATGCCCCTCCAGAAGTCTTAACTAAAATTTTTAGCGCGATGACTGAACGCGGCGCGGCAATATTAAAAGAAGACTTAGAAATAATGGCGGCGGTGAGCAAGGAAAGCTCCAAAGAAGCTCAAAAATCAATACTAGAGAAAATCCGCGAACTTGAGAAAAAAGGAGCTATAAGCTTAAAACGCGGCTAAAGGAAAGTTTCCCCTCCCCTTGTGGGAGGGGCTAGGGGAGGGGAAAAATAATATGATAAAAGTAACCCGCAGCGATGGAAAAACGATCGTGCTTAACGCGGAATTAATTCAATATGTAGAAGCCACGCCTGATACGATCATCACGCTCACTACTGACCAAAAGATTATTGTGAAAGAAAAAGCCGAAGAAATAGTCAAGAAAGTCATTGAATATAAACGAGAAATATTCTCCCGGCCTATAGGAAATCTTTAAAACCGGGCTTGCTTACAAGGAGGCATAGATATGTTTTCAACAGCTCTTGGGCTTGGACTAGCTGGAATTATATTATTCTTAAACATCACTGATTTCGGCAGGCATTTAGGCTTAATAAAATTATTTTTTGATTTACCCGCCTTCTCCATGGTTGTTGGCTGCAGCATTACGGCGCTTTTAACCAATTATTCATTTAAAGAATTATTGAAAGGTTTGGGCTCAATTAAATTTGCCTTTAAAAATTCGCCTCACCCGCCTCAAGAAGTTATCGATATTATCGTAAAAATGGCGGTAAAAGCCAGGCGCGAAGGCATGCTTAGCTTAAAAGAAGAAACCACTCAAGGCAAATACCCGCTATTAGATTTAGGCGCCAGCCTCCTAGCCGATGGCACCGACCCCGAGGATACAGCTGAAGTGCTGGAAGCAGCCTCGGCTACCGAAGCCGCGGAAGAAACTAACGGAGAAACCATATGGCGGACTACTTCTATCTATGCCCCGATGTTCGGGATGGGCGCCACACTCGTTGGCCTTATCCTGATGTTACGCGGGCTATCTGACCCCTCGACCATCGGCCCGGCCATGGCGCTTGCGCTTGTGGCTACTTTTTATGGCGTTATTGTCGCCGGAATTATCTGCCTGCCTATTGCCGGAAAAATACATACTTATTTCCATAAAGTTGCCATCTTAAGAGAATTAATTATCGTAGGCTTATTGTCTATCCAGGCCGGAAATAATTCCCAAATTATTAATGAGAAATTAAAAGCGCATATAAAAGGAATAATCTGGTAAAGAGGGCTTCTTTAGAAAACAGCTAAAGCGGCAACACTTTTATTACTAATCTTCGATTAAGCGCCTTGTTTTCTTCGCTATCATTAGGAACAATAGACGCGTACTCCCCATACCCAACAGCTTCGATTATATTAGGCGATAAAGCGTGATTTTCCACAAGATACCTCATAAAGCTATTTGCCCGGGCCACAGATAACTCCCAGTTAGACGGAATCTCCGGTGTGTTTATGGGCTGATTGTCTGTATGGCCTTCAATAATTATTTTTGAAGGGTAGGCCTTGATAAACTCCGCCAACAGATCAGCAATTTCTTTAGCGCTGCCAGACAAATCATACCTTCCTTTTTTAAAAAGAATTGCCGAGGCAATATTTAAATTTATATTCCCGCCTATTTTTTCAACTTGTATCTGGCCATTCAAGTTTTTATTTTTAATAAACTCACTTAGCTTATCATAAAGTTTAACCGTTTCATCAGTTTTGATAAGGCTTTTAATTTGCGCATCTGGTAATTTTGAAACTTTTTTTATTACCTCCACTGTCTTAACATCAAGCTTCATAATATCTTTTAATTTTGCTATTTCTGCCTTGGTAAGCGGGACCTTATCCTTAACCGTGATCTTTCCTTTTCCGATATCGATAGCATCCATGGGGATCTTAAGGATTACCATTGTTGCCAAAAGCAAAAAAAATGTCATCAGCAGGGTCACCATGTCTGAAAAACTCAAAAACCATTTAGGCGGCCAATAATCATCCAAAGAAAGTTCTTTGGGTTTAGGCTTCTTTATTCTTCTCATCTTTTTTATTATTATTGTTCTTATTCAAGGCCCCGGAATTTCCATTGCCTATTACCATATGGATCTCGACCCTGCGGTTCTTAGCGCGATTTAGGGAATCGGAATTAGGGGCAACCGGTTTTAAAGGGCCGTAACCTGAAACCATGATCATCTGGGGAGTAATACCTTGTTTATCGATAAGGAATCTGGCTACGCTCACCGCTCTCGCTGTAGAAAGCTGCCAATTATCAGAATACTTATAATAACTAAACGGCAGAATAGGGGTATCGTCAGTATAGCCTTCAATCTTAATCATGGCGGGATTGGCCCTAAAAATAGCAGCTATCCGCTCTAAGAGCAGCTGATTCTGTGGTTTAATATCTGCTTTGCCTTTATCAAAAAATAAATCATCTAATGGCGTAATGACAATTTCATCGCCTTTTAAATTTAAGTCCACCTTACTGGAAAGGCTATTCTCGTCTAAAAATTTCCTTAATCCTACCAACACAGCGCTACTCTTTTGAGTTTGCGCGCTAAGTTCTTCAATTTTATCTCCCGCTGCTATCTTATCAATCTTAGTCTGCTGGAGAAGAATTTCGTAGGCCTTAATAATTTCCCTTGCCTTTGCCGCCTCAGCGCCTGTACTTGTTGCCTTGTAAGAAATAAATTCTTTAGGGTATTTCATTATCGTAAGGGCATACCACATAATAAAAAAACACATCAGATTAGTCACCATATCCGCCCAACTGACCACCCAGGGAGGCGGCCAGCCTTTTTCCACATCTATCACCTCTCCGGAAACAGTTGACCTTAAGCCCTTTCTAACTGCCCTTAAATTATTTGATTTATTCTTTTTTTGCCCTATCATTCTATATTTAATCTATTACTATTTTTGTTACCAGGATTAGGCTTTTTAAGGCAGATGAGTTTTTATCTTTGGATACTAAGCTTAATTTTTCTATACGCAGCAGCTGCTCTGACGCGTTTAGCTGGTAGAAGAAATTCGCTAGCGCCCCCATATCCGCTTCTGCCTCTACTTCCACGGAATATTCTTTTCCCAACTCTATCTGCAGGCAAGGCCGCGGCTTAACATTAACCAAACGCACGCCTAACTTACTGGCTAAAGCCTCTATTTCCGCTAAAATCCTGACGGTTTCTTCTTCATCCGTGCCAACTTTTTTGATCTGCTGCTTATACTTCGCGTACTCTTGGCTAATCAAACCTTTGTGCCGGACCTGCCGAACGTAGCGCTCTAATTGTTTTTCGCTTAAATGAATTTCTCGGTTAATCTCTTTAACCCTATTATTAATCGGCCCGATAATCGCCCGGTCTAAAAATACCACCAAGATAAAAATCGCGGCTATAGCCAACCCGAGCTTCTCTTTGGAAGAAAATTTATTAAATGGCCCCATTATTACCCCTGAATATTGGCAGTAATTTCAAATTCCGTAAATTCCGTATTATCTTCCTTCTTAGTAGTGGTATAGGTATTTTTCACATTTTTAAAAAAACGCGACTTTTCCAGTATAGTCACCAAGTTAAAAATATCCGACATCGCCAAGCCGCGGCCCTTTAAAATAATCTTATTCGACTCCTCGATATCCAAGCTAGATAAATATACCTGCGGCGGAAGAAGCTGATGAATATTTTTAAGAATATTGACCGCTGAGCCTTTCGCGTCTAAGCGTTTTTCAATTAAACTTATTCCGCTGCGCGCCTTCTCAACTTCCTTGGCCTCATTTTCAATCTTGGCAATATCGCTTTTTAACAACAATAAATACGCGCGCTGGTTATAAACATTTACCAAAAGGCTAATCGATAATAAGGTCACGATAAAACCTGCCAGCGCCCCGCTAAGGGTCAATTGCTTTCTTCTTATCTCCAGCATCCTCTGAATACGCAAGTGTGAACCGGATAAATCAATCTCTAAATCCTGCCGCCTAAAGATACTTCCTAAGAGGGCGGTAACGGAAAACGCGCGGAATTGCTCCTCTTCCAATAAAGTAAGCCCTTTATTCGCGGATAAGCCGTTTTGCGCCGCGATAACTGTTACCGGAATATCTAATTTTGCGGCTAAAAGATTATCTAGCTCCTTAATCTGCTTAGCTGAGCCGGTTAAAAATATTCTATCGATTTTAACATCTTTCTCTTCATCACGGTAAAGCTGTAGAGAATGCGTTAGCTCTTCTATAAAATTATCCTGCCAATCCTTAAGTTCGCCTAAAAGGCGGTTTGCCCCCATAAGGATGCTTCTAGTAAAGACTAATTTGCCTTTGCGCAGCGCGATAAAATCCGAATAATTAGAATCAATATCCAAAATAATTACGGTTTGATAACTCGGGCTAATTTGCGCGGCGCAAACCACGTTAAACCAATTGCACACCGCTTCCGTGCTTAAGCCCACTAATTTTGGCCGGATGCCCAAAGACTTTAATATTTCTAACCGCTCATTAATAATGCTGCTCTTAGCAATAACTAAAATAACCTTAGTATAGCCTTCTTTATCACTGCCGATAATCTTATGCGCCGAGACAACCTCTTCTTTTGAATAAGGAGTTTGCTTACCCACCTGGAAATTAACCATTTCCGCTATTTCCTTAGGATTTACTGAAGGAAAATCCAAAATGCGCACCGTAACTAATTGCCGAGGGATATAAATTAGGGCCTCTGACTTACTAAGTTTCATTTCCCGGAATATGTTGGAGGCCGCGCTAGAAACAGAGCCGCTAATCTGGGCAAGTTTAGTAAAATTAAACCTAAAAGCAAATTCGCCCTTGCCTAAAGATTTACCTTCTGCTATTTTTAACCAATCATTCCCAATCTCAACTGTTACTAGCGCGCGGCTCATAACTGGCTCCAATATTTTATTATCTTATCCCGGTCAAAAACAAAAACGATTAAAGCCGCGGCTTTGGCGTGGCCGTAATACCCTCGAGCGCGCGCCATAAAATTCAAAGAACGCACGCCAATAAAACCGCTGCTTAAAATATCCCCTAATTGCCGCCTTTGGCCTTCAGAAAGTTTCTCACTCTGCGCTAAAAGGCTTAAGATCATTGCGCTATTATTAAAAATATTATCATCGGATGTCCCTGCTTTTGCATCGCTGCCTTGACGAAAACTTATAATTCTATCTACCAAAGAAGATTCTAAGCCTAAACTGCTTAAAACCACTTTATCCATTGTATTAATATTTAACATGCCGCTGCTATACACGGTAATTTCATCCTGAAATCTAGCATAAATTTCCTGGGTTATGCCTTTAACTAAAAGCAATTCTTCTTTAACCCTAAAAGAGCCATTGTTCTTGCGCCAATCTATAATCGCCGCGGCAGACGCGCCAGCTTCTTTCTCGTCTACTTGAGCCAAGTTTAGAAAAAGATTTTTTAATAGCCACTCTGGCGCGGTATTTATATTAATCTTGCTCTCTTCATCCGTAATCTCATATTTAAAACTTCCATCCGCTAAAATAATTTCTCTTGCGGGATTATTGCTCGAGCTCCAAGCGTCATTAAGCGCGTCATAAACTGCCTCTTTATTTTTATCTACTTCTAACATTGCCAATTTTCCCGCGGCAGCTGCTAAATAATAAACCTTGGCTCTATTTTTTAATTTCGCCGCCAAATCTAGTTGGCTAAAAACATACTTATTAATCGCCAAAGCTAACATTCCCAAAAAAAACAACAGCCACAACACCACAATTAAAACACTACCCTTGGATTTCATATTTACCCGCCAACCGGCATAAATACAGTTCTTTCTAAAACGCCTATACCTGTATTATCTTTAAAAATAATCTTAATCTTAACTCCCCGCGGAAGCGTAAGGCCATCCCCGGGAAAACTTCCCCAAACGCACTTTCTATTAACCGGATTAAAAGAACAATAACTAAAAGCTAAATCTTCCGCCGAAGCAAGTTTTCTCGCCTCAAGGGAATTCTGATATTGCTCAAGGATAGCTTTCTGTTGATAATCAAAATAATAAACTACTTCGCTCAAAACAATATTCTCTTTTCCTTTTGTATCAACCTCTCGGGTTATAATGGGAAAAGATAGTTTCTTGCCCTCAAAAACATATTTTTTCCCAAAGATACTCACAGAGTTTTTGAAGTTACGCTCCATTTTCTCAAAAGCAAGTAAAATATCCGCCTGCCCGGCGGCAAATGAACGCGCGCGATTATAAACATTAAGGCCAGCTAAAAAAGCTGAAGATACGGCTATAGTTAATATAACTAATATGGAAGCAACAACCATTAATTCTATTAAAGTAAAACCTGAATTAAATTTTCTTTTTGCTTTCCACATAACTATTAATACTCAGTTTTCTTTCCCGGTGCCGCTTATTAAAAACAACCACCTTTATCTGATTTAAACCAACTTCACCGGAAGCAGTAATCTCCCTTATCCATCTATAATCCAAATAAGGCGCGCCAAAATTGCCTTCTTTTACACCTTCTAAAAGCCCAGGGCCCTCCAAAGATTCTTCTTCTACCTGAATCATAACCTCTTTTAAAAGATAATTCGCGCAAATAGTTTCTTGGCTAAGCCGCAAAGCATCTAACAAATGCACATATGAAACTAATATTCCCGCTATACCGATACTAAATATAGCTACCGCTAATAATACCTCAATTAAGGTAAATCCGGATTTTTTATTCCCAATTTCTGACATCATCTTCCGTGCCATCTGAGCCGTCTTTGCCTAAAGAATATAAATCATAACTTAATCTATTATGCTCTCCCGGATACTTATATTGATACATCCGCCCCCAGGGATCAATCGGCTTATTCTCTAAATACGGGCCATTCCAATTAAGTACGCCGTTAGGTTTTGCCAGAAGAGCGCTTAATCCTTGTTCGGTAGCCGGGAACTGGCTGTTGTCCAAATCATATAACTTTAAAGCCGTGGCTATGCTTGAAGAAACATCTGCCTTAGCAATGGCCGCTTTAGCCTGTTCTGACCGGCCGGAAAGCCGCGGCACAATCATTGCCGCTAAAGCCGCGATAATTATTACTACTACCATAATTTCAATAAGAGTGAAACCTTGAAAATTTTGTTCAGCCCTGAGAGATGTTCGTGTCATTGCGAGGAGCCGCAGGCGACGAAGCAATCTAACAAAGATTGCTTCGCCCTTCGGGCTCGCAATGACACCAAGTGATGTTTCGAAAAGTTTAACTATTACAGAATCTTTCATTTTTGCTTCTCCTATTTAGCTATGACATTAATATTAAATATCGGCAAAAGCATGGCAAAAACAATAAACCCAATTACTAAGCCTACTGCCAACACTAACACAGGCTCCAGTAGCGAAGTTATAATCTTTATCTGTTGCTCTACTTCTCTTTCGTAGGTATCAGCTATCTCCAGTAGCGAATCCGCTAACTTCCCGCTTTCTTCGCCCACAGCAATCATATTTATGACGAAAACAGGAAAAATATTTATTTTCTGAAAACTATACCAAAAGGCAGTCCCCTGGCTAAGAATTGCCTCTTTAGCTAGATAAAGTTTATTTTTTAAAGCCTGGTTATCCAATGCCTCGGTGGCCAAACTTAAACTTTCTTGGACCGAAATCCCATTTTTTAAAAGCATGGCCAGGGCCCGGGAAAATCTGGCTATTTCAGAATTCAAAATAAATTTTTTTATCAAAGGAATGCGCAATTTAATAATATCCAGTAAGAACTTCTTTCTGCCGCTGGATTTAAGGCGTGCAAAAACAACGATTAATAATACGGAAAATATCAAAAACCAATGCCAATTAGCAGAACTAAAATTACTTAAATTAATTAAGATCTGCGTGGGCAAAGGAAGCTCCTGATTTAATCCTTTAAAAACAACGGTCAATTTAGGCAGGAAAAAAATCAGCATAATAAAAACAGTAGCTACTCCAGCGGCGAGGATAAACAAAGGATATGCCATCGCCAGCTGCAATTTACGCCGCGTCTCATCTTGGGCCTGCCGGTATTCCACCAACTGCAATAAAACCTTATCTAAGACTCCGCCTTTTTCCCCTGTTTTTATCATGCCAATGCATAAATTGTCAAAAATATTTTTGTATTTACTCAAAGCTTCAGAGAATGACGCGCCTTCTTTGATCTGCTGCGCCAAATCAAAAACTACATCTTGCAAATTTCTGTTCTCTGTCTGCTGCGCGATCAAATATAAAGCATTAAGTATGCGCACGCCAGAGCGCAAGAGGCTGGATAATTGACGAATAAAAATATCCGCGTCGCGCCTTTTAATCACAACCTGCCGCAGATAACGGTTAGCCTTAACCCTGCCCCGCGCGTCAATAACCTCTAAAGGAAATAAACCCGCCTCAATAAGGCTATTCACTGCCTCTTCCTGCGAAGACGCTTCTATCCGTCCATTAATAATCTCCTGTGGCCCTTTCTTAGCAGTATAAATATAGGAAGGCATTATTCCTTAATCTCCTCTGTATGGGTTACCCGCATTATTTCTTGCGGGGTAGTTATGCCGGCTAGAACCTTACTCCATCCGTCATCCCTTAAAACCTGCATCCCTAATTCTATCGCCCGGTCTTTTATTACATTAGAAGAAGTTTTTTGTAAAATCAATTTTTTAATTTCATTGTCTAATAATAAAATTTCATAAATGCCGATGCGCCCGGAAAAACCGGTCTGGCCGCACGCCCGGCAGCCTTTAGCCCGGTATAATTTTAAACCTTTACTTTCAGCCTTCAGGCCGAGTGACTTTAGTTTTTCATACTCGATATCCTCTACCACATAAAGTTCTTTACAATCTGGGCAAAGCACGCGCAAGAGCCTCTGGGCAATAAAAGCTTCTACTGACGAAGCAATTAAATAGGGCTCAACACCTATATCAATCAGCCGGGTAATTCCACTAGCGGCATCATTAGTATGCAAAGTAGAAAAAACTAAATGCCCGGTGAGCGCGGTCTGGATAACAATATCCGCGGTTTCCGTGTCTCTAACCTCTCCTAACATGATAATATTCGGATCATGCCTTAAGATGCTCCTTAGAGCGCGGGCAAAAGTTAAACCAATAGCCGGATTTACCTGTATCTGAGAGATGCCTTTCATTTCATATTCAATAGGATCCTCAATACTAACAATCTTTCTTTCCGGCAAATTAAGCCGGTTCAAGCAGGTATATAAAGTGGTGGTTTTTCCGCTGCCAGTTGGCCCAGTAACAAAAATAATCCCGTAAGGCCTAGCCAATAATTGTTCAATAATTCCCAAATCCTTAGGCGCTAATCCCAATTCCGATAAACTAAATAACATCGAGGTAGGTAGAATTCTAATCACTATATTCTCCCCATAAAGAGTAGGGATAATCGAAATACGCAAATCATATTCTTTATCCGCGATGCGCACCTTAGCCCGGCCATCCTGGGGGAGCCTGCGCTCAATAATATCTAAACCTGACATTACTTTTACCCGCGAAATAATCGCGGTATAAAGGTATTTCACGTCTTTAGGCGCCTGCATATCATAAAGGATGCCATCCCGACGATAACGCAAAGATAATTCATTACGAAAATGCTCAATATGCACATCGGTGGCGCGCTGGCTAATCGCCTGCTGCAAGATTTGATTAACCAACCTGACCACTGAGGCGTCTTCCGCCATTTTTTCTAAATTTTCCACGTGTTCTTGCTTACCTGCCTCGATGTATCCTTCCTCGCGCGGCTGCTCCGACAATATCCGCTCGATAGTATCCGCGCCCACTCCATAATAGGTACGAATAGCTTCCGTGATATCTAAAAAGGGAGCTAAGGCTTTTTCCACCCGATAGCCTAAATGCGTTTCCAAATCATCTAACGGCGACATATCAAAAGGATCCGCCACCGCCACGGTTAAAACATTCCCTTCTATAGCGATGGGCATAATTTTATAATGCCAGACTAATTTTGCCGGGACGCTCTTAATCACTTTCTCATCAACCTTCATATCCTTAAGCTCTAAAAATTTTAATCCCTGCTGCCCAGCTAAAGCTTCGAGCATGCGCTTCTCGCCGATAAACTTCATCTCGACTAAAATCTGCCCTAAACGCTTATTAGACCGCTCTTGCTCTTTAACCGCTAATTCCAATTCTTGCGCGGTAATCAGCTTTTTCTCGACTAGAATATCGCCTAAGCGCAAAGCCATTTATTTTACCTCCAACTGCTCAATATTGCCGATCATATAAAATTTTTCTTCCGGGACTTGATCCAAGCGGCCAAGAATAATCTGGCTACAGCCTCTTATAGTTTCCTCGATAGTTACATATTGGCCTGGCCTTCCAGTATAACCCTCGGCAGCAAAAAACGGCTGGGTTAAAAAATTCTGCAGCTTTCTGGCCTGCTCAAAAAGCTGCCGGTCGCTTTTTGAAAGTTCTTCAATACCAATAACCGTAACTATGCGGCGCAGCTCTTCGTATTTATTAAATATCCGCAAAACGTCCTTAGCCGTATTAAAATGCTCTTTGCCAACAATATCCGGGTCTAAGTTACTGCAAGAAGATAATAAAGGGTCAACCGACGGATAAAGGCCAAGCTGAATTTTTTCCCGGGACAAAGCTAGGACTCCATCCAGATAGCTAAATATAGTAACTACTGCCGGATCAGTCATATCATCCGCCGGCACATATACTGCTTCTATGGCGGTAATCGCGCCCCCTTCTTTAGAGCAAATTCTTTCCTGAAATTCGCTGACCTCGGAAGCCATAGTCGGCTGATATCCGGTTTCTGAAGGGACTCTTCCTAAAAGCGTAGATATTTCGGAGCCGGCCTGCACAAACCGATAAATATTATCCACAAAGAATAAAACATCATTATTTAAATCCTGTAAATATTCCGCCAAACTGACACCGCTGTGCGCGGCGATAAAACGCGCGCCTGGCGGCTCATTCATCTGGCCAAAAACTACCATGATTTTATTCAAAAGCCCTTGCTGGGCAAAATCAAAATACAATTCATTACCTTCCCTGATACGCTCGCCTACTCCGGCAAATACGCAAACCCCTTCATGTTTCTTAATAATATTATGGATTATTTCTAGAATAAGCACGCTCTTGCCCAAAGCCGCCCCACCTAAGATACCGGTTCTGCCGCCTTTAATTAAAGGGGCTAATAAATCTAAAACCTTAATCCCGGTTTCTAAAACCTGCACCCCGCTCTGGCCCATTTTATCGGGATTTAACCTTATTTTAGCCGCGGGTTTTCTAATCGGCACGGTTTCTTTGGTCACTAGTGGCCCTTTACCGTCAATTGGCTCTCCGATAACATTGATAATCCGGCCAAAAACTTCCTGGCCGACGGGAATCCTTACACAAGAGCCTTGCGGCTGGGCTAGAGCATTATATTGCAAATTCAAGGTCGAGCTTAATGCCACACAGCGGGCGAGATTGCCTTCCAAATGCTCAACTACCTCTAAAATAATTTTACGGCCGTCAAAAGTCCTAATTAATATTGTTTCATAAAGATTAGGCACGCATTCTTCAGCCGTAAATTTAACATCTACTACCGGCCCCTGCACAGAAACTACCCGGCCTATTTTTAAATTATCCATTGTTTTTAAGTTGGTTGGTTTTGCGGATCAGCTGAGTAGAGAAGGTCTCGCGCATCTGCTTATCGACAACACTGCGCCGCTGACGAAAATATTTAAGCTGCAGCGCGGTGCCTATTTCAGTTAAAACCTGATGGCTTTCCTCTAAACGCACAGTGCGGCAGGAAAATTCCGAAAGTTTACTATCCTGAAAAACCATCAGTAATTTTTCAATAATCCAAGCCTCCAGTAAATATTCAATAATATTATTAAAGGCCGATTCTAAAATTACCTCGCCGCTAAAAATTTCCCTCTTTTCAAATAGCTCGCTGACCGGCAGGATTTTGAGGACATCCACCCTCTGGGCGGTAAAAGAAATAGACCGAGGATAAACCAGGATTAGCCGCCCGAATTTTCCGGCTAATGCCTCTTTAACAATATGTTCTTTTAAGGCTATTGCGCTTTCATACATTTTATCTTCCCGGATACCGGCAAAAGCAGTAAATTCAAAACCGCATCCTTTAAGGTAGCTTGCCCCGCGCTCACCAATCACGATAAAACGCGCGTCACTTGCCCCGGGATAATCCAAACCCATATTAATTACCCGGCTATTTAAACCGCCCATAAACCCTTCGTCAGAGGTAATCAAAATAATGCCTAAATTCCCTTTTCCGCTGGCAAAAGCATGCGTTAAAGAACTAAAATCCATCATCTGAAAAAAATCTTTAAAAGTATCAAGAAATTTAGTAAAATCATCTTTCTTTTTTTCTAAGATGTGGTACTCAGAAGCAGCCACGCTCTTAAGCACATCTAAAAGATTAATCAATTCGCTGTTTAATTCTAACTCTTTCTTAAGCTTTTGGACGGTCTGCATCTTTTAAGCCTTTTCCTGTTTCTGAAATACACCAAGATTTTTAAAGAAAGCAATCAAACATTCATCTAGGCCTTTACGTATTTCCGGAGTAAGCTTCTTCTCCTGCAATAACGCCAGCATTAACTGCGGGTATTTATCCCGGGCAAATTTTAAGATTCCCCGTTTAAAACGCTCTACATCATCTTTAGGCAGGACATCCAAAACATTCCTGCGCAGGGCGTATAAAAAAAGCGCCTCTTCTTCAAAAGTCCAGGGCGTATTTTTATCTTGCATAAACAGCTCTTGGATAATTTCACCGTGGCGCAGCTGTTGGACTAAACTTTCGGAAAGATTCGCTTTAAGCTTAGAGACTTTAAGTAATTCATTATACTTAAGATACTCTAAGCGCAGCATCCCGCTTAACTCTTTAATCACGGGAAATTGAGCTTTACTGCCAATTCTGGAAACCGATAATCCTAAGTCCACCGCCGGGGCAAAACCTTGATTAAATAACAAAGCATTTAAAAAGATTTGCCCATCGGTCATGGAGATAATATTGGAAGTAACGTAACTAGTAATATCGCCCTGATAAGTATCGGCAATCGGAAAAAATGTCATTGACCCGCCTTTTACGCCATCCACGGAAATTAATTTTGCCGCGCGCTCCATTAATTGCGAATGCAAATAAAAAATATCCCCCGGATAAGCATCCCTGCCCGGCGGGCGCTCTAAAAGCAAAGATATTTGCCGGTAAGCCCAGGCATGTTTAGTTAAATCATCAAAAACAATAAATACATCCTTGCCGCTATACATAAAATATTCGCCCAGAGTGCAGGCAGTATAGGGCGCCAGGTACTGTTCTCCGCTGGCAGTAGAGGCAGTAGCCGAAACTACGATCGAATAATCAAAAGCTCTCTTTTCCTTTAATAACTTTACAATACCCTCTAAAGAGCGCAAGGCATGCCCTATACAGCAATAAATACAAATTGAGCCCTTGCCTTTTTGATTTAAAATAGCATCTATGCCTATGGTAGTCTTACCGGTCATACGATCGCCAAGGATCAGCTGGCGCTGGCCCTTGCCAATAGGCGTAGTTGTATCTATAATAAAGGTCCCGGTTTCAAAAGTTTCATTAACCGGCGCGCGCGCCAAAACCGAAGGCGCGTCGCGAAAAAGCGGATAGAAAGTATCGGTTATTGGCGGGCTTTTTCCATCTAAAGGCGTAGCTAAGGCGCTGACTACCCTACCCACAAAATTATCTCCTACTGGTATTCTAAACTCCTCCCTCTTAGCCGATATCTCCTGCCCAATCCTAACCTCTTCAATTTTACCTAAAAGAAGCACTAAGGCCACGCCATTATTAAACCCCATAATAAACCCCTTAACATTCGGGGTCATATCTAATAACTGGCCGTTAACACAACTGTCTAAACCACCAACTTTCGCGATACTTCCTTTTATCTCTATAACTTTGCCTCTTTCGGAAATATCAATCGCCTGAATACTCATAATTATTTTGCCTGCAATTCCTGCACTGACCTTTGAAGCCGCGCTTTTAGGCTGGCATCAATCACTAAACTGCCTAATTTAATCGCGATACCGGCAATCAGGCTCGGATCAACTTTTTCTGTTAAAGAGATTTTTTTGCCTCGCCCTAAAGAAATAATATTACTGATCTTTTCTATCCGCGCCTGCCCCAACTCATAAGCAGTGAGCAGCTCTCCTCGCTCAGTATTTACTTGCAAAATGGCTTTATCAATTTTCGCGATTTGGCCAAGCGCCTCCTCAACTAATCCCTCGTGAAGCTGGCAATAATTCTCGGCGGATAAGGCTATCCCAATAATCTCTAAAGCTATGCCAATACTTTTTTGGTGCACCTGGTCTTCCACTTCTTCACGCATCTTATCTTTAGCATTTAACGCGGCGTTTAAAACGTTATCGCCTTCCTGTTTCGCCGCCTTTAAAATTTCCTCCTTGGATTTTCTCGCTTCTTCTTCAATATGCAGCTTTAATTCTTTAGCCTCATATTCCGCCTTAGATATTTTTTCTTGGTAATTATGTTCTGCCTCCTCTATTTTGGCGGCTAATTCCTGATTTTTTTTCGCGCTTTCTTCGCTTAAAACCCGCAGCCTTTCTGTCTCTTTGAAAGAAGCGCTATACATAAGCTGGCGCATCACGAAAACCAACGCGGCAAAAGTAATAATTTGAATAATAATAAGCTGGGCAATTAACATATTATCTTCCGAATAATTGGAATAATATTAAAAGCGCGATCACCGCGATAGCCTCGGAGAAAATTAAAGCGATAATCATCGCGATCATGATTTTGGGCGCGGCTGATGGATTCCTGCCTAAGGCCTTAATGCTGGCATAACCAATAGAAGCAATAACTGCCGAGGGCCCAAGGATAGTTACCAACATAACTAAAATAATAATAAAATTACGCATTCACCTTACTCCTCTACTAACGCGACTAACTCATCACTGCGCATTCTAACAATGCCTTTTTTTATGGCTACCGAGTGTTTACCGTCAATAATAATTTCACCCTGCCTAAGCAAACTGATTACCGGCTTATGAAACTCTAAAACCTCAAATTCCCCTAAGTCTCCGGGAAGAAAAACACTGCTGGCCTCTCCCTCATATACTGTGCGCCGAGGATTTAAAATAGTAACTTTTAACATCAGCTCTTTCCAATTGAATTTCGCAAGCAGCCCCCTCTATTTTACTTCCTAGCTTGTAACCACCAAAGGATAAAAAAAAGAAAGCTTATTACCCCTAGAAATATAATAATTACCCAAATAATTCCCCAGGTAGTAGTAACAGTAGGGGCCTTGCCTCTAAAAAAAGTGCCGGCAACTAATTTCAAACCCCTAGCGCCGCGCACCAGCTCACTGGTTTTTTCTGGAGAAGAACCTTGCCCTGCCTTAGCTTCTTTGCCTACGGCAATATCTTCTGCCTTAAAAGTTTCCGCGGGCCTAGCCCCTATCTGCGACAAAAGTGCCTCTAATTTCAGCATTTCTCTTTTAGTGCTGGCAAACTTTTTCAAGTTCCCGCGGTAATCGCCGATATGCCACTCAACGCTTGAAGCCTGAATTCCCTGAATAGCTAAAATCTCATCTAGCAGGGCAATAGTTTTATCCGCTAAAATACCTGCCTGGCTGGAATATTCAGTATTTTCTACTAAGGCCCCCTTTAAATTTTTGATCCGCGTTTTAAGCTCTAATATACGCTCCTCGGGAATCACCCAAATATCTTTAATTCTGACGATAAACTTCTTATCTTCTTTCGGCGCAAGGGATATGCTGTCTTTAAAAACATAGCATAACGCCTTTTTATAATCATAGCCTATCTCCAGGCCGTCAGCATCAACAATATACTGGGAACTAACTTCTGCTGGAAGATATAATTTTACTGGAGTAACCTTGGGTTGAGTAGAAGGATTGGATACTTCTATTCCAAATTTAACTACGGCTGAATTTTCTAAATCTAAGCCGGCAATCATTTCTTTGGCAGATATTACAGGCTCATCGCCGCTTTCTCCCAGCCTGATTTTATCCGGCAGGCCCCCGGTTGCGATTAAAACTAAGTCTTCCAAAGTAGCAATGTCTTTTTTTATCATTTTAAGAGCGCCTATATTTATTTCATAAGCGCTAAAGCGTTCCTCTGTGCTCACTTCCCCTGAAGCCTGCCCTTCTTTTATACTGCGTAACCTAGTAATGATGCTATCGCCTAAAATCTTCGCCTGTTCGGAACTAGCGCCTTTTAATAGCGGGATAAGTTTAGTTACATGAAGCTCCAAGGCAGTTAGCTCTTCTTCAGGGATAAACCAAATATCTTTCAGTGTAATTTCAAAAATAACTGTCTCTTGCGGTTTAAGCTTAGCTTCCTGATAAACATAATATAAAGAGGTTCTGTAATCGTAACCTATTTGCAGGCTGCCCTTATCTAAAACCATCTCCGGCTCTACTTCTTTGGGCAAGTAAGATTTAAGCGGCATTATCTTTTCTTCTGTAATAGAAGGATTAGTTAAAGACAATTTCAGTTTTACAGCCGCAGAAGCATCTTGAGTAAAAACTAAAGAAAGAAAAAATAGCCAAGCGCAAGACCAAGTAGGTGTCATTGCGAGGAGCCGCAGGCGACGAAGCAATCTTTTATTCATTTCCAAACGACGACTTAACTACCGGCTCTTCCTGTTTCTCCACTATCGCCTTAACTGCCTGCAGCATAGCTTTGATTTCTGTTACCTCATCGCGCAAAGATTCTAAATTATTCGCGCTTGCCGCTGGACGAGCAGCCTCTCTTAACGCTGCCTGCGCCCCTGTGGCTTGGGCTGCCTGCTTTAACGCGTCTTTAGCTTCCTCAACTGAAGCCACTACTTCATTTATCTGCGTATCGCCTAATTTATTCATTGCCTCGTCTAACTTTTCCTTGATCTCCTCAACCGAACCCTTAAGGGCATTGGCCATGCCATAGGCGCTATCCGATTTACCCTCAAAAGCCAGCTCATCACGTAAATCTTGCGCCTCGGTATAAGCATTAGTTGCCGCGGTATAAACCGAAGCAATTTCGCCTGTGTTCGCCGAAACATCAGCGATATTGCCAAAAACAGTGCGCTGCCCGGCAGCATCATTTGGCGTGCCTAAATAACTCTTTACAGTATCAACATTCCCGGCTACAGTTGAAAGGCTGGCGATCTTGCCAAAAGCAGTATTCTGCCCGGCAGCATCATTCGGCGTGCCTAAATAATTTTCTAAATTATCAATATACCCAATTATATCCGCGGCTGTCCTGCCGCTCCAGCCGTCGGATACAGAACTTGCGCTTGAAGCTGCTCCCTGTAGTTTCCCGTAGATGGTACTTGCTGAAACTGTATCTGAAGTTGTCCCAGCAATACTTTTAATACTTGTAACATTAGTATTTATAGTATCAATTTTAGCGGCTAAAGTATCCACTGTCGTGCTAAGAGTGCTTAAATTGGATTTAACCGTTGTAACATCACTCCAATTTATAGCATCAGTTTTGGTTTTAATACCGGCAATATCAGTCCAAGCAACAGTATCAGTTTTAGTTTTAATGCTTCCAATATCATCCCAGTTAATATTATCGGTCTTAGCCTTAATCGCGCTGACATTAGTGCTTAAACTTCCCAACCCCTGCCCAATCAAACTGTCAGTATTACTCTTAATCGAAGAGATATTTCCAGTACCGATTTCACTAATCAATGTGCCTACACTAGAATATAAAGTTGTATTTTCAGTTGCGCCCACCGCGGTCTTAAGTAAGTTAACATCAGTTTGTAAATTATCCACCTTTACCCCTAAGCCGCTGCCGACGCTGGACTGAATTGCCGAAACATTACTGCCTAAACTTGAACCAACGCTAGTCTGAATTGTCGAAACATTAGTGCCTAAACTTGAACCAACGCTAGCCTGGATTGTCGAAACATTAGTCCCTAAACCTGAACCAACGCTATCCTGAATCGCCGAAACTCTGGTGCCTATTGCCGAAAGCTCGACGGTTTGCGGAAGAGTAAAGGAATAAACCACGTGGCTAGAATATGTGTTGCCGCCGAGGGAACGAATCTCTACTTTGGCAAAATAGCTTGAGCCGGCATCTAAGCCAGGGGCAGTAATATCCCAAACCGTACGAAAAACCCCGTTGGCATCTGGAGACGAAGAGCTCAAAATTTGCACGGTTTGCCCGTCTTTATCATAAATAGTAATCGTACAGTTAACCGGATTACCAACCACCTTGCCGGTCTTTTCCAACCAACTGTTAATTTTAAAAGCCTCGCTAAGCGCGTCGTAAGTAAAATTAGAATAAACATGGTAAACAATAACATCTGCTGTGGAGCTAGTTAGCGCCACACTAATCGTCTTGGATGAATCCGCCACCCAGCTTACGCTGGCATCATTATAATTAGCCCTAGACCAAACCGTAACATAACTTCCGTAAGGATAATTATGATTAGCATTTACTCCGGAGGTGCGGCTGGAGGCGCTCCAGCCAGAAGAACAAGCTACGCTTAAACTGGAAAGGTCAAAACTAGTTTCTGAATCCTTTACCGAAAAAGTAATGGTATAATAGAGAACATTGAAAGCGCTAGAGACAACAGAAGAAGCAGGGTTTCCGCTGGTTGAATCTACTACCTTAACTTTTACGGCTAAGATGGGATTATCCTGGGGGTCACGGCTCACAGCCAAGATTGCATCTGATACCGTCCAGGAATAAGTATTAGTATTGGCGGTAGCCCCGGAAGTAATCTCGGTCCAAGCGGCATAACTATCCACTTCCGTGGCATAATATAAACGCACATGACTAACCGTAGCAGTATTAGTCCAAGTAATATTATGCGCTTCATTAACTGCCCAATTTACCGCGCTTGCCGGAGAAGTTAAACTAAAGCCAGCTTTAATAGTAAAAACCGTGTCTGATTCATCATTAGAGGTAGGATGGCCTGAATCCACGTCTGAAACCCGCACCTTGGCTAAAGAAGTCAAAGTTGTGGGAACCGTCCAGGAATAACTCCCTCCGCTGGTAGGATTAGTATTAGCCATAGATTCAATAATCGTTACCCAGCTTGAGCCATTATAATACTCTAACTTAACATTGTTAACTGTGCCGGTATTAGTCCAAGTAATATTAGTTGCATCCCCGGCATTAAGCTCTTCCGCGCCATTAGGCGCGCTAAGCGTAAGCACGGATTTAATATTAAAAACAGAAGATGTCCCCACTGGATCGCCATCAGATGCGTCGCTGATGCGCACCTGCGCGGTATTAGCCGGAGTATTCGGAATTGTCCAGGCATAACTTCCGGTATTAGCCACAGAATTAGTAACCGTAACCCAGGAAGAGCCATTATAATACTCAATTTTTACGTAATTAAATGTACCAGTGTAATTCCAGGTAATACTGTGGCTTGAGCCGCAATTCCAAGTGACGCCTGAAGCAGGCGCGGTAACACCTATACCGGTCACCGTAAAATAATTATCGGAAACATCGCTGGTCTGGCTATCCTGGGCGTCGGAAACCCTGATAGTATAAGTAGTGCCTGTAGAAGTAGGCGCCCAGCTGTAAGTGCCGGTATTAGCCACAGAAGAAGTAATCGTATTTACATTACTAATAAAATTATCCGAAGAATATTCTA
>JAZDEX010000049.1:0-27536 GCA_043808405.1 Candidatus Omnitrophota bacterium | reverse complement strand
CGAATGTAAACAGGCTGTTGCTTCACTTATCATCATTGATTCCAGCTTCCTGCTATCAAAGAACAAAGAACTTGCGGCTTGCCTTTACAACATTAAGTCGGAACGATTTAAGAAAAAACTGGAAAACTAACAAAGTACTGTAATTATATCCGCTTTTTATATAGCTGTAAAGCGCGATTTACTAAGAATACTTCTCTAAAACTATAATATCATTTAGCAGAAGAAATAATCATTTTATCAATAACCCAGATACTATGCTGGTTGGAAGGAAAGGCTTTATGTAGAAAAAAAGTATGCTGCTTATGATCATAGGTCTTCTTTACTATGGCCTTACTCCCTCTAATTTCTTCAGTATTATTCGAGGTTATCATTGGTGAATTAATAGCCTTATAATAAAATGACATAAATATATTAGTATAATCCTCTGGAAATACCCTCCAGGGCTGCTGCCCCTTATCTACATCCTTTTGCATAGATTCCAATTCTTTCGCAGTGAAATTCTCCCAGTCTTTTAGGACTTTAGGATAAACAATCAATTTACTTATTTTTGCATGTTCTTCGCCGATTTTACTCGGGCCGCCTGATTTTTGTATATCGGCAGCTTCCTGAGCAAAGAGCGAAACTGAAAATAACAACAACGCCGAAACCACTAAACCAACTACTAACCATTTTTTACTCATTTCACAACCTCCTGCCCCCTTAGTTTAAAATTTACCTATCAATCTTCCTCTATCTCAAAACGACAGCCACATATATTACATTCATAAACCAATGCCCCATCATCGGGCTCAACAAAACGCGTATCTATACTATTACATTTAGGGCATTCAACAGGCGGATTCCAATCAGGCATAATTTTTGCTACTTTTCTGTAGCCGTAGGTATATTATACTTAACTAAACAAAAAACTTGCTCTTATTTACACTTCTTACAAAAAGTACCATGCATGCATTTAGCAAAAGTCTTTACAAAAACAAAAATTATAATTAATAACACAATCTGCCCAAAAAGTATCCAACTCATTTTACGCCTCCATGCTTATGGCTTATTTTACTCGCCGCTGATATCTTGTCAATAGAAGTTAAATCTTATCTATTTTTGCTCAATAATTTCAAGGCATATCGTTCACGCTCTAATTCTTCTTTTAATTCTTTCTCGCTAGGCAAATATAATTTATATTTAGATGCGAATAGTTTTTTGTTATCTTTTAACACTGAATATTTCACAATAGTATCATCTTTCTCCGTGCAAAGAATAATGCCGATAGTCGGATTATCGCTTAGGCCGCGCATTTTAGCTTCAAAAAGGCGCACATACATATCCATCTGGCCTATATCTTGATGCGTCAAGCTACCGGTTTTTAAATCAATTAAAACAAAGCATTTTAAATGGTAGTTGTAGAAAACAAGATCCACAAAGAAATGCTGACTTTCTGTAGAAATACGCTGCTGCCGCGCGACAAAAGAAAAACCCCGGCCCAGTTCCAAAATAAACTTTTGCAAATGCTCAATTAAGGCTTGTTCAAAGCGACTTTCACGCAAGACAGAACTCTCAGGCAAATCCAAAAATTCAAGAACATAAGGATCTTTTATAAAATCATCCGGCTTTTCGGAAATCTTACGAGTCTTCACCCTGGCTTCTTTTACAACTGAAACTTTATTGCGACTCGACAAAAGCCTTTCGTGATAGTGCGAACAAATCTGCCGATCAAGAGCACGCACATTCCAGCGGCTCTTAATGGCCTCTTCCGCATAAAACCGACGGGCGCTGTCATTTTCCACCCTAATAAGTAATTTATAATGCGACCATGACAATTCGCTCCACAATGTAGAGCGAATCGGGAATAATCGATAAAACTGCCGCATATTCCTAACGCTCTGTTCAGAAAAACCTTTGCCGAAATCATGCGTAAGGCGCAACGAAACATTTTTTATCAAGTATTCGCCATAACCCGCCCTTGATTTGCCTTTTTGCTCTTCTATAGCAATTATCCTTCCAATATTCCAATAGGCCATAACCATACTAGTATTTACCGCCTGATACGCCGTTGCCCGCGCCTGGCATATAACAGTTTTTATTGATTCATATAATTTATTACGCGCCTTTGCCTCTTTAAACACTGCAACTTTCGCACCCATTTTTCCTCCTTTTTTGCGCATTATTAATATATTCTCCTACTCTAATAGATGCGCAAAAAAGCAAAATCTAACATAAATTCTTAAAATAAAAAGGGGAATAACTATTAAGTTATTCCCCTTTAGTGTACCCCGCTAAAATATTTTAAAAGACACTCTCCATCTTAAACACAAGACACTTTCCCGATTGGGCGAGAAACTGTCTGTATCTTTTTTATTCCGAAACAACCCCGCAATAATCCGCTTCTTTTAAATATTTTTCCGACGGAATACTTATCGTAAAAGCTTTTCTTTCTATAATATTACCGTAAGTATAGGTCGCCTCCCGCAAAGAAATACTCACACACGCCGGATCCGAACAACATATCCCGCCCCAAGCTACCGCCGCCGCATTAGGTTTTCCAGCTGCATCATAAGTCCCCACAATAAAAACCGGCGTGGGAAAAACTATTGTTTTTGCGCCAAGCGATTTTTTCATTTCTCCCCCCAAAGCTTATATTATTTAACCGTAACATCACTAACAAACTGATTAAACACATTTATATCTTTATCAAAATAATACTGCGCGGCTGCTTCATATTGTATCAAATAAATAAATTTTTTATACCTAAAACCATATAAAACAGATTTCACTTTTAACTTCTCAACAGTGTTATAAGCATAAGTAATCTTAAAACCCTCCTTGCCATTTATACCAACCGGAACATTATCCGCTAACTGAAAATTCTGCTTGTTTTGATCTACGCTGGCTTCATTAACTATAAGTTCAGCTATATCCTGGGGCAGCATATCTTCGCTAAATTCTTTTTTAGTAATAGGCAACTCTTTATCTTTATTTAATGCGTAGCGATAAATGCGGATCCTTTGCAGCATTTCGCCATCTTTTGTTAAGAATAATAAATCCGGAGAATAATTAAGGCGCATCCAGCCTTCAGGCAGAATAGCCCCAAGTTCGCTTGACGCCCATTTAGTAGGAGTTTTAACCAGCTGCCAAGCAGCGCATCCGCAAATAAAAAAAACTAAAGACAAAACAACGAAAAACTTAATTCTCATCGCACTTCTCCTTTTTTAATTTCTCCAAATATATATCGATATATTTTTTATCTTCCGCGTCAGGAAGAATAGATAAATACCTATTAAACTCTTTAAAAGCTTCTTTATAAGAATTATTTTTATAATAAATAAGCCCTAACTCACGATGGGCCAAAGGAAAACTCTCGTCCAATTCAATTGCCTTTTTATAATTCGCTATCGCAAGGGCTTCGTCGCCCTTATCTTTTCTATTTGAAAATACCTCTCCAAGATAATAATAAGCCCGTGCGTCTTGCGGTGAGCTTAACAAATATTTATTCGTAAGCCTCTGAGCCGCATGAAAACGCCCCACTTTTATATCAAGGCCAGCCGTATCCAAAAGAAGCCCCTTAACCATCATTTGATATTCCCTGGCTCCGGTAATTCTATTGCCATCCTCTAGCGCGCTTTCATTCTCACTGCACAATTGTTTCAACACTTTAAGCCTTTTCTGATTAGTCGGATGGTCCATAAACACATACGGAATTTTAGTTTTAACTTTATCCCCTTTTAAATCTGTCTCAAAAATTTCAATCGCTTTCACAGACTCCTGCGGGGCATAATTATTGTTCAAAAGAATATTAAAACCACCTTCATCCGCCCGGCGCTCCATATCCCGTGAATAACTGCTTATTGATGATATAAAAGTAAAAACCGATAACGATGATAAATCTACCGGAGCTCCTACTGCCCCTGATGCCGATGCCGTAGCAATTGAAAGAGTCGCGAAAAACGCGGATTTATTTTTCAGATTCCGGAATTGCTTAAGGGTATGCCGGCCTATAAAATGCGTAAGCTCATGCCCCAGAACATAAACAAGCTCGGCTTCGTTATCTAAATCCGCGAGCAATCCCATATTAATATACATAACTCCGTTAGGATACACCCCAGCATTGATTATCGGGCTCCTCAATACAAAAACCTCGACGCTAACACCAGAATCCGAAACTTCCTGCGGGATAATTTTCTTAACCAATCCATTAAGATACTCATTAAGCCGGGCGTTATTGTAGATCGTCCCGCTTTCGTAAATAATATCTTCTTCCTCTTTACATCTTTGCCAAATACGCGCCTCATCATCTTCCTTAGTAAATTGTTTCTCTGTGCCGATAGAATTAACATTGAGCGTCTCGCATGAACAAAGAAAACAAACCATGCATATTAAAATTGAATGAAATATAAACTTACAATTATTCATATATTATTTTAGGTCTTTAAAAAGATAATCCACTGTACTGGCAACAACTTCCGCGTTCCTTAAATCACCTACGGTAAAATAAGGCGGCCCCATGTGCTTAAACCATATAATATCGCCTGTCTTTGCGTCGACCAGAGAAACCGAAACCCAATCCGGTACGCCTCCAGGAATAATAGTAACGCCAGTAGCCGCGCCTGCCAAAATTCCGCAGGCCGCCAAAAACATCCTGCCTCCCGTCCAATAAGTCCTGGTGCCGCTAATAAAAAGCAAAGCATCCGTAGGGACAAAATCATTAAAACGCGCTAAATCAGGGCCCAGCGTATAATCAAATGATTTCAATTTATTAGGAAAAATACTGCCCTCCAAATACGTATGCGAGATCACACTAGCTGCTATAGCCCTATAAAGCCCGTTTTCTTCATCTAAAAATTCTTTAAAATCCGGGCTTATGCTATTTTCACCTAATTTATTAATTTTTACTTTCGGCGAAGGGTCTATTTTCTCCATAATCGCGCTTTCAAATAACATATCAGACTGAATATCCCATTCATCCATCTGCTCCTGCACTCCACCAGCAGTAAGTTTATAAAATTTTATTTCAATCGGCATAAGCGTAACTGTTTTCTCTTGCCCTTGAAAATAACTAGCAAATCGCTGATTAGTCCTAACCCCAACGCCCGCGCATCCGCCTATCAATAAAACTATACCCAATATTAAAATAAATGTTTTCCCGCGCATTTAGCCTCCCCCTATTCTAAAAACCAGGGGACGCTTCTATAGTTTTTAGAAAACTACAGATTCGTCCCCTATTTTTTAATTCGATGTTCCGCTAAAAACAATAAAAAAAATCGTCACAGTTATAACGCTAATAATCACCAAAATATGAAAGAAATACTTGTGCTTCAAGATTCTTTCAAACATTTACCCTCCGGCTTTATCTTACCTTTATTATCGACACCGGCTTCTCATGCACTGTGGCTGTAAAAGAACTGGTTGCACTTGAACACACAGTACCAGAATTATCATCTACAGTCAAGGTTATGGTATATATTCCTGCTTTCGTATATCTATGGGTTACTTTAGCGCCCTTAGCTTTACTGCCGTCGCCCAGATCCCAGGCATAAGTCAATGTATCGCCATCCGCATCACTAGATGCCGATGCGTCAAATATAGAATTCACCTCAACACAGCAAATCATATTTTTCCCGGTGTCGGCAACCGGCGGCGTATTAATTTTGGCCTGCTCACTCGCGCTATTCTGAGAGCACGGCGTGCCCTTGCCATCGTCAACCGTTACTTTAATTGTATACATCCCGCCTTTTTGATAAAGATGCGTTTCTTTCGCCGCGCCAGCCTTAACCGTCCCATCGCCAAAATCCCAAACGTAAGTCAAATTATCATTATCCGGATCAGCTGACCCCGAAGCATCAACCTGTATTTCTTTGCCCAAACAAACCGTATTTAACGCGCCTAACTTTGCTTTGGGCCCGGAATTAACCACCACGCTTAAAGTATCCGTAGTCGAAGAACAATTGCCGCCCATACCATTATCAACAGTCAAGACCGCTTTATAATTACCACCCTTATTATAGGTATGCGCTACCTTAACCCCTTTTTGCGCGCTTGTCCCGTCGCCAAAATCCCAGGAATAAGTCAAATTATCCCCTTCTTCGACTAAGGAATTAGACCCGTCAAAATTCACTTCCTCGCCCACACAGGCTAAAGCATTGCATTTAGCCCTAGCCACCGGCGGACGGTTTAAATTAACCATAAAATTCTCCGTCGCGCTTGAGCAAGCTAGGCCCAAACCGTCATTAACCGTCAGCTTAGCCTGATACTTCCCGCCTTTTTTATAAGTATGGGGAACCGCGCTGCCTGTTGCCGTTTCTCCGTCACCAAAATCCCAGGTGTAAGTATAATCTTTATTACAGGCAAACTTGCTTTCATCATAATCAAGTAGAACTTTATACGCCTCGCCCGGGGCAAAACAAATATTAATATCTTTAAGCTTGCCAATTACCGGCTGCGCCTTAACATTAATTATTTTTTGCGCAAAAGACACGCTGCAAGGCGTACCTTCGTTATCATTAACAGTTAACACAACCCTATAATCCCCGGCATCTTTATAAGACTTTGTTGCCTGCTTCTCAGTTGAGCGCGTCCCGTCGCCAAAATCCCAAGCATAAGTTAACTTTTCTAAAACGTCATCAGTCGAGGCGCTGGCATCAAAAACAATATCCTGATTAATGCAAACCAATTCACTGCCCGCGGAAAACGCGGCAACAGGCGCGCCATTTACCCTAACTGCTTTCTCCGAAATAGAATTATTACACGCTAATCCCGACTCATCCTGCACCTTTAAAATAACATTATAATTACCCGGCTTTTCATAAAAATGCTCAACTACTGGCTCAACACTCGTCGTGCCGTCGCCGAAATCCCATAGATAACTAATTTTACTATTATCCGCGGCGTGCGAATCCGTAGCATCAAAAACAAATTTATTACAGACAACCATAGCATTTTTTGTCTCAACCAGCTTTATAGGCGCCGGCGCTGCTAGAGGCATAACTTGAGCCTTACCAGATTTAAAATAAATCGGTAAAGCATTATCGTTATCGTCGCTAAAGCGCACTCCGGCGTTTGCTTCTTTCTGTAATTTCTTGGTTATTACATATTGCAAGCGGCGCGGTTGATTGCTAGATAACGGCACAATCGTCTTCGCCCACTGCCCAGTCTTTGAATCGCTTATCGGATAGCTAATCCCTGTTTGCGGGTCAACCAACTCACTTGAGCCGCCATTCACATCCATATCGTAATTCTCAACGATCAAATTTCTAATTCCCGCCGGAATTTCAGGATATAAATACATCTTATCGCCTTCATGCGCCAAAAGACGGAAAGTAATATTATTACTAAACACCTCCGCGCTATCCGGAGAGATCCTTAAGTTAAACAAATTAGCATTATGCCCCTGGGTTGCCTTTACATCCAACACAAACCTATAAAAACCGCCTAGTTTCGTGCCTTTTTCTTTCGCGTACTGGCCCAAAAGAAAATATTTACCATCGTAATCATCCACACCAAAAGTTTTTTGAGTTAATAAATTATCGCCCGCGCCATAAACAGAAAAATCAGTTACAGTATCCCAAGAATACTCGCCGCCATAATAATCAACTTTAGCGCTAGTATCCGGGTCATAAATATAAATACTTAAATCTCCAGATTCCGTCTCGGGCACATCAATATAAAATTTTATTTCACTATTGCTTTCTGCGCCGTAGTCAGTATTACCTTGTGGCCCAAAAACATAAAAATATTTTATGCGCGCATCCTCTTTGGGAATATCCAGCGCAAAACCTGAAATACCCGAAACACATAACATCGCCAAAATTAATATAACCTTGCGTACCATTTGCTCCTCCTATTTCTCTCTAATTTTTATCACTGCCTCCGGCTTTTCATGAACAATAGCCGTAAATGAGCTTTTAGCAGCTAAACTACCTGGCCCAAAACCATCCCTCACTGTTAAAGTAACCATATATTGCCCTGCCTTATTATATGTATGCGTAACTTTACTGCCTTGCGTCGAAGTACCGTCACCAAAATCCCAGAAGTAAGTTAATTTATCCCCATCAGCATCTTTAGAATTTGAGCCGTCAAATAAAGAAGGCCGGCCCGCGCAGCAAACCATATTTTTACCAGCATCTGCAACCGGGCTTGAATTTATTTTAACTTGAGTAGTTATGACATTAGAAGGAGTAATTTTATTCAATAGACTGCGCGCTTTATCATTCGCGGGATTAGCAATTAAAGCTTTTTTCAACTCATGAATAGCGTCCGGAATATCCCCGGCTTGATAACGGTCAACGCCATATTCATAAAGGTAGTCGCTAACCGAATTCGTAAAAGCAAAAGCCTCTTTCGGCAAACACAACGCGGCGACGAAAATTATAATCGCAAATCTTGCTCTAATCATCTTAAATTTTAGGATTTAATTCGGGCGATACTCAAGTTTTCAGCTATCAAAATCAACTTCGGTGAGAGATTTATTGCTTTGACCCAAAACAAATTCTATCAAGGCTTGATTTTTTGTTACTGAATTGTAACCCCTGTCCCGCGAACTCCACTTCCTTCCATCGTTAAAATAGATCACAAAATACGGATTCTCTTTAATATTACCATTAGGCGCCCGGAACTTCAAGACATATTTTACCTGAGAAACCTCAGAATAGGCGTATTGGACTTTGCCAAAGATTTTCCCTATAACAATTCCTGAACCCGTAAAGCTAGAATAGAAATTAAAGCTTAAAATGCTTGCAATAAAAGCAATTACGCTAACACCGATCAACATCAACTTAAGCATGACAAAAGCATCAAAGCCGTACTTAATATTATAATACCTTATATATAAGGGGAAATCCTTACCCAAAAGTAGGATTTGGCTCATAAAAGCCAAAGCCGCGCCACTGACTATACCTAAAAACATAGCTACTAGTACCCAAATACCAAAACTCACAGGAACAAAAAACTTACTCGCCTCTATAATCGCCTTATTTTGCTGATTAGCCAGAAATATTAACACCTGATACCAAACAAACATAGAGATCACCATCAAAACCCAGCCTATAATAAGATTAGCTGTATCCCGATTCTTAAATTTAGCAGTCAATTCTTCAGTATTATACTGTTGATCTTCTTTGACCTGCTTAGTAGAAAAGAATTTCTGACAAATAATCAAAAGGATAGGCATAATCGCAAAAACCAAAAACACTACTATAGAATTTGAAGTCATTTTAATCCTTTCTCCTCTATTTATTTAATTATATCCTAAATCCGCCTCGCTTCAAGCCCTAAATCCTTCCACATATGAGCTTCTTCCATACATAAATACACTTTAGGCTTAGGCAAGTACTTTAAAAGCGCCTTAAGCATTACCTTGTAGATCTTAAACCGCACATGGTAAGCATATCTTAACTTATTATCATAGCCCAAAAGCATTTCCGCATTGAGAATTTTATTATTTGAAAACCTTTTTTCAATAATTTGCTTCAAACCCGGGACGAATCTCAATGTCCCCACGCTAACCCAAGCAATATCTTGCGGTGTTATCTTACTAAAAAGCTCTATAATCAAAGTTTTATATTCTTTTTCCCAGCCTGCAAAATAAATCACTGGGTCAAAATGAAATCCTAGCTTGTATCCGGCTTGAGCGCAAATTTGGGCCGCAGACAATCTTTGGGCAAACGAAGCGCTATAAAATTCATTTTCTCTGATAATTTTAGGCGGATTAAGCGACCAGGAAACTACAATATTTCCCGCATGATTGCTTTTAAGTAAATTACCGATATTATTACTCTTAGTCTTAAATTCAAACCTCACATCTTTATGCCGGCTAAAAAAATCAATTATTGATAAGGAATACCCGGTCAGATCATCTAAAGCCAAAGAATCCGAAAATTCGCCTGTGCCAATACGCATGCCTTGCCTTTTATATGAAGAGAAATTATTAAAGAAACTTTCGGTATTCGCCGGCAAGATTATGCCAGGCGCATTGGTATATTCCTGTAAAAAACAATATGTACATTCGTAAATACAACCAAACCCTAAATTAAATACATGATACCCGCAACCAACCGCGGATTTTGTGCAAGGGCAGCGCTTAAAGAAATCTTGAGTCTCAGAAACCACAAAAACCGTCTCCTGCCTCTTATTATAATCTTTAATCCCCAGCCCGCGATGGCTGCATTCATAAATCTTAAGCGATTCTATTCGGCTAAAACGCGCTCGAGGAAAAAGATTACGTAGGCGTTTAGCCAATGCGCTCTCCCAAACCGCATCCTCCACAAAAATATTCTTGGGATAAAACTTTTTTACTTTAATTTCAAGCTGCTCTTCTTTATTTAATTCTATCTTTGGTAAATATGGACGAATATTTTGATCAACCATAAGGCTTTCCGGAAACCTCTGACTCAGAAGATATTTCTTTATTCCGGCATATAACATGGGGACGTTTCTATTTTTCCCTATTTTTTCTTCATGAAAAATAGACGCGTCCCCATGTTTCTTAGAAATCTCATACAAAAGACGGGTAATTTCTTGCGCTTTATTTACTCCAAACCAAGGAAAACGCGCCCGCACAAAATTTTTAACAGCTTTTAGGCGCTGAAATTCGTTTTGGTAAGTTTGCATAAGAGGGTTGCTGCGGTTTTAATGGCAGAGGCTAATCTTTCTTTCTTATCCACATCCAATTCGCGATAAAAAGAATATTTATTAATCACATCGCTCACATAAAACAAAGCCGCGGCCCTTAAACCCGTATATTTTGCCGCGGAAAAACAAGCAGAACATTCCATATCCACCACATCTATTTTATTTTTAATGAATAAGCCAGTCATACTTTCTTCAAGTTTTAGCGACGGTATAGACGCGCAAATAACTTTTCTCGCTCCAGTTATTTTCACTAATCCACCAACCAAATTTTCCCGCAAACTAGCCGTGTCATTGCGAGCCCTGCCAAGCCTCTTTGCAGTGTCATTGCGAGGAGCCGCAGGCGACGAAGCAATCTTTAAGGATAATCCCCTTCCAAGAAACTCCGTAAAACTCTCATTAGCATAGCACTTAACCGGCACCACTAAGCTGCCGATAGTTAAATCTTTAGTTTCCCGCACCCCGCCGCAAGAGCCAAAAAGAATAATATTCTCACACTTAGTTTCTTTAAGCCACAACACCGCATCTCCGGTGAATGCCGGGCCAATCAACGTATGAATCAAAGTTAAATTTTCTGAATTTCCAGCCCCGTAGATCCTCCCCCGGTTTAATTTACTTATTTTAAAATCATTAATGATCCCCTTAGGCAGCATAGGCATTAAAATACAATTTCTCTTTACCTCGTGCGCCTTAATCCCAAACAAAGCTTCAAATTTTGTCATAATGAAAATCCAGAGATCGTTTCTATTTTTCCTGAGAAAAATAGAAACGATCCCAAGTTTTTACACCTTAATCAAATTATACTCTATATTGCCTAAACCTCTTTGCGCGGCATACTCATACATCTCTTCATAAACTCCGGAAACATCTTTAAAAAAGTTAGTTTTTTTATGCAACAACGCTAAATCACTCGACGCCTTATCAATACTCAAAGGATCGGATGAAATCAATATCCCTAAATTTTGAGCAACCATCTTTTCATCTTTATTCGAAATACAATCACATTCTTTGGTAATATCAAAAGCGAAATTAATAAATAATTTATTTTTAAACTTAGATAGTATACCGCCGGCCACATCCACCATGCGTTGAGAAAAGATCTGCGCATCCTCATGCCAATTTATGTTTATGGCGTCGAATTTACAAGCGCAAATACACTCACCGCAACCCAAACAAACTTTCTGGTCAATAAAAGCCTTTTTCTCTTCAAACGAAATCGCTTTTACCGGACAAATCGCAATGCAACAACCGCAAGCAGTACAATTTTTAGTAACTACAGAGGGTTTAAGGCTAGAATGCTGCACTTGTTTTGTCGAGCGGCAGCTCATCCCCATGGCCACATTCTTAATTGCTCCGGCATACCCCGAAACAATATGCCCGGTTAGGTGCGAAAGCACAACCAAACTATCCAACATCCCCACAAACGAGGGAGTCTTTATTCTTTTAATCCAAGTAGAATTAATTTCAAGCTCTGTACCATCTTTGCCAAATACTCCATCGGCAATCACAAACGGCGCCCCAACCCTAGAATGCCCAAAGCCTTTAGATTGCGCTAAATTTAAGTGGTCAACCGCATTCTGGCGCTGGCCCCGATAAATTACCGAAGTATCAAACAAAAACGGCTTGGCACCTTTGCGCTTAATTTCCCCAACCACCCATTTCACTAACTCTGGAGCCACATTATAAACACAAGGCGAATCCCCAATGGTCAATTTCACCGGCACAATTTCTTCTTTTTGATAAACACTAAACGGATTGACCTTAGCCAATATTTTCTTCAGCGCCTGAAGCCTCTTCTCCGGGCTCAGCGAATCTAACTGCACAAAATATACATCACTTTTCATATATTCTCCGTAACACTTATTTAATTAGATTCGCTGCTTCGTCTTTTTTATCAAACGGAACATATATTCGATATTGATCCACTATTGTCCTAACCGGCATCCCCCAGCTAAATCTTAATGGCTCAACCAAAGCAATAATTTTATTATTCTTTAAATATTCACTTTTTATTTGGGCTTCAATTTCATCAAAAGCAACACAACAAATAGCCCAATCCTTAATACCGGATGCGGATTTACTTCTAAAAAATTCTACTTGGCTTATAATATCCGAAAAAATACCTACCATTAATAATACCCCGCTACCAAATAAGACTGCCACCAAAAATGGCATCTTAAAATAATAACCTAGCAGAGAAAGCAGATTAATGAATGTAAAGATGCCACCAGTTAATATTAATGTTCGTAGCATTGTATTATTTAAATAATTATTTTGCGGCCCAGCCATATCGCTGTGGCCATAACCGTATTTAGACATAAGGCTATTTATATATTTTGGGCTGAAAATTATTTTGGCATAAACATAAATCAATGCCAAAGTTAAAACTAAAACAATAAAGTTTCCAAAAAGAAAATTTCGCTGGATATTAATAGCTAAGTTTCGTAACCAAGGCGAATTAATAAATGTTGCCAAGGTTAAAGGAAGAATAGCCAACGATTGACCCAAACTAATAGGCTCAATCCCAACCATGCTTGCCCTTAAAGGTATATATACTTTATTACCGCTACTATCTTTGGCTTCCACTACCTTAACCCTATTAGTTAAATAATAAGCTAAGCTAACTAATATAATAAAAATAGTAGTTACTAAGAACGGTATAAAAGGAGCCATCTGCCTATCTTTAATCAAAACAAACATCGTATAAATAGCTTTTAAAAATACCCCTGCCAAATGCGCAATAAAAATAAGGGCAATTCCATTGCCTATCCCGCGCTTATTGATAATATCCGCGATAAAAAGCAACAATATAACCGCCGCGGTCATCGTAGCTACGCTCATTAAGCGAAAACCCATACCCGGGTTTGCCACTAAGCGCAGCCCCTCAAACCTTGCCGGATTCTCTAACCATAAAGCAATCAAATAAGATTGGATTATGCTTAAAACGATCGTGAAAATATATGTATACTTCGCCAATACAACCCTTCCAGACGCGCCTGCAAACAATAGCTTCCGCAAATAAGGTATAAAAGCCGAACCTAACTGCAAAAAGATACATGCGGTAAAAAACGGCGCCAATCCTAAAGCAAGAATTGAAAATCTCTCCTTTGCTGCCCTATTAATAGAATCGCCTAAAATAGAAAGATTAATCCCCGGCAAAGGTATATAGGAAATAGTTTGAACAAATATCAAAATCCCTATAGTAATTATTAACCGTTTCCTCATTTCTAAATCTTTAACTAACCACAAAAGATCATCTTTCAACGAATACTTTAAAGTAGAAATCAAAGAAAACTGCTTTCCAAACATAATCTTCCTCCTTCAAAAAAACCTGGGGACGCTTCTATAGTTTTTATTTATACTTCTTGTACAATCCAACCAACTGCGCCCTATCTAAAATGTGGCCCTCTATTGCCTGTTCTAATTGTTCTTTAGTTAATCCTTCATCTAAGTTAAGTATTTTATCCAAAGCATATATTTTAAAAAAATAGCGGTGCGTTCCAGAAGGCGGGCAAGGCCCATGGTAATCTTTTTTACCTGCGCTATTTGCTCCCTGTTTTCCGGGAACGCTGTTTTCTTCAATACGCCCGATCACCGGAATATCATACACCACCCAATGCACCCATGTGCCCACAGGCGCATCCGGATCATCAACTATCAAAACTAAAGCTTTAGCCTCTTTAGGAACACCATCGATAATTAACAACGGATTAACATCTTCTCCCTGGCAACTTAATCTTTTAGGCATAACCTGATTATTCTCAAACTCCGGGCTTGATATACGCATACTCGCGCCTCCTTCGGCAAAATTTACACCTTGCAAGATAGCTAACACAAAAATCGCCGCGGCAATAATTTTTTTCATAAACCTATATCTTATTCCTGAAGAAATTTCTTTATCTTGCTTATTAACTCTCCAGAATCATAAGGCTTGCTCATAAAATCGTCCGCGCCAACACGAAAAGCATGGTCCATATCGCCCACTGTTTTCTTCGCGGTAAGTATAATAATCGGTATCTTTTCGGTTGCTTTACCCGCTTTCAAAGTTTCACAGACTTCATATCCATCGATAAACGGCATCATTACATCAAGAAGGACTAAATCTGGCAATTCTTGTTTTGCCGCCTTTAAAGCCTCCATCCCGTTATGCGCTGTAACAACCTGAAAACCGGATGCCTCCAGCCTAAATGTTAACACCACGCGTAAATCTTCCTCGTCATCAACTATGAGAATTTTTTTCATCGCTTTTACCTCCCCTTTTCTATTATTATACCAAAAAAAGTTAAAGTTGACTTATTTAAATTATCGTTGTAAATTAATATTAATGAGGCGCAAAATTATCTCCCGCGAAGAGAAAAAAACCATCTTAGAGAACTTCTCTTCTCTATCGGCACTACAAACTATAAATTATCTTCTCCCCTTAATAATATTACCTTATCTTATCCGCGTTATCGGCCCGGAAAAATTCGGGCTCATTGCCTTTGCCCAAGCGCTAACCCAATATTTTGTAATTTTAACCGATTACGGTTTCAGCCTCTCGGCAACCAAAAAAATCGCCCTTGCCGGCCTACACCGCAACAAGGCCCAAACCACTTTTTCCTCAGTCATGACTATAAAATTCATGATCACCGCGATCAGCTTCATCCTTTTCTTAATCATTATTAGCGCCGTCCCTAAATTTAGCCGTGACTGGATGGTTTATTTCTTAAGTTTCGGCACCGTCACCGGAAATACGCTTTTTCCACTCTGGTTTTTCCAAGGCAAAGAAAAAATGAAATATATCGCCGCGATTAACTTAGCCAGCGGCGCCGCCTACACTATTTCGTTATTTTTATTAGTCAAGGGCCCGGAAAATTATTTGCTGGTGCCTTTATTAACTTCATTTTTTGCCATATTAACCGGGATATCGGGATTCCATATCGCTTTCAAAAAATTCGGCCTTGAATTTATCGATCAAAAAAGAAAAATAATTCACGAAGAGTTAAAATCCGGCTGGAGTTTTTTTATTTCTATCGTCGCGATTAACGCTTACACTGCCAGCCGCATTTTTGCCGTGGGGCTCTTAACTAACAACGTCACGACCGGCTACTATTCTATCGCCGAGCGCATGGCAAGCGCCATCCAAACGTTTCCCCTGGCTTCGCTTTCGCAGGCAATTTACCCCAGATTAAGCAGGATATTTTCCAAAAGCAAAAAACGCGCCTTCAATATAATGCGCCGCCTGCAGAACTCCATTACTTTAATTTATCTTATTATTATCCCGATTATTTTTCTGCTTGCCCCAATTACCGTAAAAATATTCTGCGGCCAGAATTACCCGGAAGTAACTTTAAGCCTAAGATTATTATTAATCTCGGTATTTTTCGTCGTCTCTAACACCTTCCGAGTACAATTCCTTTTGGTCGCGGGCCGTCCGGATATTTACGCCAAAATCCATATTGCCGCGGCAATAATTGGCTTACCTATAATATTTCTTCTAATAGAATATTTTTATTATCCAGGGGCGGCAGTTGCCACCATAATTACCGAAGGCGGGGTTTTATTCCTTACAATTCAAATCATCAAAGAATTAAAATCACTCATATCTTAATGCCTCTATCGGATTAAGCCGTGAAGCCTGATACGCCGGCCAGAGGCCAAAAACCAAACCTACCACTAGCGAAAATAAAGTCGATACTACTACTGAGAATAAATAAATTTTCACTGTCCAGCCGGTGAAAAAAGTAATTAATAGAGAAATCCCCGAGCCAACCAGGACACCCAACACGCCGCCGATAAAAGACATAAGCACCGCTTCAATAATAAACTGGGTCATGATATCTTTGTTGCTGGCGCCAATAGCCTTACGCAAGCCAATCTCACGCGTACGCTCGGTAACCGACACCAACATAATATTCATAATCCCGATGCCGCCGACCAAAAGAGAAATTGCCGCGATTGCCCCCAATAAAAGGCTCATGGTCTTAGTGCTAGTTTCCAAAGCATTTTTTATATCCGCCATATTGCGCACGGAAAAAGAATCCTCGACGTCTTTAGGTTCGATGTGATGCTGTTTAATAATCGTAGCGGTAATCGCCTCTTGCGCGGCATCAATTAAATCCGGAGATTTAGCCTCGACGGAAATACGGTCTATATATTGTTTGCCTAAAAGCCGGTACATAACCGTGGTAATAGGGGCGACAATCGCGTCATCCTGATCATGAAAAGCATTTGCCCCTTTTGCCGGTAAAATACCGATAACCTTAAAATTAATCAGGTTAATTTTTATTGTTTCCCCTATAGGATTAGCATCTTCGAAAAGCTCACGCGCTACTGTTGTCCCGATTAGCGCGACTTTACTGCGCATCCGGACTTCTTCCTCAGTAAAAAACCTACCCTCTGCCGGTAGAGCCGCGCGCATACTTGGATATGCTGTCCCTGCGCCTTCTACCTGCGTATTCCAGTTATTGTTACGATAAACAACCTGCGCCCGTCCGGTTACTGTAGGACAAACATCCTTTATTTCCTCTGTAAGCTTAGAGAGCGCGGCGATATCGGCAAAAGTAAAACGCGTATAAGAACCCGTCTCCATGGATACGCCATGAGTTTTAGAAGAACCCGGAGTAACCATTAAAAGATTTGAGCCCAAGGAAGCCAATTGCTTCTCGATCGCCTCTTGCGCGCCTTTACCCAAAGCCACCATAGCAATTACCGCGGCAACGCCGATTAAAATACCGAGTATCGATAAAAATGCGCGCATTTTATGGGCAAGCATGGCAAAAATCGCCTGGCGGGCGTAATCTAGAAATTTAATCCCTCCGCCTAATTGGCCAACCTGTTTTAAAATATCATCGACTAAATTCTTAGGCTGTTGCGAAATGCCGCTTTTGTCATTCTGAAGCCCCGACGCAACGTCGGGGCGAAGAATCTCAGCCGCCTTATCCGAAATAATCCGGCCGTCGCGCATCTGAATAATCCGCTTAGCATGAACCGCTACTTCATTTTCGTGCGTTACCACAATTATAGTCTTGCCTTTTTGATTTAATTCTTTGAGTAAAGACAAAATTTCTTCTTTGCTTTTCGAATCAAGATTCCCTGTAGGCTCATCCGCTAAAATAATCAACGGGTCATTTACTAAAGAGCGGGCAATCGCCACGCGCTGCTGCTGGCCTCCGGAAAGCTCATTCGGGCGGTGATTCATCCGCTCAGTCAAACCCACCTCTTCAATTTTTTCTTTGGCTTTTTCTTTTAAATGACGCTTCCCAGCGTAGATTAAAGGCAATTCCGCGTTGCCTAAAGCTGTCATTCGAGGCAAGAGATGAAACTGCTGAAACACAAATCCAACAAGATGATTTCGAACTAAAGATATGTCGTGGTCCGAGAGCCGGCTTATTTCTTTATCGCCAATAAAATAATCGCCTTTGTCCGGGCGGTCCAAAAGGCCAAGAACATGCATCAGGGTGGATTTACCAGAGCCCGAAGGCCCCATAATTGCCACAAATTCACCCGATGAAATTTTCAAAGACACATCGCAGAGGGCGCGCACCTCGATTTTTCCCATCTGATATGTCTTATATAAATTCTTTACTTCGATCATCTTCTTTTACCGAAAGGCGTAAACGGGCTGTTAGCAGTGCTGCTCTTAGGAAGGGCAAATTTCTTAGTCTTAATGATTATCTTATCGCTTGAGCTCAAACCCGAGATAACCTCATAATTTTTATCGTCAGTAATACCCAACTTTACTAGGCGCTTGATTGGCTCTTTATCAACCCCGGCGCTCAAATAAACAAAAGCCTCATCTTTTTCTTTATGCACTGCCTCAGATGGAATAATCATAATATTATCTTTGCTTTTTTCCAAAAAATCTATCGTGGCATTCATCCCCGAACGAAAAAACGGCGGAGTCTCCTGGGGTAATAAGTCTACTTCATATATCGTTACATTATTTACCGTCTTTGATTCATAATATACGTGGTCAACACTAGCATTTATTTTCTGGTCCTGATATGCCTCTAGCGCTACCGAGGCTTTTTGGCCCAAACTTATTTTTCCAATATCGGTTTCATCAACTTGGGCGCGCACAATTAATTTATCCGACAAAACCACCACCGCGCTAGCCGTAGTCACCGTCTGCCCAGGCTGAACCGTAGCCACAATTACTTCCGCGTCAATAGGCGCAACTAAAGGAATCCCTTTATATACTTCCTGCCAATATTTAAGCTTATCATCTCCCTGGCCCCGAGCGGCATCTAAAAGCGCGGCGCGTTCCGTTGAGCTCATCCAGGCTAAAATATCGCCGGTTTTAACCTTTTGGCCTTCTATTACCAATAATTTTTCCACCCGGCCATTCACCGGAGGTTTTATTTCCAGGCGGTTCTTAGGCAAAACAGACCCGGTCGTGGAAATAAAAGTTTCAATTGTGCCTGTAGAGGGGGCTATTTCTTTAGTAATCTCTCCGTCGGTTTTCGGACTTGCCATCTTATAAAAAATAAATCCCGCCACCCCAGCTACAATGATAATCAGAAAAATAATCTTAAGTTTTTTATTGCGCATATTCAAGTGTTTCTCCTTTCGCCTGAATCCATTTTGCTTCGCTAGTCAAAGCATCGGCCTGAGCAGTTAAATAAAGCAACTTGGAATTTACTAGGTCATTACGAATAATAATCCAGTTATCAAATGAAATAAAACCTATGGCGTATTGCGCGTCGGCAATTTTAGCGCGCTCTTCGTTGGCGACTAATATTTTGTGCCTAACATCCACCGCCTCTTGAGCATCCTGAAAAATAGCCCAAGTTTGATCAAGCGTTACAATAATCGCGTCGCGCCCGGCGCGCTCATTCTCTACTGCCTGATTATAAACTGCCTTAGCCTGGGACACCTGCGCCATTCTTAAGCCGCCTTCTAATATCGGCAGGCTTAAAGTTAATCCCAAGTTCCAATTGCTGCCGTCGGGCGTCCATTTGGTATCGCTCTTATCGGCTCCGGCTTGGGCCGTAAGCTCAGGGAAAAAACTACCATAAGCAGACCTGATCGAAAATAAAGCGGAATTTTTCTTAGCGATTAATTGTTTTAGCGAAGGATTTTTATCGGCGATAGTTTCAAAATCTGGCTTCTCTTTTACGCTATCGGAAATTTCAAAACTACCTTTAACATAAAGTGGTGAAAATATTTTGCGGCCAAGAGCTTTAGTAAGCTGGCGCTGAGTTAATTCTAGATTTCTTTTGGCCTCAGAAACTTGCAAGTTTGCCTGGGCCAGATCTGCTTCAGCAGTCAATAGCGCGCCTTTATGCTCTAAGCCCGACTCATAGCGCAGAGTTATTAACTGAAAATCATCCCGCCTTATTTTTACAATATCTTCCGTAACTGAGATCATCTCTTGCGCCTTAAGCAAACCGGCAAATGCCGTCCTTAGATCCATTCTTACTTGAGACGAAGTAAATTGATAGCCTCCAGTTGAAGCGGCAATGTTTTGTTTAGCCGCGTTTACATTATTTAAAGTCTCCAGCCCGTCGAATATCAACTGCGTGCCGGATAATCCGTAACCGTATGAATCTCCGGTAGAACTCGTAGTAACACCGCCGCTAGAACTACTGTTTTTAGCAGTTGAAGCCGTCACATCACCACTAAGTTGTGGATAAAGCGTGCTCGCAGTAACCCTCTTAGCCGCTTCATATTGCTTAATATTCTCCTGGGCGGAAATCAGGGTAGGATTATTCTTCGCCGCTTCCTTAAGGCAATCACCCCAAGTCAAAAAATCCTCTGCGCCGGCTTGAGTGATTATGAAAAATATGAAGATAATTGTGCTTAATATTTTTTTCATGCTTAAATCAATATCAACAAAAGAAAATACGCCGCCATAATTACTAAACCCAAAGGCACGCCAAAACGCGCCCACTCCGAGCTTTTTATTTTAAGTTTTCCCGCGGCGATAATATTCGGGATATTGCCCGGGATCAACATACCGCCGGCAATTAGAAGCCCTAAAAGCGCGGATTTAATCTGGAATATCTCCATACTCGGGCCGATTTCCGCGGCTGCCAGCGTCGCGTTATCAAGCACAGCCGAAATACTATTTATCCAATAAAGCCCTTGGTAAGGAATTTTTGATACATACGCGTCGATAATCGGCTTAAATCCTCGGCCCAAGAAAACCAACGCCATAACAAAGAAATAAATCTTAACTGCCCGGATTAATACCGCTTTTATATTTTCTTTTTTCTTTTCTCCCAAGCCATGATTTTTTTGTAATTTCTCCGGCGCCATAATAAACCCTAAAAAGCCGCAAACTATAACCCCTGGCACAATAAACACCCATAAATGCCTCAATAAAAAGAAGAAGTCCGCGTAATACGGCTGGCCCTTTAATTTAGCAATAACTATAGTTGAAAGCGGCTCGCCGATGGGAGTTAATGCCGCGCCTAAACCAATAGAAAAACAAGTAAGCACAACCAGCGTTATTTCATCCTTTCGCTCCAGCGTTAAACAAGTAATTATCTCAACCAAAACCAGTGCGGCAATGATCGCGGTAATTACGCTGGATAATAACCCAAGCACAACGATTAATAAAAACGTAAAAAACTTAACCCCCATTAATCCGGCTAATTTATTCACATAACGAGTAATCGACTGTTGCAATGCCTGAAATAAAAATCCGGCCACTAAAACTGCCAAAGTAATTTTTACCGGTTCGATTAAAGCCTCTTCAACCAAACTTAAGCGCCATTGCGCGGTAATTGTTACCGCGATAACACCCATCACAAACAAAAAAATCTCCAGTTCCTCTTCAACTTTCTTAATGAGAAAGGGAGCAATCAAAACAATAACTAAAATTACAAATAATCCCACAATCGCCATTATGGAATCTCCTATTTATATATTAGACAACATAAATTAACAAAAAGTTCCCAGCTTTTAATTATTATACCTCTATACCAGGCTAAATCAACACCTTCTGACTAATTACTCTACTAAAAAATATCTACCTGGCGGACACTGGCGCGAAGAGATTTTTTTGCGGAATGCATGCGCTTGGCTTCTAACATTTTTGCTTTAGCGCGGCGGCTTCTTCTACGTTTTTGCCTGCGGATTTTTTCAATACGTTTATTTTCTGCGGAAAGTTTCCCTAAAATTTGAGATTCAATTTTCTTTAAAAGTATTTGCCGGGCAAGATATCGATTCTGCGATTGAGAACGCTCTTCTTGGCACTTAACTTCAATACCCGTAGGCAAATGCCTCAGATGAACGCAAGTAGCAACTTTATTTACATTCTGCCCGCCAGGCCCTTGCGCGCGTATAAATTTTTCTTGAATATCCTCACTGCGCACACCCAGCTGTGCCATTTTCTCTTGCAAAGCTTTTTCTTTTTCTAATCCAATCATATTAAATCTCGGTGTCATTGCGAGGAGTCCCGCCAACGGCGGGACGACGAAGCAATCTTTTTAATTATTCTTTTTTCGTAGCCTTAACCGCGCTTAAATGTTTCTCCCAATGCTTGGCTACCTTCTTAGGCTTATCCCAAGGCTTTCCTCCGGGAGCAGCCTTCTTCCATTTCGACTCTCCCTTAGCTTTCTTCCAAGGCCTAGCTTCGCCTGTAGCTTTCTTCTCCCAAGGCTTAGAGCTACTAAAAGTTTTCTTCCAAGGCTTAGCTTCACCTACGGCCTTCTCCCCAGGCTTACTTTCGCCTTTAGCTTTATCCCAGGGCTTAAATCCACCACTAGATTTTTCCCACGGCCTTCTTTGTTCTGATTTCTTTCTCCAACGCATGGGATTCTCTTTAAATTCTTTTTT
The DNA here is from genome assembly GCA_043808405.1 of Candidatus Omnitrophota bacterium. Classification (GTDB taxonomy): domain Bacteria; phylum Omnitrophota; class Gorgyraeia; order Gygaellales; family Profunditerraquicolaceae; genus JAZDEX01. The sequence continues at coordinate 5,156 of JAZDEX010000049.1, read as the reverse complement.
AGGCGCCGGCGCAATTCCCGCTTCAGAATTTTTCTTCATAAAACTAATTGAGCGCCTACCCTTGCGATGCCCGCCGGTTCGCGTAAAATCCGCTTTCGGCCGAGGTATAAATTCTTTTTTAGGCTCGCGCGCAGCAACCACCGGGCGTTCTTTTTTTGGTTTTTTAGGCTGTGCCGGCATAACATTAAGCGGCCGATCCAATAACTCTTTCTCATGCAACCCGGCTATCGCCGCCAAGGCCTCATTATCATCAGCCATCTCCACAAATCCAAACCCGCGGGACTTATCGCCTTTTTTCTCCATGATAATAGTCACCGTTGAAACTTTCCCAAAAGCCGCGAAAGCCTGATACACATCAGCTTCTTTAGCCTGAAACGACAAATTTCCCACAAAAATATTCATTTAAAATCTCCTCTATTCTATTATCGCGTTTTCCGGCGCCGGCTCTACACCAGTTTGCGCCTGCGCATTCTTTTTAGCCAATTTAGCTAATCTTTTTTCTTCTTTCTTTTTTTTACGCGCTAATTCCTTCATGTTTTTTTGATATGAATAATTAGTACCTGCCATGTATATCTCCTTTCGTTTCGCTATCGTAAATTAAAATTAGGATAATTGCGCTTTTGCCAAATCACGCAAAGCGCCAAAATCGCCTGCCAGAAAATCGGAAGTCTCTATCGCGGGAAGCACTTTTATTAAACATAATGTTTTTGCCGTAAACCGCCAACTTCCTTTAGGGATCGCGTCCTTAGTCCCTTTAATCATAACCGGTAAAACCGGCACCTTCTCCTTAATTGCCAACTTGAATGCCCCGTTTTGAAATTCCCCTATTTTGTTATCATCACTTCGGGTTCCTTCCGGAAAAAATACAACCGAGACTCCCTTACGCAGCCAATCGCCGGCCTCGCGATATACTTTTTTAATGCTCGAAAAATCTCCACGCTCTAAGCGGATATGCTTTGCCAAAAGCATATTCCATCCCAAGATCGGAATTTTAAAAAGGCTATCCTTGGCCACCCACTTAAACTGCATCTTCGTCTTATACATTAATATAATATCCGCCAAACTCTGATGATTAGAAACAACCACATAAACCCTTTTATGGTCGATATTCTCCAGGCCCTCCACCTTTACTTTCCAGTAAGGATTAAAAGCCGTCACAGCATCAGACCACCAATAACACTGCGCGTGTACAATCTTACGCTTGCGGTCAAAAGGATACAGGATTATGGTAAAAAATAGCATGACCAGAAATAATAACGTTGTCAACGCTATCCCCACAACCCATATAATTATCGATAGTATCGCTTGTTTCATATTAGAAACCGCATAATTTCCTAACTAGCGGCTAAAGCGTCCTTTATTATTTATCACTCTTGTTCTTATCTAAATTCAGAAATTCTTTGAATTTAGCTATATCCAAACCACTCTCTTGGATAAACTGTTGCAAATTAGCACCGCCTTCAGCATCAAGATTAAGGCCAAAGAATTTTTGCGCGTTTGCCCCGCTCATAATCCATTTCACATCCGCCTTTTGAATCGCCTGAGCCAGCGCGCTAAACTTAGCAATCATAATTTCTTTCTGGATATCCAAGATTTTAACATTTATCGCCACATCATTATACTGCTTTAAGGCTTCAGCCAGCTTCAATGTGCCTGCGGCATCGGCTTCTTTCTTAATCTGTATAATATTTGCCTCGGCCTTACCGACATTTTGTATTTGATTGGCCTGGCCTTCGGCTTCAATAGTATATTTCAACTTCTGCCCTGTAGCCAGCTGCTCCATCTTTTGTTTATCAATTTCCGCTTGCCCTACTTCGAGCTTTCTTATTGCTTCTATCCTCTGGGCATTCGCCTCGGCTTCTTTGGTCGCGATTTCCTGGTTTTTAAACTGCTCTGCCATGCCTATTTGTTTATCTTTCTCGATTTGCCTTTTACGGTAAGTCTCCTCTGCTTCCGCCTTAATTAACTCTGCTTCTTTAGTAGTCGTAGCAACTCTGATATCCGCGTCTCGCCTGATTTCTGCCGCGACTTTTCTTTCTATATCGGCGATGATTGTGCTTCCAGCAGCATCCTTAATGTCCTTTAATTCCAAATCAACCAGCTCAATACCCCACTTAGGAAACACCACCTCAACTTCTTTAGTAATTGCCTGGTCCAACAACGACCTATTCATATAAATATCTAAAATAGTTTGCTTGGTGGTAACCGTCCTGCCAACGCTTTCCATGATCGCCCGTAAATCCTCGGAAAGTTTAACAAAATCAAAACCTAATTCTTTCTCAGTATCAGTAAGAATTAAACGCTCAACCGCCAAATCTATATTATTTATGTTAATAAAACACATTATATCCGAAACAAACTTCGCCATATTCTTGTCGTTAAGTTTTATATCATTCACCGGTATCGCCAAATTACAAAGAGGCAGCTTATGCAATTTGGTTATAAAAGGAATCACCCAGTAGGCGCTCTTATTCTGCCTGGAAGAAAATATCATCTTTGAATTTCGCAATATCCTGATATGCGCTTCGTTAACCGGGACGATCCTATATAACCCAAACGCCCCTCCCAAAATATGCCGCAAAAAATAACCCACCACTAAACCCGCAACAATACTCCCCGCTATCAATGGCACGCTCATCTTCCCCACTCCTTTCTAACCTTGGGGACGTTCCCCAAGGTACCACCCTATCGTAATCTAAATGCTTTATTTACAATGTGTTCATAAAGCCTTCCTTAGCTTTATATATCTACCTAAAATCTAAAGAATTATAACACGCTTATTTTTGTTTTAAAAGAATTATAGTAACTTTACACAATCTTTTCACTAATTTATCCTCTCCGAAGAAACCACAACAGCGTCAATTATTTTTTGTTGCCTCTTTTGGGATAAATTTTGTAACCAAAGGCCGTAAAAACGCATCAGATACGACAAGACAAACCCGGCGATGATACAGCCGCCTCTGGTCCATTCCTCTTTAAGAAACAAACCAATTACAGCTATAGGGATAACTGTATGAAAAATAAAAATAAAACATAAAGCCAACCACCCTAAATAGTTTACGACCACCAAAAAAGAATAAAGCCAAATAGTCAACCTACAAATTTTTGATAAAGCTACCGCTAAAACAGCCAACTTAGGCCGCAGAGTATCTAGTAGTGACAACGGGAGAATAAAAATTACAAAAATTGCTAATGAAGCTCCGGCTAAAATATAAAATACCGGGTAAAGAAATTTAACCGCGGCAGCAAACCCAAGGAATAATAAAAAAGGTATGACAATTATTGTCGCTAAGACAGCTAAAACAACCGTCTGCTTAATCAAACCGGTGAATACATTCTTAAAAGGCATCATCTATTTAATTTTAAGTACGCTTAGACATAAAAACATTGGAGATAGAAACAGTGGTGTATTTAAGTATAACTTTGTAGCCTGATTCAATATCTTCTAATAAGGTTCTTCCTTACTTTACACTATTCGCAGAAATGAGCACGGTTTTACCATTTCGCCAAACCGCCAATGGACGCCCGGTTTTTTTGTGCCGCTCCACAACAGCCCTTACCGCTTTTTTCAATGCAATTTCGGCTTTATCCTGCAAAGACATTCGTTTTTTCATTTATTGCCTCACGCTTTTTTAATTGTCTTAAATAATTCTTCATTAACTACTTCTATACGGCCATTTCGCCTCTTCGCAATCAATACGGGCTTTGCCTCAGAATTATCAAACAACATCCACGAATCAAGTAACGGTTCATACACAGTAAAGAAATTATTAATGCCACGGACAAATCTCCTGCGCACATCTTCAGCGGGTACATAGTGCCCACCTTCCTGAACTCTTTCTTTAATACGAGCTATTGCTAATTCTGTGCTAGGAAGCCAGAGAAAAAAAAGATGTAACGCATACCCCTTAACCTTCAATTCAGACAACAAACTTACATAAGATTTACCGGATAAAGTCGTCTCAAAAGAAAAATTGGCGCCACGCAAAGCATAATCATGAATTTGTTGAAGCACAAGTTTACCGGCTTTGATCGAGGCAGCGCGGGGTTGGAATGGAGCTAATCCTTGAGCAATAAGATCAGCGTTTACAAAATTTGGGCAACTCGCATAATCAGGCAAAAACATTCTAGCAAATGTCGTCTTGCCCGACCCATTCGGTCCAGCAATAATGTAAACTGCTTTATTTTTCATAAAACCGCCGAAATTTCTTCTTTATTAGAGAAAATTTCGGTGTGCGTATCGTTCAGTTCGAACGATCTTTAGCACACCTTAGTTACATTTATATTGTCAATAGGCACCGCCGCCTTGGGGCGGCTCCCGTATCTCGCGGTAATCGTTCGCCTCGTTGTCACTCGGCTCACTTCGGCGCTCGCTAGGCCGCTCGCTTCTTGCCCGGAATAAACACGTGGCCGGCTTTGCTCGCGGCTTTTGGCTGGGTGGGGGCAGCCAAAAGCCGCGCCACCTAGCATATATTCTAAAAACCTCTTGTCCGGCGGCTCTGCCGCTATAATTTCCCTACTACAGATGAATGCGGCAAGCAAAGCCTTTGCGCGATAGACACTTTTAAGAAAAATCTGTTAAGGGCGGGCGTGGTAAAGGGCACGCCCGCCCTTAAGAAGCATATATACTTTTTAGAGCAAGATTATTATACCACAACCAAACTTTTATCCAATAACAAACCTATTCTCCCTTAGCTTTCTTATAAAGATCCTGCAGACTTAAGCCCTCATTCCCCGGCTCCTGCGCTATTTTATACATTTCGAATTTATATTCTTCAGAATCTTTGTGTTTTTTTACGAATTCCTCTATTTCATTTATTCTATCCGAATCCAAAAACCACTCCTTTTCCGGATCTTTGACTTCCCTAATCTTCGGAGTCCAGAGCAACCATTTTCCCTTTATCTGCCGCACATCCCAATACCCTTCAAAAAACTTATACACGATTTCATCATTAATTAAATCTTTAGTAGAAAGCTTAACTAGTATTCTATCGGCTATCTTTTTATCACGCTTGATTATAATTACGCTTGTGTCTAGCATTGGCCGGTAGCCCCGCGCCCACTGCTCAAAACTATATCCCTTGACGAAATTATCCGACAAAAGCTCAAAAGCCTTCTCCATCTTACGAGACTTGAGATAATTATAAAAACACCTA
>JAZDEX010000048.1:0-14070 GCA_043808405.1 Candidatus Omnitrophota bacterium | reverse complement strand
TAAATGCTTTTCCCATGTTCTTTGTTCGATTGTGGCAATGTCATTTAGATCTTCAGGGCGATTCCCCAAACAGAACTTCTGCCGGAAACTCTTTATAATCGTATAAAATGGAAACTCCCACCAGTAAGTCCGGGGCTGAATATCCGCATATTTCTGCAGATATTTCGTGAAATTAATCATTTCTGAGGGATTAGGGACACTTATCTCTCCCTCAGACAAAGAAAAACCCTCACGCGCCTGTGGCTCGCTTGAGCTTCGGTTCGCATGAGGGTAATAATTGGGGTGGCTAACGGGGATCGAACCCGCAACCTTTAGAGCCACAGTCTAATGCTCTAACCAATTGAGCTATAGCCACCATAAAATCTATTTAGCCGGGGCAGGCGTTTTTTCTTTCTTAAAAGTCTCTTCTACTGAATCTTTAACTTCTTTGCCTACGCTAAACGCCCCTTCAATAACTGATTTTGAAAGATCTGCCGTCCCTTTAACTACGCCTTGTAAAATATTACTAGGCAGCATAATAATACTCATAAGGCTGGACATATTATTCCTTTTAACCTGCTTAACTTTATCATCAAAAGCCATAATCATTGTGCCAAAGCCAAATTCCGGACGGTCCATTTTAGTCCTTAAAGTAAAATCAAGAGCAACTTTCCCTTGATCGGTTGCTTTAAATACACTTAATGCCGCGCTGGTAAGGCGAGAATCCGGCTCTTCCGCTTCATCTACCTTAAGAGATTTACGCATAATATCATTTAATTCCAAGTGGCAAGTAGCAGTAAGATTATTCTTTACGCCCTGTAAATTAGCGGTAAACCCAAGCGTTGCTTTTTCAATACGTGCCTTTCCCAAATCAAACCACTGTGAATAATACGGCGCCAAATAAACACCATCTATGCCTTTAATCGCTATGTCAACTTGCATATCCCTACTGCCAAAATCAAACCATCCTACAGCCTCAGCCGAACCCTTATTATTACCCCAAGGAATGATTCCTTTCAATTCAAAATTAGTTAAGAAAGAATGTGGAAATCTATAAACATTACTCAATTTAAAATTTACATTCTCGGCAGAAATTATTAATCCTTGCGGGCCTACCGTCCGATCGATAAAATTTACCTTACCATCTTTAATTATTATATGTTTAAATATAACCCGCAAAGGCTTTATTTTAGGTTGATCTTCTTCATGATTTTTGTTAGAAGCCGAGCCTTCCAATGCTACTACAGCGGGAATTCTTTCATAAGTAAATTCCGGCCTGATAATTCTAATGCTATTTAGAACCAAATTACCGCTTACAATGCCTAGAATTCCCGGAGAAACAGAAATGCTGTCTGCTTTTAAAAAATCTTCTATTTCAAACCCCTTTATCTCTATATTATAGGGGTAATGCATACCGAAATAGCCGATTTTAACTTTTTTATGCGTCGCTTCGCTGAGCCGTTTGATCAATATTTCTCTACCCTTAAAAGTAAGGAATAGATGCGCTATGTTAAAGAACAACGCTGAAAAAATAAAAAGCGTTAATAGGATTTTTAATAAGACTTTCATAATTTTGGGCTTTTTTAAAATTTATTTAATGCGCCTGGGCCGAATCGGACGGCCAACCACCGGCTTAGCATACCGCACCGAATTTCTTCGGCCATAAAGTTGCGGTCTGGACTATGTCTTCACCATTACAGGTGTGTGGCGTATAGTCTCTGAGGACTCTCGCTTTATTACAAGGTAATCATTTGCCCATTTCACATGTAAGCCCTGATTATTACGGGCTTTATCAAAACGGATAACTTTTGGACAATCTTTTGTATTAGGTATATAGACAATTTTTTCTTTCTCAGGACAAAATATCGCATAATAATCAAACTCGCGCTCATTGTAACGCCTCATATGCGTACCGTGCCTATCGGCCCAACTTGTCTTAAATTTCACCTCAATCGTCCCATTGCGTTGCAGAGTAGCATATTTTACTTGTAGCTTAACAATTTCTCCGGAATCCAACACAACCACTAAATCATATGGCTGATGTTCTGACAACGGAATACATGGAACATACCCCTTATCTACAAGATCAGCAATAACCTTAGCTACTCCAATATCCGCTTTAAATTTTGTATGATGCAATCTCACCTCCTTTCAATTTTTGGGCATTCATAATTACCTGTAATCAGCGGTTGCCTGCAAATCACCCAAAAGCTTAGGGCTTCCTTGCATACAGCCACATCCACTCTATGTCTTATTATTCAACATAGAGGCTCCTATAGAAGGCAGGTGCTCTATCCATTTGAGCTACAGGCGCATTAAATTCAAAAAACTATTTTTACTGATAATCCTCAAGAAGATAATTCTTTGGGATCATCTTTTCCAGATCAAACATTTTGGCCCAATACTCCAGTGATTCAAGCCGGGTCCTGCGTTTCTCATATATAATGCCTAAATTATATTTTACAATTTGGTAATCAGGGTCAATTTCCAAAGCGCGATTAAATAATTTCTCCGCTGTTTCTAAATCTCCGATCTTAACGTTCATAACGCCGCGATTATTCAGAATCGCTTTCTGCCATTTTGTGTTATTAGGATCAACTATAAGAACTTTTTGATAAGAGGTGTCCGCAGATTCAAAATTGCCGGCTCTCTGCGCCTTAACTGCCTCTTGATAATAAACGCTCGCCTCGCCAGTCAAAAGGCTTCCCTCGGCAAAACAAAAATGAAAACAACTTAACATAAACACCAGCGGGAGAAACACATATCTTCCTAGCATTTTTCCTCCTATTTTTATGGTCGGGGCGACAGGACTTGAACCTGTGACCTCTTGCTCCCAAAGCAAGCGCTCTAGCCAAACTGAGCCACGCCCCGTATTGCAAGCCGTAAAATTAAATTATATCAACTACTCCTGTGCTTCTCAACGTATTTTTTCAGTATGCCCTGAGCCTTCTTGAGCGCATGATAACGATGGCTCATTTTATGCTTGATGCGCATACCTAACTCGGCGAAAGTTTTTCTATATTTAGGTATCACAAATAACGGATCATAACCAAATCCGGCCTCACCTTTTGCTTCAACAGCAATCACACCGTTACATTTGCCTTCTACTACCCCAATCAAACCATCCTTATCTGCCAAAGCCACCGCGCAAACATAATGCGCCTTTCTTTTACCAAGCGGCAAATTACCTAATAGCTGCAAAAGCTTAGCATTATTTTTATCATCGCTTTTATCGGCCCCGGAGAACCGCGCAGACTTAACTCCCGGGGCGCCGCCCAGTGCATCCACGCAAAGCCCAGAATCCTCACCCAAAGTTAATTCTCCAGTAAAACGAGCAATTGTCCTAGCCTTTTTAATTGCATTAGCCTGAAAAGTTTTTCCATTCTCAATAGTGCAAGGCGATAACGGATAATCTGCCAAAGAACTAATTTCTAATTTTAAACTTTTTAATATCTCTTTTATCTCTTCTAATTTCTTTTTATTTTGAGTTGCAACAATTAATTTCATCTACAATACTTTATTTAAAAGGCTGCGCTGAATTTCAATTAATTCAAAAACCCCTTTGCGCGCCAGATCCATAAGCTTATCCATTTGCTCTTTACTAAAAGCCTTACGCTCGGCAGTACCCTGGATCTCAATAAAATCCCCAGCTCCGGTCATCACCACATTCATATCCACGTCAGCTTTTGAATCTTCATCATAAGCCAAATCTAAAAGCAGGTCACCGCCAAAAACACCTACACTAGTCGCCGCCACATAATCTTTTATCGGTACTGATAAAATCGCGCCATCTTTTTTTAATTTTTGCAACGCATCGCAAAGCGCGACAAAACTTCCGGTAATCGCCGCAGTACGTGTGCCGCCGTCGCCCTGAATCACATCACAATCAATCCAAATAGTACGCTCGCCCAACACGCTCATATTAGTTACAGTACGCAAAGACCTGCCTACGAGGCGCTGAATCTCATAAGTCCTGCCAGAATCTTTTCCCCGTGAAATGCGCGTCTGACAAGAACGCGGCAACATTCCATATTCCGCAGTTACCCAACCAGTACCTGAGCCTTTTAGAAACGGTGGAACACCTTGTTCAACCGAAGCCGAACAAATAACTTTAGTATTTCCCAGCTCAATTAAAACCGAACCTTCGGCATATTTCAAATAATTCCGAGTAATATTTATTTTTCTTAACTTATCTAAACCCCGGCCGTCACTTCTAATCATAAATGCTCCTTCCCTGCGCGTCCACAGCAACAATTAAAGGAAAATTTTCCACTCCCAATTCATGTATTGCCTCCAGGCCTAAATCCGGATAGCCCACAATTTTCGATTTTCGCACACATTTTGATAATAACGCGCCGCAGCCGGCATGCGTAATAAAATAAATTGCCTTATATTTTTTTATCGCATCAATCACTTCTTTTGAACGGCTGCCTTTACCAATCATACCCACTACTCCGGCTTTAATTAATGCCGGGCTAAATTTATCCATACGCGAGCTTGTCGTCGGGCCGCACGAGCCGATTACTTTTCCGAGAGGAGTTTTAGTTGGGCCGCAATAATAAATAAGAGTACCTTTTAAATTAATAGGAAGCTTTTTCCCGCTTTCAATATCATGGACTAATCTCTTATGCGCCTGATCGCGCGCAGTATAAAGCACTCCGCTAAATAAAACCTCGTCCCCTGCTTTTAATTTATCCATCTTATATTTCACCAGTTGCGCTGCGCAAGGCATGACAACTAATATTTACTGCCACCGGCAGCCCCGCTATATGCGTAGGCGCAGTTTCAACATGAACACCTAAACAAGTTACGCCGCCTAAACCCATTACACCAATATTTAATTCATTTATTTTTTCTAATAAATCATTTTCTAATTTTTTGATTCGGTCTCTGGTCTGCGGTCTGCGGTCTGCGGTCTTTTTTAATAATGCTTTCTTTGCCAACAGCCCGGCATACTCCGCTGTCCCGCCGATCCCCACGCCTACCACATACGGCGGACAGGCATCTGCCTTAGCATCTTTCACCACATCAACAATAAATTCTTTAATCTCATCTAGGCTTGCCGTGGGATTAAACATTTTAAGCCGCGATTTATTTTCGCAGCCAAAACCTTTAGGTAAAACCGATATTTTTAATTTACTTCCTCTGACTAAATCAATATGGATTATCGCCGGCCCAAATCCAGGCTCGCCGCGCTCTAGCGAATTCTTAATTATCGAATTTCTAAAATAACCTTTTTTATATCCAGACTCCACTCCTCTATTAATCGCCGCCATTAAATCGCCAGACACCTTAACCTCCTGCCCTAATTCTACAAATATACAAGGCAAACCCGTATCTTGACAAATGGCTAACTTTTCTTTTTTGGCAATTGCCGCATTTTCAATAATCGCGGCAAGCGCATTTTTAGCCTTTTTATTTTTCTCTTCCAGGTAAGCTTTTTTTAACGCTGTTAAAATATCCGCGCGCAAAACAGTATTCGCCCGGATACAAAGATTAGCCACTAAGTCCCTAACTTTATTTACACTAATTACCTTCATTTATCTCTTATACTCCCTAATCACTGTAGTCTTAATCCCGCCTCGGGGATTAAACTCCGAGACGATCTTTGCCCAGCGCGGGCGCGCCGCCTTAACAAAATCTTCCAACATTTTATTCGCCAGATGCTCATGAAAAATGCCAATGCCGCGGTAGAATATGGTATACATTTTAAAAGACTTAAGCTCAATACAATATTTATCCGGGCAATATTCTATCCTGATATTAGCAAAATCCGGCAGCCCGGTCTTCGGACAGATAGAAGTAAACTCCGGGGCATCTAAAATAATAGTATAGTTTTTATCCGCATATTTATTTTCCCAAACCTCAATCTCCGGTGTTTTTAAGTTCCTGACATCTCTCTGTAAACCTTCATAACTAGACTTTTGACTTTTCATCTTAACCCCATTATTTTATGCATCTGCGGTATTACGCAGACAGCTATTCTTTCATTGCGGCAGATATCGCTAAAATCCGCTAATTTCGCGCTTAGCTCCAGAAAATTATCATTACTATTCGGCTGTAAAACAAGCGTAACCGCGCGATTATTTGCCTTCATTAGCTCAATCATCATATATAAATCTTCCTTAGTTGTAGAATTACAAATTACCGCCTTTACAAAAACTTCCTTACGCAAAGCAACACTTAAAAATTCATGATGCCGGCTCCAAAATTCTCCTGTACCGCAAGAGCTGGGTAATTTTACATCCATTGCCACAATATGGACATTATTTATTACCTCTTTTAATGCTTCAGGCAAAGTCCCATTTGTTTCTAAATAATTCTTGTAACCGGCTTTAGCAGTTAGAGGCAGAATTTCTTTTAAAAAATCCTTTTGCATTAACGGCTCTCCGCCGGTAAAAGAAATAAACCGCGGCGCATCCCCAAAAGATTTTATTTTCTGAAATAATTCCTCAACAGAATATTCTTTAAAATCTACAGGTTTAGTATCACAGTAGCTGCAATTTAAATTACAGCCGAAAAAACGCACAAACAGCTGTTTATCCCCGCAATAAAGGCCTTCGCCCTGCACGCTCTTAAAAATCTCCGCGATCTTAGCCTTCATAAATAGCAGAGCTTGTGGCGCTTTCCCAAACCGTGATCGATTTAAGATATCCTATTTCAGGCTTCAAAACATCAAATAAATATTTAGCAATATTTTCCGAGGTGGGATTTATTTCTTTAAAATAAGCTATGTTATTTAAATATTTATGGTCTATCTCTTGCAAAACATTATCCAGCTTATTTCTTAATTCCCGGAAATCCATAACCATACCCATCTCATCTACTGTGGCGCAAGTGACAACTAACTCCACTTTCCAATTATGCCCATGCAATTCCTCACAATTACCTTTATAACCCCGCAAATTGTGCGCCGCGCTAAAAACCGCTTCTATTTTTAGGCTAAACATTATTCACTCTCCTTACATTTTTAAGCGTCCTGCCTAAAAAGCTTTCTGCCAGGCCGCTAAACCATTCTGGATTATCGCTGACAAAAAATTGATGCTTTCCCCGGCGGCCTTTACTCAAAGAACCTTCAACACCTAAAATCTTTTTTACCTCCATAGCTACCTGCTTTGCCGAATCAATCAAAGTAATATTCTTACCCATCACTTCCTGAATCACTTGCCTTAATAACGGATAATGCGTGCATCCTAAAATTACTGTATCAACGCGCGCGTCTTTCAAAGGTTTCAAATAAGTTTGCGCTACTTTTAAAACTACGTCTCCGGAAAGCCAACCCTCTTCGGCAAACGGAACAAATAACGGGCAGGCTGCTGCCGTTACTTTAATTGAAGGGTCAAGGAGTTTAATTTCAATTTCATAGGCGCGGCTTTTAATTGTACCCTTAGTTCCGATTACCCCAATACGCTTATTTTGCGTGGCATAGACCGCTTCCCGCACGCCCGGATTAATCACGCCGACAATCGGCACTTTAAAATGATGCTTGATTACCGGCAACGCAAAACTTGAAACAGTATTGCAGGCAACGCAAATTAATTTTACATCATGTTTCAGTAGAAATAAAATATTCTCGATAGAAAAACGAATTACTGTTTCTTTAGATTTAATCCCGTAAGGCACGCGCGCCGTATCTCCGAAATAAACTATATCCTCCGAGGGTAACTGTCCTATTAATTCTTTTACTACAGTCAAACCCCCAACTCCTGAATCAAATACACCTATAGGCCTAGTCATCGCGCCTCCACTAAAGAAAGATTCTGACTATAATTATTAACCCCGTCTAATATGCCTTCCGCGAGTTGCTGACGATAATAGCTATTTTTCAACATTTTTTCCTCATTAATATTAGAAAGAAATCCCACTTCAATCAATATCGCCGGCATGCGCGTGCCCTTTAATACAAAATAACGCGCGCCTTTAACCCCTAATATCCGAGTGTCTGTATTTCGATCCATTGTCCGGCATATGGAGCGCGCCAGGCTTATGGACTCTTGGCGGCTAGAAGAATAAATCATATCCCAGAGAATTGCCTTAAGCTCTACGGTTGGCCGGTCAAAACAACTTCGGTCAAAATCTAAATTCGCCTCGCGCGCGGCAACTATGGCACGCTTAGGGTCATCGACGCTTGGCGCAACATAATAAACCTCAAAACCATTTAAACTTTTTACCCTGTTAGCATTTGAATGAATACTTAAAAAAATATCCGCGCCAAATTTATTAGCAGTATCTACCCTGCCCTGAAGCGAAATAAAATTATCCGAGGAACGAGTCATCATTACTTGAGCGCCTTCAGCCTTAAGAAGCTTGGTTAACCTTTTGGCAATATCTAAATTTACGTCTTTTTCGCGCAATCCCGTCCTGCCGATTGCGCCAGGGTCATCCCCTCCATGCCCGGCATCAACAACTATTTTTCTAATTCCTTGCAAAACTAAGTGCGTTTTTTGCTGGGTAGCCGGCGTACCTAAAAAAATAGTATCCAACTGTTCTTTAAATTTTACCGGAACAACTACAACCCCCTGATAGAAATCAATTGGATATTTTAAATGCACCGGATTGCCGTCAACCAACACCAAACTGTTCCCAACCATCAAATCTATCTTATGTTCATCTTTAGCGATATTTACCGTGCGGGCAAAAGTATCATATTCCCAACTAATGCCTCGTAAATCACAAAATGATTTAAGCGGCATGTAGCTCGTGCCATGAAGAGCATAAATAGGCAAAGCATCTCTCATCGGCACGCTAGCGCAGCCGGAGAGGAGAATAATGACTAAGAAAAATAAAATAATATTTTTACGCATATACTCCTAACAGTGCGGTGGCCCTCCGTTCGCTATAACACCCCATCTCCAATCGTGGGGTGGCACTTTCACTCGCTGGCTGCTTGTCGCAGCCTTTTCGCTCGTTCAAGTGCCACCAAATTTTTGCTTGTCGCAAAAATTTGGTGGAGGTGGGCGGACACATTTCCTATCTGTTACCAGATAGCGTGGACTATATCTTCACCCTTTTTTAAAAGGGGCTCAGCGTATTATAGGAGGCATAGATTTATCGTTGGTTTCGACTTCTTCCAACAATATCACCCCCTATCTCCTTTTTAAGGAAGTCTCTGCAGGGCTTGCACCCCTCAAGATTACCCTCGCCATCCTGCTAATACACAGGTGCGTTAGGGCTCCCCTGATGTAAGCTGAGTGTTTTCCTAAAGATTACTCCTTAGGGCGACTCATATAAGAATCGCACCGCCGTCCCTAAACAATCGAATAAGAGCCGCTACATGCTTAGTCTATTTTTTACGCTTATTCTTAAGCACTCCGATAGACAGGATTGCTTAAGCCGCAGCCTTTTAAGATCTCGCCTCAACCCCAAAGACTAACAGTCAAGGCCAGCCTGCTTTAGTCCCCCAACAAGGCCGCAGGCAGCCTAATGAGAGTCTCCTTTAATTAATTAAAGGAGACTGGTCCGCAGCCGATTGGCATAGGAGCCATTACTGGCGCCACTGCTAAACGGTTTAACACTGGTGTGTTTGCGTTTAATTGTGCATGGATTGTTAACGCGGCAAACCCTGCGTCCGCGGCATGCTGCTTTTACCCGGCTTATCTAAGTCGAGCCTATTCACCCCCAAATTTACTATCCTCTTCTACTCTTCAATCCCCGACGCACTTCCCGATCAACTTCACGCTTCTTAATATCTTTACGCCGGTCATAAGTTTTTTTACCCTTACAAAGAGCTAATTCTATTTTTACCAGGCCTCGCGCGTTAAAATAAATTTTTATCGGCACAAGCGTCAGCCCGCGCTGCGCAGTCTCAGTTTCTAACTTTAAAATCTGTTTTTTATGCAATAAAAGTTTGCGCACCCGTGTCGGCTCAACATTCAGGTAACTCGCCTCGGCATAAGGGCTAATATTGGCATTATAAAGCAAGGCCTCGCCTTCTTCAATGCGCGCGAAACTATCATTTACATTAATTTTTCCTGCCCTTAACGATTTTACTTCCGAACCTCTTAATTCTATACCGCATTCAAGAGTTTCTAAGACAGCGTAATCATGATAAGCCTTGCGGTTATTAGATATAATTTTCATCACTATCTTACCACGCTCAACATAAAATATAAACTTAAAAATAAAGGCAAAGTAACTAGGCTAGCGACGTGCCCGACAAATATCCCCTGGCTTATTATCAGGTCTTCTTTTTTATAATGCCGGGTAATTACCGACAAAAGCGTTGCCGACGGAACAGCTAACTCTATAATTATTAATAAGCCCAATAAATGCGGCAGCTGCAATTTTAAAACTAACCATAACCCTAGCGCCGGCAGAATAATTAGTTTTGATAAAATAACTAGGGAAGCTATTTTCTTATCCGTGCACCGCAAGCATATCGAAGCCAGGCTTCCGCCTACAGCCAGCATCGATAAGGGCACAGTGCAATCGCCGATCATACGCATCGGCTTTATAACCACATCCGGTATAAATTTATACAACCCGAAAAACACAATAATCAATCCAGTTATAGTTGCGATTACCGGCGGACTAAACAAGCTTCGAGCCTCAAATTTCTTAAGCTTATGGAATGATAAAATATACACTCCAAATGACAAAATTACAAGGTTAAATCCTAATAAAAATAGAAATAGATAAACCAGCATTGTATCAAGCTCTCGGCCAGTTAAGAGCGCGGCAAACAAAGCCAGCGGCAAATACCCTGAATTCTGAAAACCAACTAAACTTATGAACTGTAATTTATGCTCCGGCCCCTTAACCAGCCCCATAAATAAAACACCCAGCAGCAAACCGGCTAAAGTAATCGCAAAACTTAATAACGGAAAAAGCCACCAATTAGGATATAAATCAAAACGGAAATCTTTAATTAACTGCGCTAAAATTAAGGCCGGCAAAGTTACATCTACCACTAAGCGGCTTAAGATATCCAGTCCGTCCTGGCCTAAAATATTTTTTTTAACCAAAATATAACCAACTAAGCCCAATAAAGATATCTGGGCTACAGCTAAGCCAGTAATCCTAAAATGCTCCAAAAACATATTATTTTCCTTTCACTCGAGCATTTATTATAACAACAAACAGTTCCCGCCGCAATTGTTTTATATTTGACATAACTACGGGGGTGGGCTATACTTGAAGCTATTCGCGGAAGTGGTGGAATGGCAGACACGCAGGTCTCAGAAGCCTGTGGGGGCAACCCTGTGAGAGTTCAAGTCTCTCCTTCCGCATAATTTACACTATTAAAAAATTACAAGGCGGGCTTTATTAGATAGATTCATTAATAATATAAGCAGCTATTCTTACTCCCCTGCTTTAAGATCCGAAACTACTACTCTATTGCGGCCGGACTCCTTAGCTTTATAAAGCGCTTTATCCGCGGCTTCGATTAAATGGTCTTTTTCTTTGGCATTATCCGGATATGTCGATACGCCCAGGCTCACATTAACTTTTAATTTACCCTGCTTGCTGGGATATTCATGCGCCTCTACTTTTTTGCGCAGATCCTCGGCAATCTTCGCTGCTTCCTCGGCGCCTGTTTCCGGTAAAATTATGGCAAACTCCTCTCCACCGTAACGGGCGGCAATATCCACTTCCCGGACATTCATCCGAAAAATTTTGGCGGTCTCAATCAGCACAATATCGCCTTCCTGATGGCCATAGGTATCGTTGAAAGTTTTAAAATGGTCAATGTCCGACATGATTAAGGAAAGCTTATGATTAAATTTACTGGCACGAATAATTTCTTCTTCTAATCTTTGCTGAAAATACCTATGGATCCTAAGTTGAGTCATGCCATCAGTAATCGCCAAATGGTAAAGCCTGGCATTATAAATAGTAATTGCCGCCTGGCTAGCCAAAGTACCTAAAAGGCCCACGTCTTCCTCGCTAAACTTACCGCCGTCTTTTTTATTCGTAAGATTAACTACGCCGATTACTTCATCATTGGCGATTAAAGGCATACAAAGAATAGACTCAACAAAAGAACTCTCCGATTTTTTAAATCTTTGGTCTTCACGCGCCTCGTTAATTAAAAGATATTCTCTTGTCTGGGCGACTTTACCGGCAATACCTTCACCGACTTTAATTCTAGTGCACTCCATCTCGCCTTTATTTATTTTTAATTCAACTTCCGGTGGAACCCCTCTTACCACATGCACGACTAATTCGTTGGTCATATTATCCAAAAGCATAAGCGAAGCCTTCTGGGCATCCACGGCATCGCGCGCTTTATCCAAAATAAAAAGCAAAATCTTCTTTAAATCGCTGGCAAAATTAAGCGCCTTGCTGACAGAGTAAAGTATGGATAAATTATCCATCTTTTTAGCCAGCTCTTTGGCCGCCCTTTCTTTTTGCTCATCTAAAATCGCGCTTTCAAAAGCAACTGCCGCCTGATTGCCTAATTGCAAAATAAAACTTAACTCCGTATCTTCATACATCAAACCTTCTTTTTTCTTTCCTAAAGTTAAGACCCCGATTAAAATATTTTTTACGATTAAAGGGATCCAAATTTGCGAATGTAAACGGTCAAGATGCCAATTTTTTATAATCGGCTCGAAACGGTAATGCCCAAATGAATCGATAATCGGAAATGGCTCGCCAGAATTAAGGATTTGCCAAAAAAGGCCTTCTTCTTTTTTAAACTTTAGTTCGCCTACTTCTTTAGGCTCAAGCCCGATGGCCTTAACGCATTTAAAAAACTGGTCTTTTTCATCGTGCAGAAAAAGCGCGCAGTTTTCGGCGCCGCTGGTTTCATAGACACTGGATAAAAACACATGGCTTAATTCGCTTATTTTCTGGATGGAAAGCAGGGATTTTCCGACTTGGGAAAGGGTAAAAAAGTCAAATACCTGTTTTTCTAACCTCGTGATATGCTCCGGCCCGCACTGAAACGCGGCCAAATTCTTAGCGCTATCTAAAACCTGGTAAGAATCTTTTTCCAGCCTTTCGAGCTTATCTTTATCTAATGATATAATAACTTTTTCTTGAGGCATCTGCGAATCCCTCCTATAAAATTTAATTTTAGCACAACCTTAAGCCACTACAACTTATTTATCTTTTCCCAATCTTGGAAACATTTTTTATATGCTTCGAACGCGGGCTTCTTGGAAAAATCCCAGCGCGCTAAACCAAAATAATCTACCCCATCTTTCCAATGTTCTTTGGTGTCGCGCAAAAACGCCCAAAATACCACCTCCACAATTTTATCTTTTAATAATTCCGTATATACCTCTTTAACCCATACTGCTTGCTCCTCTTCACTGGAATTACCGCCTAACCACCAATTCTTAGTTTGAACGCCTTTAGGCAGGCCCGGACAGCCAATCTCGGTAACCCAAATCTTTTTATTCTCATCGCCGAATTTTTTCATTACCTTATAGGCTAGCCTGGGATACGCAGTTACGGATTTAATTGCGCCGCCCCTGGCCGGCGAATCAAAATAATGAATATTTAAAATATCAAAATACTCCCTTGCCCCGTTTTCATAAAGCTTATTGACGCTTGACAGGCCGTTTGCCAACCCGCCATTTAAAATTTTGCACTCCGGGTCAATTTTTTTGGCCACGGCATAAACATCCTTCAATAATTGACAATAACTTTTAAGGTTATCTTGGGGCGCCCAGTAAACTGCCGAATCCGGCTCATTCCACACTTCCCAATATTTTACTTTATCTTTGTAACGGCGGATTACTTCCGAGGCGTATTTAACAAATAATTTATTATCCTCAGGCGGGCAATTCCACTTGCCGCAAGAAGACGCCCAATCGGCAGTATAATCTAATATACCTAATATCTTAATTTTATTTTTAGTTAAAACATCTACGATTTCATCGTATTTAACAAAATCAAATTCACCGCTCGAAAATTGAATATCCTGCCAAAGAAAATCAACCCTTACCCAGCCGATACCCGCTTCTTTCATTAAAGAGGCGGCTTGCTCCAATTCTTTGCGTGAAGGATATTTATAATTATTCCAGGAATGGTTCCAATGTAGAAACTCCAGGACTCCAAAAGGATTAGACATAGCCGGCTCCCTTATGTTTAAAAATAAAAATACGAAAAAATAAATTAATAATTGTTTTCTCATGAATA
>JAZDEX010000047.1:0-12086 GCA_043808405.1 Candidatus Omnitrophota bacterium | reverse complement strand
TTGTAGTAGGGAACGGTCGCGACCGTTCCCTACATCGATTACGCAACCGATTAATGTATGAATAATAATATGATTACGAAATTAAAATCAATTATCAATAAATTTGATCGGGCTAATATTCTTGTTATCGGTGACCTTATTCTTGACGAATATATCTTCGGTGCAGCCGAGAGGATTTCTCCTGAAGCGCCTGTTCCGGTAGTCTGGGCGAATAAAAAGAATTTTGTCCCGGGCGGCGCGGCTAATGTGGCTAATAATATTTGCGCGTTGGAGGGTTGTGTTACTTTAGTGGGGGTGGTAGGTTATGATGAAAACGCGGAGATTTTAACTGGCGCGCTTAAGAAAATGAAAGTTGACGTATCTGGAATTTTTGTTGAGGCCAGCCGGCACACGACCGTTAAAACTCGTATTGTTGCCGGGCATCAACAGGTAGTGCGCGTTGATTGGGAAAACAGAAATTCTCTGGCTAAAGAATCAAACGGAAAAATTCTAAAATTCATTGAGAAAAATATAAATAAGTTTGATGCCATAATTATTGAAGATTACGGTAAGGGCGTGATTAATGAGAATTTACTGCAAGAATTAAATATGCTTGCGCATCGTTATAAAAAAATCGTTACGGTTGACCCCAAAGAAGAGCACTTTCAATATTACCGCGGGGTAACTTCGATTACGCCTAATTGCAGGGAACTTGAGAACGCCATAAGAAACTTGAAAATAAAAGATACGACTAATCGTTTTAAGATTAATAGCGATAAATTATTTACTAATAAAGACATTGACGCGGCAGCGCGGCAAATTTTAGAATATTTAGATTTAGAATCAATTTTAGTAACTTTGGGTGAGATGGGCATGCAGTTGTTTGAAAGAAACGGGCGCATGACGCATATCCCGACTGTGGCGCAGGCGGTTTTTGATGTTTCAGGCGCAGGGGATACGGTTATCAGCGCGTTTACTTTGGCCTTAGCTACAGGCGCGCAAAAGCTAGAAGCGGCCCACATCGCCAATTTTGCCGCGGGAATTGTGGTCGGTAAAGTCGGCACGGCGGTTACAAATAGGGAAGAGATTTTACGTAGGATAACCTAAGGTGTAGGGAACGGTCGCGACCGTTCCCTACAAAGTGAGGATATATGGACGTAATCGGCGTAATCCCGGCAAGGCTTGGCTCGACTAGATTTCAAGAAAAAGTTTTAGCGGATCTTTTAGGTAAACCCATGATTCAACATGTTTGGGAGCGGGCAAAACAGGCGCTTGTTTTAGATGATTTGATTGTTGCCTGCGATGACGAAAAAGTAGCCAATGTGGCGCGTGGTTTCGGAGCCAAGGTTGTTATGACTTCTAAGGGCCATGTTAGCGGCACGGATAGAATTATTGAAGTGATTAATCCGCTGGACGTAAAAATAGTAATTAACATTCAAGGCGATGAGCCGCTGGTGCATCCGATGATGATTGATGCGGTTGCCCGTGCTTTAATCGATGACAAAAAAGTTTCTATGGCTACGATCATGAAAAAGATAGATGATCCGGATTTAATTGCCGATCCCAATATAGTTAAGGTTGTGGTCGATAAAAATAATTTCGCTTTATATTTTTCGCGCTCGCCGATTCCTTACACCCGCGAAAATTCTGAGATTAAAGATCCAGTTTATTATAAACATATGGGTTTATACGGCTACACCAAAGATTTCCTTTTTACTTATAAAAATTTGCCTGCGTCAAAATTAGAGAAGATTGAATGCCTTGAGCAGCTGCGGGTTTTAGAAGAGGGTTTCCGGATTAAAGTTGTTGAGACTAAGCATGATACGATCAGCGTTGATGTGCCGCAAGATTTAGAACGGGTTAAAGATTATTTAGGCAGGCATAGGGTTTAACCGTGTCATTGCGAGCCCCGAAGGGGCGAAGCAATCTAATAAAGATTGCTTCGCCGCCTGCGGCTCCTCGCAATGACACAGCTTTAGGATAAATATGACTAAAGAAATTAAAGTTGGAAATATAAAAATCGGCGGCAACAAAAATCTAGTGTTAATTGCCGGGCCTTGTGTTATTGAATCAGAGAAACTTTGTTTAGATACTGGGAAGAAAATTAAAGACATTGCTTCGAAGTTTGGGATTCCTTATATTTTTAAATCTAGTTTTGATAAGGCTAATCGCTTATCCATAGAATCTTACCGCGGCCCGGGCATAGAAAAGGGCTTGGATATTCTAAATACAGTAAAACAAAAATTAAAAGTCCCGATTTTAAGCGATGTGCATTGCCAGCGGGAAATCGAGGAAGCAGCGCAAGTCTTAGATATAATTCAAATCCCGGCATTTTTATGCCGCCAGACAAATATTGTAGTGGCCGCGGCAAAAACCGGTAAAGTTGTGAATATTAAAAAAGGCCAATTTTTAGCGCCTTGGGATATCCTGCCAATTATAAAAAAAGTAGAGGCCACGGGAAATAAAAAAATAATTATTACTGAGCGCGGCGTGTCTTTTGGTTACAATAATTTAGTTTCTGATTTTCGGAGTTTAAAGATTATGCGTGATTTTGGTTATCCGGTAATTTATGATGCCACGCATAGCGTGCAATTGCCTGGAGGTAAAGGTGGCTGTTCTGGAGGGCAAAGAGAGTTTGTGGCAGGCCTCTCGCGCGCAGCAGTAGCATTTGGCTGCGACGGATTATTTTTAGAAGTGCATCCTAATCCGGATAAAGCGCCATGTGATGGGCCGAATATGATTGATTTGAAAGCGCTGGAAAAATTATTGAGAGAAATTAAGAAAATAAACGCAGCATTGCATGCGTGTTAAAATTGTAGGGGCACCCCTTGTGGGTGCCCCTAAATGATAGGGCGGACACAAGGCCCGCCCCTACAATAGTTTATTTGATAAGGTGAAATAATGAACAGCATAAAACGCGCAAAAGAGGTTTTGGATATTGAGGCCCAGGCGATCAAAGATTTAAAGCCGCGCATAGGTAAAGATTTTGAACGCGCCTTACAAATAGTTCTTAAGACTAAAGGCCGGGTTATTGTTAGCGGCATGGGCAAAACTGGAATTATTGCGCAAAAATTTTCCGCCACATTAGCCTCGACCGGAACCCCGAGTTTATTTTTACATACTGCTGAGGCAATCCACGGAGACTTAGGCAAGGTTACCGGTGATGATGTGGTAATTGTGCTTTCTAATAGCGGCTCAACCGAAGAAATGAAACAATTGGTTCCGATTCTAAAAAAGATTGGCTCCAAAATTATTTCTTTAACAGGGAATATAAAATCTGTTTTAGCAAAATATAGCGATGTGGTGATTGATGTATCGGTTAAGAAAGAGGCCTGCCCTTTAGGCTTAGCCCCGACTGCATCGACTACTGCCGCTTTAGCAATGGCCGATGCCTTGGCAGTTTGCCTATTAGAATTAAAAGGTTTTAAGGCGCAAGATTTTGCGTTTTTTCATCCCGGAGGCTCACTCGGCCGGCAGTTATTACTTAAGGTTGAAGATTTAATGCGTAAAGGCGATTTTAATCCGGTAGTTAACGAAGATAAAAAGATCTCTGAAGTTTTATTTAAAATTACTAAGGCGCGCGCCGGAAGCGCAAGCGTAGTAAATAAAAAAGGGATTTTAACCGGGATATTTACAGACGGTGATTTGCGCCGGCATTTGGAAGTTGATCCTAATCTTTCCAGCCGCATAGTGAAGGATGTGATGACTAAGAATCCTACTACAGTAACTATTGATATGTTGGCGGCTGAAGCTATGCGTATAATGAAAGAAAAAAAGATTGACGAATTGCCGGTTTTAGATAAGAATATGCGGCCGGTTGGGTTGCTTGACGTACAGGATTTGTTGAAAGCAGGGCTTGTGTAAATCTTTGTAGGGGCGCCCCTTGTGGGTGCCCTAAATGATAGGGCGGGCACAAGGCCCGCCACTACAAAATAGAAATTATGTTTGAACTAAAAGAAGACTTAAAGATAATAGCTAAGAAAATAAAGGTGCTCCTGCTTGATGTTGACGGCGTGTTGACTGACGGGCGCATTGTTTATGATTCGCGCGGCCATGATATGAAGTTTTTTGATGTGCATGATGGCCTGGGCGTATTTGTATTAAAAAAAGCCGGTATCCCAACTATTCTGATTACCGCTAAAAGTTCTAAAGCTATTAAACCGCGCGCCAGGGATATGCGTGTAGATAAAGTTTACGCTGATATATTTCCCAAAGCGGCAGTTCTAGGAAAAATACTTAAAGATTATAATGTAACTAGTGATGAAGTTTGTTTTGTAGGCGATGATTTGGTAGATTTGTGTATGATGCGTAAAGTGGGATTTCCTGTCGCTGTATTCAATGCCCGTCAGGAAATAAAACAGGCGGCGGCTTATATTACTTTGCGCGAGGGAGGCCGTGGCGCGGTGCGTGAAGTCGCGGAGTTAATCCTTAAAGCCAAAGATCAATGGAAGGATATAGTTAATTTCTATGATATTTAAGAAGAGCGTAATAGTTCAGTTTCCAGAAGCATTCGTTGGTGTCATTGCGAGGAGCCATAGGCGGCGAAGCAATCTTTTTAAAAAGATTGCTTCGCCCTTCGGGCTCGCAATGACACGAACATTTTTAAGGACTAAATTATTACAGAAGATTTTATTTAGTTTTGCAATATTTATATTATCATTCACGTCTTTATATGCGGTTGAGAAATCCGTAGATGATTCAGCTATGGAGTCAGACCAGCAGATAGTGAATTTTCTTTAGCTGGCTATGCCGACAAAGGCAAAAAAAGCTGGGATATCAAGGGCCAGACCGCGGATATTTTTGATACTGTTATTAAACTTAAGGAAGTAGTGGGCAATATGTATGGCGACACAGAAAAAATAAAGCTTACCGCGCAAAAAGGCGATTTTGATAAAACCGAAGGTAAAGTGCATTTGGAAAAAGATGTAGTCATTACAACTTCTTCCGGGGCAAGGATGACTACGGATTCACTTGACTGGGACAGGAAAAACCAATTGGTAACCACTAAAGATAAAGTTGATATTCAAAAAGAAAGCATGACCACTACTGCCACAGGCTTAAAAGGTAACCCAAGTTTAAATAAGCTTAATTTTGAGAAAGATGTGCAGGTGGAAATTGACCCTTCTAAAGCTGTTAATGCCAAAGCTGGAACTTCCCCAGATAAAATAATCATTACTTGCG
Source organism: Candidatus Omnitrophota bacterium (assembly GCA_043808405.1). Classification (GTDB taxonomy): domain Bacteria; phylum Omnitrophota; class Gorgyraeia; order Gygaellales; family Profunditerraquicolaceae; genus JAZDEX01. Next base: position 6,926 of record JAZDEX010000047.1, on the reverse strand, counting down.
ACGGCCCTCTGGAAGTAGATTACGAGAAAAATGTCGCTATTTTTAAGAATAATGTCGCGGTCAATAATAAAGATATGCAGCTTTATAGCGATACTATGGATATTTATTTTGCCAAGCCAGAAAAAAGCGCGGTTAAATCCGCTGATCCCAGCGCATCTTTAATGAATTCTAGTATTGACAAAATGATTGCTAAGGGTAATGTAAAAATAGTCAAAGGCGATAATACTTCTTATAGCGATGAAGCAACTTATAATTCCGCGGATAAGCGCATAGTTTTAACCGGCAGGCCAAAGTTAGTTTTATCTTCTACCGCGGATTTAAGCGGCATGTTTGGAGCGGTAAAATAAAAGGGATTTATGCATTTATTGGAAGTTAGAGGTTTATCTAAAGCCTACGATGGTAGGGAAGTAGTCAAAGGTGTGGACCTTGAGGTTAAGCGCGGAGAAATTGTTGGGCTCTTAGGCCCGAATGGCGCCGGCAAAACCACGACCTTTTATATGATTGTAGGAGTTATCCCGCCTAAAAGCGGCAAGATTACTTTCGATAATTATAATATTACTAATTTGCCTATTCATGAGCGCGCCCGTTATGGCATCGGGTATTTGTCTCAGGAGCCCTCAATTTTTAGGAAGCTTAGCGTTGAAGAAAATATTATGGCGATCTTAGAAACCCTTCCAATAGGCAAAGCCGAAAGAAGGCATCGCTTAAGAAATTTACTTGAGGAATTAAATATCGCGCATCTGGCGAAGAATAAGGCTTATACCTTATCAGGCGGAGAAAGAAGAAGATTAGAAATCACTCGGGCGCTGGTTACAAATCCGTCTTTTATACTTTTAGACGAACCGTTTTCCGGAATAGACCCGATTGTAGTAAACGAAGCACAGGAGATTATAAAAGAGTTAAGAAATAAAGGATTAGGAATTTTACTGACGGATCACAATGTAAGGGAAACCCTGTCAATTACTGATAGGGCTTATTTGATTGCCGAGGGTAAGATTCTGATATCAGGTTCAGCTGATGACTTGATCAACAACCCTCAGGCGCGCCAAGTGTACCTGGGAGAGAAATTTAGGATGTGAGGCTTAAGATGAAAATTGAAGTTAAGGCGTTAGACGGCAGCAAAAAAGAATTAAGTATTGAAGTGTCAGGGGATACGGTAAAAAATAAGTTTGAGGATGTTTTTAAAAAAATTACTCAGGAAGCTAAAATTCCAGGTTTTCGCCCGGGCAATGCCCCGCGCGAAATGGTTGAAAAGCGTTTCGCGGATCACGCGCATGACCAGGTTTTAAAAGAGCTTGTCCCGGATATTTATAATCAGGCTTTAAATCAGGAAAATATAGACGCGCTAGACGTGCCGGAAATTTCTGATGTGAAGTTGGATAGAGTAAATCTTTCTTTTAAGGCTAAGGTAGAAGTTAGGCCTGAAATCGCGGTTAAGGATTATAAAGATATAAAGGTTAGTTTTAAATCTATTAGCGTTACCACGGATGAAGTTAAGCGTAATATTGATACTTTGAAAGAGCAGAAAAAGGCCGACAATGTGGATGAAAAATTCGCCCGCGAGTTAGGATATCCTAATACGGCGGAATTGGAAAAGGCGATTGAGAGGCAGATTTCAATTCAAAAGGATAATCAGCAGCGCGCGAAAGTGGAGAATGATTTATTAGCTGGCGCGATGAAGGGCCTTGATTTTAAGACTCCGAAAGTATTATTGGATAGGCAGCTGCAGGATATGCTGCGCCAGACAAAAATTGATTTGGCAATGAAGGGTGTACAACGCGAGCAGATTGATCAGCACGAGGCAAAATTAATTGAGCAGCTTAAGCCGGATGCCGAAAAACAGGTGCGGATTTATTTAGTTCTCAGCGAAATCGCCAAGAAAGAGAATATTCCAGCCGATGATCATATGCCGCGCAAGGTAATGGAATTATTATTCAGAGAAGCAAATTGGGTTACAGAATAGGTGTAGGCAGCGGTCGCGACCGTTCCCTACATTTGTACATTTGAAGTATTAAAAATTTTATAAGGAGGTGTATTATGGAAATAAAGAATCAGACGTTGGTTCCTATGGTAATTGAACAGACCTCTCGCGGTTATGAACGGGCGTACGATATTTATTCGCGTCTTTTAAAAGACCGTATTGTTTTTATCGGCACTTCTATCGATGATTATGTGGCGAATTTAATTATGGCGCAGTTATTATTTTTACAGATGGAAGATGCCAAGAAAGATATTTGCGTCTATATAAATTCACCCGGTGGCTCAGTTACCGCAGGGCTTGGTATTTATGACACAATGCAATTCGTTAAATGTGATGTAGCAACTTATTGCGTGGGCCAGGCCTCGAGCATGGGCGCGCTTCTTTTGTGCGCGGGCGCTAAAGGCAAACGCCACGCGCTTCCTAATTCCAGGATTATGATTCATCAACCCTGGGGCGGGGTGCAGGGCGCGGCCGAAGATATTTCCCGGCATGCTAAAGAAATTCTGAATATGCGCGATAAATTAAACGCAATCTTAGCGCATCACACCGGCCAATCTTTAGAGAAGGTTAAGCAGGATACTGACCGCGATTATTTTATGTCCGCGCAGGAATCTAAAGAATACGGGCTTATTGACGAAGTGATTATCGGAAAATAATGAGAAATGTAGGGAACGGTCGCGACCGTTCCCTACAAGAGGAGCTAATATGAGAAAAAATATTTTACTTACCCCCGGGCCTACCCCTTTACCACCGCAAGTTTGCGAGGCAATGGCGCGGCCGATTATTCATCACCGCACTCCGCAGTTTCAGGCGATTTTAAAAGAGGCAACTGAAGGCCTAAGGTATATTTATCAGACTAAAAATGATGTCTATATTTTAGCTTCTTCCGGCACAGGCGCCATGGAAGCGGCAACAATTAATTTATTGTCGCCTCTAGATACGGCTTTAGTAGTTCAGGCTGGTAAATTCGGCGAAAGATGGACGGAGATTTGCAAAGCTTACGGTATAATCGCGGAAATTATAGACGTGGAATGGGGAAAGGCAGTTGACTCTCAAGAAGTGGCCAAGCGCCTAAAAGAAAATCCGAAAATAAAGGCAGTGTTTACCACGCTTTGCGAAACTTCAACTGGCGTTGCCACTGATATTCAAGCGATCGGCAAAATTGTTAAAGAGAGCCAAGCAGTTTTAGTGGTTGATGCTATAAGCGGCTTAGGCGCGATTGATTTAAAAACCGATGATTGGTTTTGCGATATAGTAGTTTCCGGCTCGCAAAAAGGGCTAATGCTTCCTCCGGGATTAGGTTTTATTTCGGTAAGCCCTAAGGCATTTAAATTAATTGAAGTTTCAAAGAGCCCGCGCTATTATTGGGATTTAATCAAGGCTAAAAAAGCCTTAGAAAAAACCGATACGCCATTTACTCCGGCGATTACTTTAATTATCGCGCTTAATGAAGCTTTAAAGATGATGAAGCAGGATGGCCTAGAAGTGGTATTTGCCCGGCATAAAAAAATGGCGGATGCCACGCGCGCCGGCTTGAAGGGTTTGGGATTAGAGTTATTTGCTCCCACTGCCGCCTCTGATGTTGTGACTGCGGCTAAGGTTCCTGTAGGGCTTGATGGTGAAAAATTAGTTAAGACTATGCGCGATACTTATGGCGTGACTATTGCCGGAGGCCAGGATGAATTAAAGGGCAAGGTTATTAGGTTCGCGCATATGGGTTTTATTGAAGAGTTTGATATTATTACCGGAATTTCTTGCTTAGAAAAAGTTTTGACGCAAATGGGTTATAAGTTTAATTTAGGCGCCGGGGTTAAGGCGGCAGAGGAAGTTTTTTTGAAATAGAAAGCGAGTCTAACATGAAAATTCTAATTAGCGACGCGTTATCTGATGAAGGGGTTAAGATATTAAAAGAGATTAAAGAGTTTGAGGTGGATGTTAAAACAGAATTAAAACCCGAAGAATTAAAAAACATTATTAAAGATTATGATGCTTTAGTGGTGCGCAGCGCGACAAAAGTAACGAAAGATTTATTGGCGGCTGCGGATAATTTAAAAGTTATTGGCCGCGCCGGCGTGGGCTTGGATAACGTGGATTTGGAAGCGGCAACGCAAAAAGGAATTATTGTTATGAATACTCCGGCAGGAAACACTATGTCGACTGCCGAGCATACGGTAAGTATGATTTTAGCCTTATCCCGGAATATCCCGCAGGCAACTGCCTCGACGAAGAAAGGCGAATGGACGCGCTCGAAATTTATGGGGGTGGAACTTTACAATAAGACTTTAGGCATTGTTGGTTTTGGCAGGATTGGCTCAGAAGTTGCTAAGCGGGCATTATCTTTTGGGATGAAGGTTCTAGCGTATGACCCGTTTTTATCGCGCGAAGTCGCGCAGGCTATAGGCGTGGAACTTGTAGAACTTAATGATATATATACAAAAGCCGATTTTATTACTGTGCATACTCCTTTAACTGATGAAACAAAACATATGATTTCAACGCAAGCTTTTAGTAAAATGAAAAAGGGCGTGCGCATAGTTAATTGTGCCCGCGGCGGGATTATTGACGAACTAGCTTTAGTTAATGCTATAAAAGAAGGTAAAGTTGCCGGCGCGGCAATGGATGTTTTTGAAAAAGAGCCGGTTCCACCTGAGAGCGAGTTATTAAAATTAGACAATGTGATTGTTACCCCGCATTTAGGCGCCTCAACTGAAGAGGCTCAAGTGAATGTTGCTATTGAAGTTGCTGAAATCGTGCGCGATGCGCTTTTAGGCAAGGGTATTAAGAATGCGGCAAATTATCCTTCGGTCGAAGCAGAGGTATATAAAATTTTAGAGCCTTATGTGAAACTAGGCGAGAAATTAGGTAAATTTAGCGCCCAGCTTGCTGAGGGAAGATACCAGGAAATAAATATTAGTTATAGCGGCGATATTGCGAAACATAACCTAAGCCCGGTAACTATGGCGTTAATAAAGGGGACATTGTCTCCGATATTAAACGAGACGGTAAATTTTATCAATGCGGCCTCGCTTGCCAAAGAGCGCGGGATAAAAGTTAGTGAATCCAAATCCTTAAAAGAGGAAGAGTTTGTGAATTTAGTTAAGCTAGAATTAAAAACAGATCAAGAGTCGCGGAAAGTTTTCGGCACCTTATCTTCTAATAAACAGCCGCGCATTGTAAAAATTGATGAATATTACCTAGAGTTTTATCCGACTGAAGAGTTGCTTTATATTCAGAATTGGGATAAACCGGGTTTGATTGGCAGTTTGGGCACAACTTTAGGCCAGGGTGGAATTAATATCGCAGCTATGACTTTTGGCCGGGATAAACCGGGCGGTAAAGCTGTAAGCGTTTTAAATATCGATAGCCCGGTTTCATCAGGGCTGATGGATAAGTTAAGAAAATTAGAAAATATCTTGACGGTGAAGGGGATAAAGACATGAAAAAAATTCAAAATTCAAAATTCAAAATTTTGGTTTTTATTTTTGCGTTTTGCATTTTAAATTTTTCATTAAACGCTTATGCTAAAGAAATTACCTTGATTGTTACCGGCGATACCCACGCTATGCTTTATCCATGCTCTTGCCCTAAAGAGCCTGATGGCGGTATTGCCCGCAGGGCAACGTTAGTTAAGGAATTAAGAAAAAGCAACCCTAATAGTTTGCTTTTGGACGCAGGCGCGTTTTTTGCCGGTGGCTTAACTGATGAATATACTTTGAGCACTCCTTTAGATATGCAGCGCACAATAGTTAATCTTAAGGCAATAGATTTGATGCGTTATGACGCGGTTGCGATAAGCGATGACGAATTTAATTTTGGCAGTGATTTTTTGCGCGAGAATATAGATAAAAATAAGATTCCTTTTGTTTCCGCTAATATTAAGGTAAACAATGTATTGCCTTATATAATTAAAAGTGCCGCGGGTATTAAAGTTGGCATAATCGGATTAACCACTCTTTCTGCCCGCTCAAAATCTGGCGCAGTGAAAATTGAAGACGCAAAGGCGGCTTTAGATAACGCAATAAAATTAGTAAAAAAAGATGGCGCTGGGATTATTGTAGTTTTGGGGCGCATTAATGAAGGAGAGAGCATTGATTTGACTAAAGAAGTTGAAGGGGTAGATGTTTTTATTACCTCCAGCCGCCCAAATCAGCAAGCATTAATTAAAAATGGCCAGACTATTGTGTTGCGCCCTTCGTGGCAGGGCAGAAGAATATTGAAGTTAGCTTTAGAATTAAAAGATAATAAGATAGTGAATAATAAATTAGAGGAGTTGCGCCTTTCGGATAAAGTTAAGGATGATGCGGATATTTTAAAGGTTTTACCGCGATGTTTCGCGGATAATAATTGTAAAAAAGGTTATGTTGTGGGAACCTGTAATAATCCCGCGGCAATGAACGCGGAATGCGTTTTCTCAAACGTGTCTAAGGTCTCGCTTACCGTTATAAGCTCTAAGGATTGCGCGGTATGTAATACTGATGAAGTGGCCGCTTTCTTAAAGAAAGAATTTCCCGGCGGCTTAACAGTTACCGTGTTGAATTATCCTGAAAGGCAGGCGCAAGGGATAGTGAAAGATTTTGGCATAAAAACTCTACCGGCGTATATTCTAGGCAAGGAAATAGAAAAAGAGAAATCGTTTGACGGTTTAAAGGGCAATTTAGATTTTAAGAATAATATGTATTTGCTTAAAGCTCAATTAGGCGGCTTGTCTTATTATATTGACCGGCCAAGGGTTAAGGGTAAATTAGATTTATTTATTAGTTTATATGATAAGTTAACTCTTGCTGTTTTAAGCGCAACGGCAAAGTTTAATCCGTCAATTCATTTTCTGGTTAATGAGCAGGACGGCAAGCTTGAAGCAGCTAGTGGCGCTTTAGAAGTGGAAGATTGCGCGCGCGCGGTATGCGTGCAGAAATATTATCCGCAAGTTTATAATGAATATTTGAAT
>JAZDEX010000046.1:0-51056 GCA_043808405.1 Candidatus Omnitrophota bacterium | reverse complement strand
ATTGAAAAAGTAAAAGAGAAATTAGTTAAGCTTTTGCCTCGGGCCATAAGAATAGGCATCGGCCATGGCCAGATGCCGTCTAAAGAACTCGAGAGCGTCATGGTGAATTTTTTAGACGGCAAAATAGATGTCTTAGTCTGTGGTCTACGGTCTACGGTCTACGGTCTACGTGTTGGGCTGAGGATAAAATTATTGCCATCGTTAATAACGATATTATTACTCAGAAAGATTTGAATGATTTTATTAATTTTACGCGCGTGCAGCTGTCCGCGGATTATAGCGGCAAAGAATTAGAAACAAAAATTCAGGAAATGCGCTTAAATTTACTGGATAGGTTAATAGAGGATAAATTGATCCTGCAGGAAGCTAAGGCCGAAAAGCTTGAGATTGATAAAAGCAGGATCCAATCAAGAAAAAATGAAATTAGAAAAAAGTACCCCAGTGAGGCTGATTTTCAGAAAACCTTATCACAGCAAGGCCTAACTGAAGCGGATTTAGAGAAAAAAATGACTGAGCAGCTTTTGATGTATTATATTATTGAATTTAAAGTCCGAAGTAAAATAAAAGTTACACCTACCGAAGTAACTGCCTTTTACGAGGGGAATAAGTCTCAGTTTAAGAGCCCCGAGGAGAAAGAATTTGAGTCTGTTGTTGCGCCAGATCAAATAACCGCTAATGCTGTAGCATCAAGTTTAAAGTCCGGTACATCTGTAACTGATGCGGCTAAAAAATATGAACTTACGGTAAACCGGCTTACCTTCACCAAGGGTGGAGAATTTAGGCAGGACGTAGAAGAGGTTTTATCCGCTCTTGAAGCTAAAGAAGTATCACAGCCAATTAAAATCGATAATTCTTACTATGTATTTAAATTATTTCTAACTGTTCCGGCGAGTCAGCAGACTTTAGCCCAAGCACAGGATACTATATATAAATATTTATTCGAAATGAAGATGCAAGAAAGTTTAGGCAAATGGATAGATGATATCAAAAAGAAGTCCTATATTAAACACCTCCAGAGTTAAGGTCGGCATTACGATGGGCGATCCATCGGGTATCGGGCCGGAAATCATCTTCAGGGCGCTTCCACAAATAAGAAATCTAGCTCAATTCACGATAATTGGTGATAAATGGGTGTTCGGTCAGACCACAGACCGTAGACCACAGACCGTAGACCACAGACTACAGGCCACAGACTGGAAATTCGTAGATATACGTAACATAGATCATAAAAAATTCAAGTTTGGCCAGGTTCGTGCGGAATATGGGAAAGCTTCAATAGAATATTTAGATAAGGCGCTAGAGTTATTAAAAAATAAAGAAATAGATTGTTTAGTGACCTGTCCAGTTTCAAAAGAAGCAGTGAACCTGTCAGGATTAAAATTTAGCGGGCATACAGAATACTTGGCTAATAAGACACGGACAAAAGATTTTGTGATGATGCTTTTAAATAATAAGCTTAAATTTAGCCTAATAACTCAGCATATACCTATATATAAGGTAAGCAGTGAGATTAATACTAATAAGTTAAAGAAGGCCCTCGAGTTAACCTATCAGGGATTAAAGAAGCTTTTTGGGATTAAAAACCCGAAGATTGTTGTTTGCGGGTTAAATCCGCATGCTTCGGATAATGGAATTATCGGAGATGAAGAAGGAAAAATTATTGCGCCTATAATTAAAAAGTTAAACTATTGCCATGGCCCAATTCCAGCTGATATAGCTATTGCCCAGGCTTATGAGGGTAAATTTGACGCTGTCCTTGCTATGTATCACGATCAGGCTCTTATACCGCTTAAACTTACTTCTAAAGAAACAGGGGTTAATTTAACCCTTGGGTTAGCTTTTGTGCGAACCTCACCTTTGCACGGCACAGCTTTTGATATTGCCGGAAAAAACATTGCCTGCCCCAATTCATTTATTTCTGCTGTTAAGCTCGCTGTCCAATGCGCCCAAAACCGATAAAAGCCTTAGGCCAGAATTTTCTTATTGATCAAAACATTCAAAGAAAAATAATTGCCTCCTGCCAGCTAGGCTTATCTGATACGATTATCGAAATCGGGCCCGGAAGGGGAGAGCTAACTAATCTTTTAGTTGGCGCGGTAAAATCTCTTTATGCTTTTGAAAAAGATTCGAGGCTTGCGCAAACATTGGAAGATAGTTTCAAGGGCCGCGTAGATATAAAAATAATTAATAAAGATATTCTAAAAGTTGATTTAAATAAATATATCGAATCTAAGAAGAAAATTAAAGTAATCGGCAATATTCCTTATTACATTAGCACCCCCATAATTGAGAAGCTTTTAGAGCATAGAAATATAATTGATACGATTTTTATAACTGTGCAGAAAGAATTTGCGGAAAGAATTGTTGCAAACCCGGGCCCTAAAATTTACGGATCATTAAGCTGTTTTGTGCAATATTACAGCAACCCAAAAATTTTATTTACGATAAGTAATTCTTGTTTTCGCCCTAAGCCAAAAGTTGATTCAGTATTTTTAGAACTAAAAGTTTTGCCCGAGCCATCGGTTAAAGTTAACGACGAGGATTTATTCTTTAAAATAATCCGCGCCGCATTCAATCAACGCCGTAAAACTTTGCGTAATAGCTTAGAAGGTGTTATCTCAAAAGAAAAATTAGAAATATTTTTTGCTGAAAATAATATAAATCCCAATATTAGGCCGGAACAACTTTCTTTAAAATATTTTAGTGATCTTGCGGGTGGCTCGTGAAATAATAAAAAAATACTTGACAAAACCATTTCCATTCATTATACTTAAACATTTCTAGGTATCCCCTAAATAAACTTTAGGCGCTTAACATAAGAATTGCTAAAATTCTTTATGGGTGGATTTTGTTATTTTTATATATATTATATTATTTAAACCAGCTAGAGAGCTCGCTGGAGTAGCTCAGTTGGTAGAGCACATCCTTGGTAAGGATGGGGTCACGAGTTCAATTCTCGTCTCCAGCTTAATAATCACTGAAACACTGAAAACGGCTGAAACACTGAACTTGAAAAACTGAGTGCCTCAGCGAGTAATATAACGGAATTTTCTCAGTGCTTCAGCAAACACAATTTTGAGGCACTATTTCAGTGCTTCAGTGATAAAAATCATGAGAGAAATAATTACATTAGAGTGTACGGTTTGTAAGAATAGAAATTACACAACCACTAAGAATAAAAAGACGCATCAGGACAGGTTGGAACTGAAAAAATATTGTAGATTTTGTCGCAAGCATTCCCCGCACAAGGAAATTAAATGAAGCCATAACTTATGGAGGCGATAGCCGGCATAAGTTATAAGGCTGAATTTATCCCGCAGAATGCGGGGCAAATAGGGGCGTCCGTTAACTGGCTAAACGGCGAGACTCCAAATCCCGTCCTGGGGGTTCAAATCCCTCCGCCCCTGATAAATTTACGGGACGAATAAAGGAAGCAAAAATAAAAAATGAATGTTTTTAAAAAAATAATAAATTTTATTCGAGAAGCAAAACAAGAGTTAAGCAAGGTTGCCTGGTCAACGCGCCAAGAATTAATCGGGGCAACTGCCGTCGTAATAGTTGTAACGTCAATTTTAGCGGTTTATATCGGCGTGCTCGATATGGCGCTTTCAAAATTTTTGAGTGTAATGTTTAAATGAAAAACTGGTACGTCGTTCATACACAAACAGGTTTAGAGGATAAGGTTAAAACATCTTTAGAAGGTAAAGTTGTTACTGCCGGATTGCAGGATGCAATTTCTAAGATAATTATTCCTACCGAGCAGGTTTCCGAGATTCGCTCTGGAAAAAAGAAAATTTCCCAAAGAAAGTTTTTCCCCGGATATCTACTGGTGGAAATGGATTTCACGGAATCAACTTATTTATTTATTAAAAAAACCCCGGGAGTGACCGGTTTTATCGGATTAGGCCGAAAACCGATGCCTTTGCCGCAAGCCGAGGTCGATAATATTTTAAAAAGAACAGAAGATACGCAAGTTAAACCCAGCCCCAAGACTATATTTGAAAAAGGCGAACAGGTTAGGATTAAAGATGGCCCGTTTGTTAATTTTAATGGGACAATAGATGAGATTCATCCGGAAAAAGGGAAACTTAAGGTTAGTGTTTCTATTTTCGGCAGAGCAACCCCGGTAGAGTTAGAATACTGGCAAGTGGAAAAGGTTTAAGCTTATGGCTAAAAAAATTAAAGCGCAAATAAAATTACACGTTTCCGCAGGAGCGGCTAATCCTGCGCCTCCCGTTGGGCCAGCTTTAGGCCAGCATGGAGTGAATATTATGCAGTTTTGTAAACAATTTAACGACCAAACTAAAGGCCGCGAAGGTTTGATTCTGCCGGTAGTCATCAGCGTATACGAGGACAGGACATTTTCGTTTATTATTAAGAGCCCGCCGACTTCGATTTTAATTAAACGCGCCGCGAATTTAGCCAAGGCTTCCGGAATTGCCGGAAAAGAAGTGATCGGTAAAATTACTAAAAAGCAGGTTGAAGAAATCGCTAAACTTAAAATCAATGATTTGAATACTTCTGATATGGAGCCTGCCATGAAGTCAGTAATCGGCACTGCCAAAAGCATGGGTATTCTGGTTGAGGGATAAATAAATGAAGACTCAGAGTAAAAGGTATAAAGAATCAGTAAAATTAGTTGATGCGAATAAGGTTTACGCTCTTAAGGATGCAATTTCTGTTTTAAAAAAAACTAATCCTCCTAAATTCGACGCCAGCGTTGATTTGCATTTTAGCCTTAGTATAGATTCTAAAAAAACCGACCAGATGGTCCGCGGCACAGTGGTTTTGCCTCATGGAACCGGTAAAAAAGTAAGGGTGGCAGTTTTTTGCAAGGGTGAGCATGAGAGAATCGCTAAAGACGCGCATGCGGATTTGGTCGGCGGCCAAGAATTAATTGATAAAGTAGCCGCGGGGTTATTGGATTTTGATTGCGCGATAGCGACTCCGGAAATGATGAAGGATTTAAGCAAATTGGGTAAAGTTTTAGGCCCTCGCGGCCTGATGCCAAGCCCCAAAACCGGTACTGTTACTAATGATATTGCTAAGGCAATAGAGGATGTTAGAAAAGGTAAGGTAGAATTTCGGGTTGACAAACAAGGCGGTGTGCATTTATCTGTCGGAAAAATTTCTTTTGATGAGGATAAAATCCGTGACAATGCCTCTGCGGTTATAGGCGCTCTTAATGAAGCAAAACCCTCATCTGTTAAAGGAAAATTTGTGAAAAGCCTGTTTATTTCTTCAACTATGAATCCGGGATTAAAACTAGAAGGTTAATCATGAAAAAAATAAGCGTCATATTCAAAGAGGTGTCCTCAAACCGCATTAAGGATAATCTAAAAACTGCAGACGGAGTATTTGTAATTAATTATTTAAAACTATCGAGCCCGGACATGAGCGCGCTGCGCCAATCCTTAAGAAGCTCAAGCGCTAGGCTTTTTGTGGTAAAAAATACGGTTGCCCGCAAAGCATTGAAAGATTCCGGGCTGGAAGCGATTGTGAATACTGTTGAGGGGCCATGCGGGTTGGTCTTTGCCAAGGAAGAACCAGTTGCGGTTTCTAAAGTTTTATGTGATTTTTTAAAAACCCATGAGCAGCTTAAACTTCAGGGCGGATATTTAGATAGTAAAGTTTTAACTAAAAATGATATTGAGACATTAGCTAAGCTTCCTTCAAGAGAAGTCTTGTTAACCCAGGTAGTTTGCGCGTTAAACGCGCCGATTGTTGGTTTTGTTGGGGTATTAAATCAGACCTTGAAGAAGTTTGTTTATTGTTTAGATCAGGTTAAAAATAAAAAAAGTAGCACTGAGACACTGAATACAAAAAAAGGATAAAATTTTTCTGAGGCACTGAGCCAATTCAAAATATTATTTTTTTCAATATTTCAGTGTTTCAGAAACGATATACTTAGGCGTTATTCAGTGCCTCAGTGAAAAAGGAGGAAGTAAAATGGCAAGTGAAAAATTAGACGTAATGATTAAATCAATAGAAGGCCTGACAGTCTTAGAGCTTTCTGAGCTGGTTAAATCCTTAGAAGAAAAGTTTGGAGTTTCAGCGAATATGCCGATGATGGCGATGCCCGCAGCAGGTGGCGCGGCAGCAGCCCCGGCAGCTGAAGAGAAAACCTCTTTTACCGTAGTCTTGACCAGCGCAGGCGCGAACAAGATTGCCGTAATCAAAGAAGTTCGTTCTGCGACTAATCTCGGCTTAAAAGAAGCCAAAGATTTAGTTGACGCCGCTCCGAAGGCGATCAAAGAACATGCCCCGAAAGAGGAAGCTGAAGATTTGAAGAAAAAACTCGAAGCAGCTGGCGCAACTGTTGAATTAAAATAATAAATATTTTAAAATAACTCCTTTAAAGAAAAGGCAATAAGCTGCTTTTTAACAAGGAGAAGCTTTTTAACAACAGGACAATATGATAAAGCGTAAAAGTTTCGCAAAGTTAAAAGAAGTATACGATCTTCCGCATCTTTTGGAAGTGCAGCTAGCGTCTTATGCAAGTTTTTTACAGCTGGATACACCTGTGCGCGAGAGAAAGCGCGAAGGCTTGCAGGAAGTTTTTGAAGAAGTATTCCCCATTGAAAACGCTACTCGCTCAACAAAGCTAGAGTTTATTAGCTATTCTTTAGGTAAACCTAAATACAATCTTCATGAAGCAAAAAGAAGATCCTTGACCTTTGCCGCGCCATTAAAAGTTAAATTTAGATTAACTACTGCTAAAGAAACTAAAGAGCAGGATGCTTATTTCGGAGAGATTCCTTTAATGACCGAAAGAGGAACTTTTGTTATAAATGGCGACGAGCGCGTGGTGGTAAACCAGTTGCAGCGCTCTCCAGGCGTTTCCTTTGAAGAAGAGCTGCATCCCAGCGGTAAAAAAGTTTTTTACGGCCGCATCATCCCGTATCGCGGGGCATGGCTTGAGTTTAAATATGATTTAACCGATACGATTTTAGCTTATGTTGACCGCCGCAGAAATTTCCCTGCTACACAAATTTTAAGGATACTCGGATTCTCCGAAGATAAAGATATCGTTACCGCGTTCGGAAAAGAATACACCGAAATTAGCAATACGCTCAAAAAAGATTACACTAAAAACAAAGAAGAGGCGTATCTTGATTTCTACCGTAAAATACGCCCCAATGAACCTATTACTAAAGAATCTTCTGAAGAGCTATTTTATAAGCTTTTCTTTGATCCTGCCAGGTATGATTTAGAAAGAACAGGAAGGTTTGTTTTAAATAGAAAATTGGGCATGGATGTTTCTTTGGATAAGAGGATATTGGATTCAGCTACTGTTATTAAGGTAATCGAATATTTAATTAAATTGAAAGACGGCACCGGTAAAATTGACGATATCGACCATTTAGGCAATCGCCGCGTGAAAACTGTTGGCGAGTTAGTTCAAAATCAGATTAGAATCGGCTTGGTCAGGGTTGAGCGGTCAATTCGCGAAAGATTAAGTATTCTCGGCGATATTGATATTCTAAACGTCCACTATTTAATAAATTCAAAATTACTATCTAACCAGATCCGCGATTTCTTTAGCCGCAGCCAATTGTCCCAGTTTATGGACCAGATTAATCCTTTGGCGGAGTTAACTCATAATCGAAGATTAAGTGCCTTAGGCCCGGGCGGTTTGTCGCGCGAACGCGCGGGTTTTGAAGTCAGGGATATTCATCAGTCACATTACGGCAGAATTTGCCCTATTGAAACTCCGGAAGGCCCGAACATTGGTTTAATTGCTTCCCTAAGTACTTTTGCCCGGGTTAATTATCTAGGGCTCTTAGAAACTCCGTATCGCAAGGTTGAAGATGGCCGCGTTACTAAAAAAATTGATTATTTAACCGCGGATTTAGAAGAAGATAGAATTATTGCTCAGGCAAATGCTCCTTTAGATGAACAAGGTAATTTTGTAGATCATCATGTTTCCTGCCGCCACAAAGGTGATTTTCCCAAAGTTCCTCCTAAACAAGTTGAATATATGGATGTTTCTCCGAAGCAGCTAGTTTCCGTGGCCGCTTCTTTAATTCCGTTTTTAGAGCACGATGATGCCAACCGCGCGTTAATGGGTTCAAATATGCAGCGCCAAGCAGTTCCGCTTATGATTACCGAGGCGCCGATTGTCGGCACAGGTATGGAAGCCAAAGTTGCTGTTGACTCCGGGACCGTAGTTGTAGCCAAAGAATCCGGTAAAGTTACCAGCGTTGACGCGTCCATGATTAGTATAGGTAAGAATATTTATCATCTGAAAAAATTTCAGCGCACCAATGCTGATACTTGTTTGAATCAACGGCCGATTGTGAAGCTTGGAGAACGGGTTGAAAAAGGCCAGTCAATTGCCGATGGCATGGCGACTCAACAAGGTGAACTGGCCATGGGAAGAAATTTGGTTTGCGCGTTTTTGCCCTGGAGAGGCTATAATTTTGAAGACGCTATTTTAATAAATGAAAGAATAGTTAAGGAAGATCTTTTTACTTCTATACATGTCGAAGAATTTGACATTGAAGCTACTGAGACCCGCTTAGGTAATGAAGAAATTACCCGCGATATTCCCAATGTCAGCGAGGAAGCCCTAAGAAATTTGGATGCTGAAGGCGTGGTGCGTATCGGAGCTGAAGTGGGTTCAGGCGATGTTCTAGTCGGTAAAGTTACTCCAAAAACCGAATCGGAATTATCCCCTGAGGAAAGGCTCCTGCGCGCGATATTCGGCGAGAAGGCCTCTGATGTGCGGGATACATCTTTAAATGTCCCGCCGGGAGTTGAAGGCGTGGTTGTAGACGTGCACGTGTTTGCGCGCAAAGAACGCGGCCGTAAATCTAAAGATAATCAGTCTAAAGAAATCGAAAAAATCCGTGAACTAAAAGCGTATTATAAGCAAGAAATAGAATTTATGCAAACTGAGAAAAATGTCAGGCTTGCGCAGATTTTAGGCGTGGATAAGAAAAAAGTTGAAAAGATGGATTTAAATGAAAACGAAGAGGCTAAAATTTTAGGCGCTTCATTTGATGAACAAATACAAGAATTAATCTCTGAGGAGACGCAAGAAATTGAAAAAGTCCGCCGCGGCGATGAATTACCAACCGGCGTATTAAAAAGAGTAGTCGTTTATATTGCTACTAAAAGAAAATTGTCTGAAGGCGATAAACTTGCCGGCCGTCACGGAAATAAAGGTGTGGTGTCAAGAATTATGCCTGAAGAAGACTTGCCTTATTTACCGGATGGCACCCCTGTAGATGTAGTCTTAAATCCGCTGGGTGTTCCTTCGCGTATGAACGTTGGCCAGATTTTAGAAGCGCATTTAGGTTGGGCGGCAAAAGCTTTAGGGATACAGGTAAGCTGCCCGGTTTTTGACGGCGCGACTGAAGGCGAGATAAAAGATTTATTTAGTAAAGCTGGTATTGCTTCAGACGGCAAGACGATACTTTATGACGGTTACACCGGCGAGCGTTTTGATCAGCGGGTTACCGTAGGATTTATGTATGTAATGAAGCTAATCCATTTGGTTGACGAAAAAATTCACGCGCGTTCAATCGGCCCATATTCGCTAGTTACCCAGCAGCCATTAGGCGGCAAGGCGCAATTCGGCGGCCAGAGATTAGGCGAAATGGAAGTCTGGGCCTTAGAAGCTTACGGCGCGGCATTTACCTTACAAGAAATGTTAACCGTAAAAAGCGACGATGTTTCCGGCAGGACTAGAATGTATGAGGCAATCGTAAAAGGTGAACAACGCTTAACTCATGGAACTCCTGAGTCATTTAACGTTTTGATTAAGGAGTTGCAGGGATTAGGATTAGATATTCGTACAGAAAAGGCTAAATAATATGGCGGATACCCTATTTGCAGAGAAGAAATTAGATTCAAAAAAAGAAGCAAAAGAATTACGCCGTCAAGAACAAAAAGCTGAAGAAATTGCTTCTTTTGATAGCATTTCTATAAAAATAGCTTCTCCGGCGATAATCCACTCTTGGTCAAAAGGCGAAGTAAGAAAAGCCGAAACCATTAATTACCGCACATTAAAACCGGAAAAAGATGGCCTGTTTTGTGAGAAAATATTTGGCCCAGTGCGTGATTGGGAATGTAATTGCGGAAAATATAAAGGCATAAAGTTTAAAGGTATTACTTGTGACCGCTGCGGGGTTACTATAGACCGTTCATCAGTCAGGCGCGAACGCATGGGGCATATTGAACTTGCCGCGCCGGTTACTCATATTTGGTTTTTTAAAGCCGTGCCCAGCCGTATGGCCGCGCTTTTGAATATTGGCTTAAGAAGCCTGGAGAAAGTAATTTACTATGAAGAGTATGTTGTTATAGATCCGGGAACCACCCCTTTAGTCAAAAATGAATTATTGAGCGAAGAGAAGTATCAAGAGGCTGTAATAAAATATGGCCAGAATTTTAAAGCTAAGATTGGCGCTGAGGCAATCCGTGATTTACTTAAAGATTTATACCTTGATGCTTATTGCAAAAAAGTCCGCCGTGAATCTGAAAAAAACAAAGAAGCTATTGGCAATCAAAAGAATTTAAAAATATTAAAAATTGTTGAAGATTTTAATAAGTCTGGTAATCGCC
Source organism: Candidatus Omnitrophota bacterium (assembly GCA_043808405.1). Taxonomy (GTDB): domain Bacteria; phylum Omnitrophota; class Gorgyraeia; order Gygaellales; family Profunditerraquicolaceae; genus JAZDEX01. Next base: position 40,487 of record JAZDEX010000046.1, on the reverse strand, counting down.
CGGAATGGATGATTTTAGAAATCCTACCGGTTATTCCTCCGGATTTAAGGCCGTTAGTCCCTTTAGACGGTGGAAGATTCGCCACTTCGGATTTAAATGATTTATACCGCAGGGTCATCAATCGTAACAACCGCTTAAGAAAACTAATTGAGTTGAATGCCCCTGAGATCATCATCCGTAATGAGAAGCGCATGCTTCAGGAATCGGTTGACGCGCTTTTAGATAATGGCAGGCATGGCCGCGCGGTAATGGGCGCCAGTAACCGCCCTTTAAAATCGCTTTCCGACATGTTAAAGGGAAAGCAAGGCCGTTTTCGCCAGAACTTACTAGGTAAGCGCGTGGATTATTCCGGGCGTTCAGTTATCGTGGTCGGGCCGGATTTAAAACTTCATGAATGCGGGCTCCCTAAGCAGATGGCTTTGGAATTATTTGAGCCGTTTATTATTAAAAAATTAAGAGATAAAGGTTTTGTGCATACGATTAAAGGCGCGCGCAGAATGGTTGAGCGCGGCAAAATCGAAGTTTGGGATATTCTAGATGAAGTCATCAAAGACCATCCGGTTTTATTAAACCGCGCCCCTACGCTGCATAGATTAGGCATTCAGGCATTCCAGCCGAGATTAGTTGAAGGCAAATCAATAAAAGTCCATCCACTGGTGTGTACCGCGTTTAACGCTGACTTTGACGGTGACCAGATGGCGGTGCATGTGCCGTTGTCTTTAGAATCACAGCTGGAAGCAAAAATATTAATGCTTGCCGCGAATAATGTTTTTTCTCCGGCAGACGGCCGCCCGATAGTTACCCCGACCCAGGATATTATTTTAGGCGCTAATTATTTAACTAAGGAAAAATCAGGCGCATTGGGTGAAAATAAAGTATTTTCTAATCCCGATGAAGCTTTGATTGCCTATGATGATAAGCAAATAGATTTGCATGCCCTGATTAAAGTAAGGGTTGATAGCATTTTTGATTTAGCCGAGAAAAAAGTTATTTTGGGAAGGCAAATTGTTTCTACTACCGCAGGCCGGGTTATGTTTAACCAAACATTGCCTGCGGATTTCGGATATGTAAATTATGAATTAAATAAAAGCAAAGTAGGCGAAATTGTCAGTGAATGTTATAAGCGCTTTGGCCATGCCCGCTCAGTCCAACTTTTAGATGATGTTAAAAGATTGGGCTTTATTGCGGCAACTTTGGGCGGTATTTCTATCGGTATAGATGATATGACTATTCCAAAAGCCAAGGAAGAAGTTTTAAAAGAATCTAAGGAAGAAGTAGCCAAAATTGAAGATCAATACCATAAAGGTATTATTACCAATAAAGAGCGTTACAATAAAGTTATCGATATTTGGACTCATGCCACGGAGAGAGTTTCGGATTTATTGTTTAAGGAAATGGACCGCTTTAATCCTATTTTCATGATGGCGGATTCCGGAGCGCGTGGTTCTAAATTACAGGTTAGGCAGTTAGCCGGTATGCGCGGGCTTATGGCTAAGCCATCAGGTGAAATTATTGAAAGCCCGATTACCGCGAATTTCCGGGAAGGTTTAACTGTTCTCGAATATTTTATTTCTACTCACGGCGCGCGTAAAGGTTTGGCTGATACCGCGCTTAAGACTGCCGACGCGGGTTATTTAACTCGCCGTTTAGTTGATGTTGCTCAAGAAGTTATTGTTACGGATGATGACTGTAAAACTTTAAATGGCATTACGGTTGCCGCGATTATTGAAGGCGATGAAGTTGTAGTTAGCCTTAAAGACCGCATTATTGGCCGCGTAGCCTTAGATAATATTGTTGACATCATCAGCGATGAAGTTATTGTTGCTCAAGGCGCCGAAATTACCGAAGAAACAGCGGACATGATTGAAAGATTAGGTATTGAGAAAATTCGTATCCGTTCAGCTTTAACTTGCGAGGCTGGCCGGGGAGTTTGCCGCAGATGTTATGGCAGGAATTTAGCCAGCGGAAGATTAGTTGAAGTCGGTGAAGCAGTCGGCGTAATTGCCGCCCAGAGTATCGGCGAACCCGGCACGCAGCTAACCATGAGAACCTTTCACATTGGCGGTACGGCATCTAGAATCGTAGAGCAGTCATTCTTTAAATCTAAAAATAAAGGTTTTGTCAAATATCATAATTTCCGCGTGGCGCCTAAAAATAAGGAATTTATTGTCCTAAACAGAAACGGCGCGATCAGTATTAATGATAAGATGGGCCGTGAACTTGAACGTTATTCAGTTGTTCAGGGCGCCTATATCAGTATTGCCAACGGAGAAGAAGTTAATAAGGGCATAATTTTCATCCGTTGGGATCCGTATACCCTTCCGATTTTAACTGAAGTCGCGGGTTTAGTTAAATACGAAGATTTAAAAGAAGGCGTAACGGTAAAAGAAGAATTAAATTTAGTTACCAAACTTACCGAGCGCGTAGTTGTTGAACATAAAACCGAATTTCATCCGCAGGTAATTATTATGAACGAGAGCAAGGAGATTATGGGTATTTATCCCATCCCGATCGGTTCTCACATTCTCGTTAAAGATGGACAGTCTGTGGGCGCCGGCGATATGTTAGCTAAGATCCCGCGTTTAATCGGCAAGACCAGGGATATTACCGGCGGCCTTCCACGCGTAGCTGAACTTTTTGAAGCCAGGCGCCCTAAAGAGCCGGCAGTTATCAGCGAAATCGACGGATATATTGAATTTGGCGAAACTAAAAAAGGCCAACGCGTGATTATTGTTAAGTCGCCTACCGGAATGGCTAGGGAATATACCATTCCTCACGGAAAGCATCCGTATATTTATAAGGGTGATCGGGTTTCGGCTGGCCAGCAATTAACTGACGGGCCTGTAGTTTTACAGGATATTTTAAGGGTTTCCGGAGATAAAGTATTACAGGAATACCTGGTAAATGAAGTTCAAGAAGTTTATCGTTTGCAAGGCGTGCGTATTAATGATAAACATATCGAAGTTATTATCCGCCAAATGCTAAAGAAGGTTAGAGTGGAAGATCCAGGAGATACTGAATTTTTAGCTACTCAGCAAGTTGATAAATGGGTATTTCAGAAAGAGAATGCCCGGGTAATTAAAAAAGGCGGAAAGCCGGCATTAGCCACACCTTTATTATTAGGCATCACCAAAGCTTCTTTAACTACGGAAAGTTTTATTTCCGCGGCCAGCTTTCAGGAAACTACCCGTGTCCTAACCGAAGCGGCAACCTCAGGCAAGCATGATGAATTATTTGGTTTAAAAGAAAATGTTATTGTCGGGCACCTTATCCCCGCAGGGACGGGTTTTAGCGTGCATGGCGAAATAGATATCGTGAAAATGGCAGATGCAAAAGAAAAAGAAATCAAAGAAAATGAAGCTAAAGAGAAAAAGGAGTAACTTTTAAAACATGCCAACTATTACCCAGTTAATCAGATTTGGTAGGACCGCAAAGAAAAAGAAATCTAAATCACCGGCTTTAAAGGGATGCCCGCAGAGGCGAGGCGTATGCCTTCAAGTACGCACTATGACTCCGAAAAAACCTAACTCCGCATTACGTAAAATCGCCAGGGTCCGATTAACTACTGGCATAGAAGTTACTGCTTATATTCCCGGAGAAGGCCATAATTTACAAGAACATTCTATTGTCCTAGTCAGGGGCGGCCGCGTTAAAGATCTCCCGGGAGTTAGATATCATATTGTCCGAGGAACGCTTGACGCATCAGGTGTTAACGCGCGTAAAAAATCACGTTCTAAATACGGCGCTAAGAGGCCTAAAGAGGGAGCGAAATAAAATAACATGAGAAGAAGAAAAGCTCAGGAAAAAGAAATTTTAGCAGATCCCATATTTAATAGTAAAATCGTCGCTAAATTTATTAATATGGTCACCTTAATGGGGAAAAAATCGATTGCCGAACGAATTGTTTACGGCGCCTTTGATATCGTCAAAGAAAAAACTAACGAACAAGATATTCTAAAAGTTTTTTATAAAGCAATTGATAATGCCCGGCCGCGCCTTGAGGTTAAGCCCCGGCGCGTAGGTGGCGCAACGTATCAGGTGCCTATTGAAGTAAGGCAGGAGCGCGGGACTTCAATTGCTTTACGCTGGATTAGAGATTTCGCGCAAGGTAAAAAAGGTAAATCTATGAAAGATAGATTAGCCGAAGAAATTATTGCGGCTTATAAAGGCGAAGGTTCAGCAATCAAGAAAAGAGACGACACTCACAAGATGGCGGAATCCAATAAAGCTTACGCGCATTTTAGGTGGTAGATTTTAGACCGCTGTCATTCTGAGGAGCCCGAAGGGCGACGAAGAATCTAAAAGAGAGATTCTTCGCTTCGCTCAGAATGACGAAGTAAAGAAAACATTATAACGAAATGTCAAGAAAAATACCTTTAGAAAAAATTCGGAACATCGGGATTATCGCGCATATTGATGCGGGTAAAACTACCACATCTGAGCGCATCCTGTTTTATACCGGAAGAACCTATAAAATCGGCGAGGTGCACGACGGGACCGCGATCATGGACTGGATGGTCCAAGAGCAAGAGCGCGGTATTACTATTACCGCTGCCGCGACTACTTGTATTTGGAAAGATATTCATATTAATTTAATTGATACTCCCGGCCACGTGGATTTTACTATTGAGGTAGAAAGGTCTTTAAAAGTTTTAGACGGCGCGGTAGTTGTTTTTTGCGGCGTAGGCGGCGTTGAACCACAATCAGAAACAGTTTGGCGCCAGGCGGACCGCTATAATGTTCCGCGCCTGGCTTTTGTAAATAAAATGGATAGGACCGGAGCTAATTTTCCTGAGGCGATTGATCAAATGCACAAACGCTTAGGCGCGAATGCCGCGGCAATTCAACTGCCTTTTGGCCGCGAAGCGGATTTTAACGGAATCATAGATTTAGTTGAAATGAAATTAGTTTCTTATAAAGATGACGCTGGCAAGATTGTTGAAGTGACTGATATTCCTCTAAGCGCCCTGCCTGAAGCCAAAAAATATTATCATGATTTAACGGAAAAACTTGGCGAAGTAGACGATATTATTATGGGCGCGTATCTGCAAAATAAAGAAATTAGTAAAGATGATTTAAAAGCGGCAATCAGAAGAAATGTTATTGCTAATAAATTCATTCCGGTTTTATGCGGCTCTTCATACAAAAATAAAGGCGTGCAATTACTGCTAGACGCGGTATGTGATTATTTACCTTCACCAATAGATGTGCCGCCAATTAAAGGGACGAAACCCGAAACCGGCGAATTTGAGGAAATTAAGGCTGATGACGCGGCGCCTTTTTGCGCTTTATCTTTTAAAGTTGCCACTGACCCGTTTGTAGGCAAGCTTAATTTTATCAGGGTTTATTCCGGCACGCTTAATGCCGGTTCTTATATTTATAACGCTTCCCGCAGAACGCGCGAACGCGTGACTAAGTTAGTAAAGATGCATGCCAATCGCCAAGAAATGATTGAATCTGTTTCGACCGGAGAGATCGCCGCGGCAGTAGGATTAAAAGACACAAAAACCGGCGATACGCTTTGCATGGAAAATAATGAAATACTACTCGAGGCAATGAGATTTCCTGAGCCGGTTATTCAGCAAGCTACTGAACCAAAAACAAAAGACGCGCAGGAAAAATTAGGGCTGGCATTGCATAAGTTAGAAGATGAAGATCCGTCGTTCCGCGTTTCGTATAATAAAGAAACCGGGCAAACCTTGATTGCGGGTATGGGCCAGTTGCATTTGGAAATTATCATTGATCGAATTTTAAGAGAATTTAATGTTGAGGCGCAAGTGGGCCAGCCGCAGGTTGCCTACCGCGAAACAATTACCAAAAAAGTTTCTTCAGTGGGAAAATTTATTTCGCAGTCCGGAGGGCGCGGCCAATATGGGCATGTAGTTTTAGAAATGGAACCGCAAGAAACTCCCGGCACCGGAGTTACTTTTGAAGAAAAAATAAAAAGCGGCGCCATCCCGCGCGAATTTATTCCCGCGGTTAAAAAAGGTATTTTAGGCGCGGCGAATTCCGGCGCATTAGCCGGATATCCGGTTACTGATATAAAAGTAGTTTTAATTGACGGGTCGTATCATGATGTTGACTCATCCGAGCTGGCATTTAATATGGCCGCGTCAATAGGATTTAATGAAGGATTAAAAAAGGGCAGCCCTATACTTCTGGAGCCAATCATGGATATGGAAGTTGTGGTGCCGGAAGAGTTTATGGGGCAGGTAATTGGCGACTTATCCGCGCGCCGCGGGAAAATTTCTTCGCTTGCGCAGCGCCTTAACTTACGCACTATCCGGGCGACGATTCCATTGGCAGAAGTTTTTAATTACGCGACTGTAATAAGAAGCTTGACACAAGGCCGCGCATCGTATACAATGGAACCTTCGTTTTATGCAGAGGTCCCTTCACATATAGCGGAGAAAATTGTTACAGGATTTGCAACATCAGGGAATAAAAGGCGTTCATAAAAACCTTTAAACGGAGGGCGAACTAATGGCTAAAGAAAAGTTTTTGAGGACAAAACCACACGTAAATATCGGGACTATCGGGCACATCGATCACGGTAAAACCACATTAACCGCGGCAATTACGGCTGTATCAGCAAAATTAGGTAAAGCAGTTGCAAGAGATTATGCGGACATTGCCAAAGGCGGCACTGTAAGAGATGAAACAAAAGTTGTTACTATTTCGGTTGCGCACGTTGAATATGAAACGGATAATCGTCATTATGCTCACATCGATTGCCCAGGACATGCGGATTACATTAAAAACATGATCACCGGTGCCGCTCAGATGGACGGCGCAATTTTAGTTGTTTCTGCTGCTGACGGCCCAATGCCTCAGACCAGAGAACATATATTATTAGCAAAGCAGGTTAATGTGCCTTCAATGATTGTATTTATGAATAAAGTTGATTTAGTTACAGATAGCGAGCTTTTAGACTTGGTTGAAATGGAAGTCAGGGAACTCTTGACTAAATACGGCTTTCCGGGAGATAAAACTCCGATCATTAGAGGCAGCGCTTCTAAAGCCTTAGTGGCAGATGCTGCTAGCCCAGATGCAAAATGCATCCTAGATTTACTTAAGGCTGCGGACGAATTTATTCCTATGCCGGTCCGCGAAACCGATAAGCCGTTACTGATGGCAGTTGAAGATGTATTCAGCATTGAAGGTAGAGGCACAGTTGCTACCGGCAGGATCGAACGCGGCAAAGTTAAAATCAATGAAGAAGTTGAAATTATTGGTTTAAGGCCAGAGGTAAGAAAAACCGTAGTTACTGGTATTGAAATGTTCAGAAAACTTCTTGATGAAGGCCAGGCAGGCGACAACGTCGGCCTTTTATTAAGAGGTATTGATAAAGATGCTATTGAGCGCGGTATGGTTATTGCTGCTTCCAAATCCATTACCCCTCATACCAAATTCAAAGCACAGGTTTACATTTTGACCAAAGAAGAAGGCGGCAGGCATACACCGTTCTTCAAAGGTTATCGGCCGCAGTTTTATTTCCGTACTACCGACGTAACCGGCGCGGTAACTTTACCTGAAGGCGCGGAAATGGTTATGCCCGGTGATAATGTTGCTTTGGAAGTAGAATTGATCACACCTATCGCTATAGAAAAAGAATCACGTTTTGCTATCCGCGAAGGTGGCCACACCGTAGGCGCAGGTGTTGTTACAGAGGTTATTGTTTAAAAAATGCAAAAGATTCGAATCAGATTAAGAGCTTACGATCATCGTCTGTTGGATCAGGCAGTAACAGAGATTGTGGATACTGTGAAGCGTACCGGCGCCAAAATATCGGGGCCGGTCCCGCTTCCGACAAAGAAGGAAATCTACACTGTTTTGCGTTCTCCGGTAATTGATAAAAAATCCCGCGAACAGTTTGGCCTCTCCACGCATAAGAGACTTATTGACATCTATGAGCCGACATCCAAAACCATCGACGCATTAAGAAAGCTTAATTTATCCGCTGGCGTAGACGTAGAAATAAAATAAACTAAAGGCGAAGCGCGGATTAAAGGAATAAATAAAATGGCAAGGGGTTTGTTAGGTAAAAAAATTGGAATGACGCAAGTATTTACCGATGATGGTAATCAAGTTGGTGTGACCGCAATTGAGGCTGGTCCATGCCCTATATTAGCGGTGAAAGATAAATCTGTTCAATTAGGATTTGACGCGATTATAGAGAAAAAATTGAAGAAACCCGTGTCAGGATATTTTAAGAAAATTAATATATCCACGCGTAAAGTAATTAAAGAAGTTGCGAAAGTGGTAGGAAGAGAATATAAGGTCGGCGAAGAAATTAAAGCGGATTTATTTAAGCCGGGAGATTTTGTAGATGTTACCGGTATTTCTATTGGCAAAGGTTTTCAGGGTGGCATGAAACGATGGCATTGGCAAGGCGGTCCGGCGACTCATGGCTCAACGTCGCATCGCCGCGTAGGTTCTATGGGTTCAAGCACCACTCCAGGCCGCGTATTTAAAGGGCATCATCTACCCGGGCATATGGGGCATAAGCAAGTTACTATTCAGAATCTAGAAGTAATAAAAGTAGATGTGGATAACAATTTATTATTAATCAAAGGCGCTGTTCCCGGTTTTGATAATTCGTATCTAGTTGTCAATAGGGCGAAGAAAAGAAAATCAAGAGTCCTGAAGCCGCAGAGCGCCCCGGTCGCAGCAAAAGTTGCTCCTGCAGCAAAACCGGCAGCAGCTAAGGCAAAGAAATAATTTTATCTATGACGAAATTACCCGTATATAATTTTGAAGGCAAAGAAGTAGAAACAATAGAGCTTGATAAAGAAGCCTTTAATGGTGAAGTTAATACCGCAGCTTTGCATCAGGCGATTACCGCATTTCGCGCCAATCAAAGATGTGGCTTAGCGTCGACAAAAACCCGTGGCGAAGTTTCCGGCGGCGGCAAAAAGCCTTGGAAGCAAAAAGGAACGGGGCGCGCGCGCGTAGGTTCAACCCGTTCGCCTTTATGGCGCCATGGCGGCGTTGTATTTGGCCCGCACCCCAGGGATTTTTCAGTTAGGATCCCGGAAAAAATTAAAGCTGTGGCCTTGAGATCAAGTTTAAACGCGAAAGTTAATGAAAATAATTTAATAATAATTGATGATTTTATTATTAGCTCAACGAAAACTAAAGAAGTGGTTAAGCTATTTACCAATTTAAAAGTTAATCCGAAGAAAACTAATAGAATCAGCAAGATTCTTTTATTACTGGATAATGTAGATAACAATGCTAAGCTGTCCCTGCGCAATATTGATTTTCTAAAATTTAATTCAAGCAAAGACGCGAATGCTTACGAAACTTTAATCGCGCATAAAATAATTGTTACTAAAAAGGGCTTAGAAGAACTAACTAAGAGAATAAAGAAATGAATAGCCCATACGACGTAATTAAAACATTGATTACAACCGAAAAGTCTAACCTCTATCAGCCTAAAGGTAAATATCTTTTTCTGGTGGATAAAAAAAGCAATAAAATTCAGATTAAGCGCGCGGTGGAAGATATATATAAGGTAAAAGTAGCAGATGTGAATGTATTCGTAACTCATGGAAAAATGCGCAAAGTCCGGTATCAGCTGGGTAAAACTCCAGACCTTAAGAAAGCAGTAGTAACTTTGAAAAAAGGACAAAAAATAGAGAGTAGTAGTTAGTAGGTAGTAGGTAGGGTTTAGGGTAGTGTCCCTAAATGCTATCTACTAACTACTACCTACTAAAACGCAATGAGTATAAAGAAATTCAATCCTACAACAGCTTCAAGAAGGTGGATGACCGGGCCTGATTTCGCTGAAATCACTAAAGATAAACCGGAAAGATCCTTACTTGTCCCGAAAAAAAGGACCGGCGGCAGAAATTCCTATGGCCGCATTACCGTCCGGCATCACGGTGGCGGGCACAAGAGAATGCTGCGCCTAATTGATTTTAAGCGCGATATTATAGATTCACCGGCAAAGGTTATTGCGATTGAATATGACCCTAATCGTTCATCAAGGATTGCTTTAGTAGAATACCCTAATAAGCAGAAAAAATATATTATTGCCGTGGTGGGTTTAAATGTCGGCGATACGATAATTGCCTCTAACCAGAAAGATATTGATATTAAACCGGGTAATTGCATGTTATTGCGGAATATTCCCTCCGGCACATTAATACACAATATAGAATTATTTAAAGGTAGAGGCGGCCAGATTGTGCGCAGCGCAGGCGGCTCTGCCCAGATTATGGCCAAAGAAAATGATATTGCGCATATTAAGCTGCCTTCAGGCGAAGTCCGATTAGTAAGCTTAGATTGCCATGCCAGTATTGGACAAGTTAGCAATATTGAGCATGAAGCTATAAGTATAGGTAAGGCCGGGCGCAGCCGCTGGCTCGGGATTAGGCCGACCGTTCGAGGCTTAGCTATGAATCCGGTAGATCATCCGCACGGCGGGGGAGAAGGAAAGTCCGGACAAGGTAATCCTCATCCAGTCACTCCGTGGGGTAAGCCGACTAAAGGCTACAAGACCAGAAAGAAAGTCAAATATTCTAATAAATTTATCGCCAAGAGAAGGAAATAAGCATGCCACGTTCATTAAAAAAAGGGCCATACGTAGAAGAAAAATTGATTAAAAAAGCTGATCGAGTCAGGAAATCGACTAGCCGGCAAGCAATTAAAACCTGGTCAAGGCGCTCAACAATTATTCCTGATTTTGTGGGATTAACTTTCGCAGTCTATGACGGCAGAAAACATATCCCGGTATTTGTTACGGAAAACATGGTCGGGCATAAATTAGGCGAGTTTTCCCCCAGCCGCATATTTAAAAAACATGGCGGCGTCAAATCCAAAAAAGCTGTAGAAAAAACATAAAAGCAGTAGGCAGTAGTTAGTAGATAGCATTTAGGGAAAAGAAAAATATGATAGCTAAAGCTGAACATAAATTTATACGATTAAGCCCGCCTAAGGTTAGGCAGGTAATGGATTTAATTCGCGGTAAAGAGGCTCTTGAGGCGGTCAGCATACTTACTAATTTAAACAAAAGGCCCAAAGAACATTTGCTTAGGATATTAAAATCGGCAATCGCTAATGCTAAAGTTAAGGGATTTAACCCTGATCAATTATATATTTCAAAGATTATTTGTAATGTCGGGCCGTCGTGGAAACGTTTTAAAGCAGCCGCCTTTGGCCGGGCAGCGCCGATTTTAAAAAGAACTTCGCATGTTAAAATTGAATTAGACCTTAAGTCTGGAGAGTAATGCATGGGACATAAAGTTAATCCATTTATTCAAAGAATAGGATTTATTAGAACATGGCATTCAAGATGGTATGCCAATCCTAAAGATTTCGCGCGGTTTATTAAGGAAGATTACGAGATCAGAAAATTAATTAAGAAAAGATTTAAGCAGGCGGCAGTTGCCCGCATTATAATTGAAAGATTGGCGGAAAAAGTTAAAATTAAAATTTGCACAGCCAGGCCCGGCCTGATTATTGGCCGTCATGGCGCGGATATTGAGAAATTGCGCGAAGATTTAAATGCCCTAGTTAAAAAAGAGCTAGCTATTGATGTCGAAGAAATTAAAAATCCCGGGCTTGACGCGCAGTTAGTCGCGGAAAATGTTGCCGCGCAGCTTGAAAAACGCATCGCTTTCCGCCGCGCGGTAAAACGCGCTATTGAGCAATCAATGAATTCCGGCGCAAAAGGGGTTAAAATTACTTGCTCCGGAAGATTAAATGGCGCTGAAATGTCCCGCACCGAGACTTATAAACAGGGAAAGATTCCTTTATCAACATTCCGCGCAGATATAGATTATGGTTTTTCTGAAAGCGCAACTACATACGGCTTGATTGGAATTAAATCGTGGATTTATAAAGGCGATATTTTAACTAAAAGAGGCGCTAAGCCCGTAAGCATTAAAAATGTAGGCATCCTGGAAACAGGAGCGCCGGTTAATGTTAAAAATACTAATAAATAAGGCGGTAATCAAATGGTTTTAATGCCCAAGAGAGTAAAATATCGTAAGCTGCAACGCGGACAACGCCGCGGCGTAGCTACGACCGGAGCAGAATTAGCTTTTGGTGAATTCGGGCTTAAAATTTTAGAGAATGGCTGGATTAAAAATACTCAGATTGAAGCAGTGCGCGTAATTTTGGCCCGCCAATTACATAAGGGCGGAAAGATGTGGATTAGAATCTTTCCCGATAAATCTATAACGAAAAAGCCGGCAGAAGTGCGTATGGGTAAAGGTAAGGGCGACCTGGATCACTGGGTTGCGGTAGTTAAACGCGGCCGGATTTTATTTGAATTAGGCGGCGTACCTGAAGAGTTTGCCAGGCGCTGTTTCCGTGGCGCAGCCTATAAGCTGCCGATGCGAACTAAATTTGTTACTCGCACACAGAGGTAATTATTATGAAAATGCAAGAATTAACCGCGCTTTCCAAAGAAGAGCTTACGGCTAAAATAAAAAGCTTAAAAGAAGAACTTTTTAAATTAAACGCGCAGCGTTATGCGGGCTCACTTGAAAAACCGCATATGTTTTCTGTCCTAAAAAGAACGATAGCGCGGGCTAATACGCTGTTAAATAAGAAGGATACTAAATAATGGGTAGAAAAAAGGAATTTATCGGGACTGTAGTCGGGGATAAAATGCAAAAAACGGTTGTAGTTAAGGTTACCTCAATCAGCAAGCACCCTAAATACAGCAGAGTTATAAAAAGCTATAAAAAATATAAGGCCCATGATGAAAAAAGCGCGGCGAAATTAGGCGACGTGGTGCGCATACAAGAAACTAGGCCTTTATCTAAAGATAAATTTTTTAGGGTATTGGAAATCATAAAAAAGATTGAAACACCGAAAGTAGTATTAAAAGAGGATGTAGTATGATTCAGTTACGCTCAATTCTAGAAGTCGCGGATAATACCGGCGCTAAAAAAGCCGCTTATATCCAGGTTTTTGGCAAGGGAAATTCTCCTAATGCCAAGATAGGGGATATAATTAATGTTCATATTAAAGAGTCTTCACCGGGCGCTACAGTTAAAAAAGGTGAAGTGGCTAAGGCGGTAATCGTACGCACTAAAGAAGCGATTAAAAGAGCTGACGGTTCGGTTTTAAGATTTGCCCGCAATGCCATTGTTTTTATTGATAATCAAAATAATCCTAAAGGCACCCGCGTATTCGGGCCAGTCGCGCGCGAATTAAGAGAGAAAAATTTCACTAAAATTATTTCGTTAGCACCTGAGGTCCTATAAATGTTTAAAATAAAAAAAGGCGATATGGTTCAAGCAATTAAAGGCAAGGATGCCGGTAAAAAAGGAAAGGTCCTGGCTATCTTTACCGCGAAATCCAAGGCTTTAGTTGAAGGTGTTAATTTAGTCAAAAAACACAAGAAGCAAACTCGCCAGGATCAAAAGGGCGGTATAATTTCAATTGAAGCGCCTATGTCTTTATCAAATTTGATGTTTTTATGCGGCCATTGCAGCCGCCCGACAAGAATTGGCATTAAGACTTTAGCCGACGGCAAAAAAGCAAGATTTTGCAAAGCCTGTAGTGAGGTAGTTTAAAAACAGTAGGTAGTAGATAGGGTTTAGGGAAAGAGTAAAAAATGAAAGCAAGATTACACGAAAAATTTAGAAATGAAATTTCTCCTGCTTTAATGCAGAAGTTTAATTTAAAGAATAAAATGGCTGTCCCGCATTTGGACAAAATCGTAGTAAATATGGGCGTAGGCGAAGCGCTTGCGGATGTCAAAATAATGGATAAGGCCATGGATGACTTAAGTGTTATTACCGGGCAAAAGCCGATTATGCGCCGCGCCAAAAAAGCCATTTCAAATTTTAAAGTTAGGGAGAACGCGCCCGTAGGCTGCAAAGTAACTTTACGCAGAGCAATGATGTATGAGTTTTTGGATAGGTTTGTAAATATTTCATTGCCGCGCATTCGCGACTTTCGCGGCGTGCCGAATAGTTCGTTCGATAAGGCTGGCAATTATACTTTAGGCATCAAAGATCAAAGTATTTTCCCGGAGATCGAATACGATAGAATTGGCCGCGCGCAGGGTATGGATATAACTTTCGTAATTAAAAACGTGAAATCAAAAGAACAAGCCCAGGAATTATTAAAATTACTCGGCATGCCTTTTGAGCACAAATAAAAAATGGCAAAAAATTCACAACTAGCAAGATGGAAAAGGCCGGCTAAATTTTCTACCCGCGCGTATAACCGCTGCAGTATTTGCGGCCGTTCAGGCGGATTTTTAGGCAGGTTTAAGCTTTGCAGGATCTGTTTTAGGGAACTTGCTTGGGCTGGGCTGATTCCGGGCGTAAAAAAAGCCAGCTGGTAACACTGAGACACTGAAAAGAAGAATAACTACAAAGCCCGCTGAGGCACTGAAATATTGGCAAACCTCAGTGCCTCAGTAAGGAAATAAATTAGAAAATAACTCAGCGCTTCAGTGAAAAAAGAGGGATAAATGTCAAGAACAGATTTAATCGCAGACGCTTTTACAGTTATACGCAACGCCATTATGGCAAAAAAAGAGAATGTGGGTATTCCAGCTTCAAAAATGTTGTCTTCGATAATGGATATCCTGAAAAAAGAAGGCTATATTGATGATTTTAAGCCGCTAGAAGATAAAAAGCAGGGGATTTTAAGGATTTATTTGAAATATGTTAACGCTAAATCCGCAATCCGTAATATTAAACGCGTTTCAAAACCGGGATTGCGCGTATATAAAGAAAGCAAAAAAATTCCTTTGATTCTAAGAGGCCGCGGCCTGGCGATAGTTTCAACATCCCAAGGAATAATTACAGATAAACAGGCGCGTGAACAAAAAGCAGGCGGTGAAATAATCGCCTATGTTTGGTAGGAATAAATATGTCGAAATTAGGCAAAAAACCAGTAGCTCTGCCAAAAGAAGTAAAGATCGAAATTAAGGACAGGATTATTTTTATTGAGGGGCCAAAGGGGAAATTGAATTATGGTTTATCCCACAGGGTCGCGATAGAGATTAAAGATAACCAACTTTTTGTCACTCGAGTTGCGGATACTAAAATGGACCGCGCATTTCACGGACTGACACGCGCCTTGATCTTAAATATGATCGTAGGTGTAACTCAAGGGTATGTTAAGGAAATGGAAATACAAGGCGTGGGTTACCGCGCCGCGATTGCCGGCAATATTTTAAATCTGCAATTAGGTTTTTCTCACCCGGTAAATTTTCCTATTCCTGAGGGTATAAAAATTGAGGCGCCAAAAAATACTCAACTTATAATAACTGGGATTGATAAAGAAAAAGTTGGCAAAGTTGCCGCGCAGATACGCGCGATTTATCCTCCAGAGCCGTATAAAGGCAAAGGCATCCGTTTTGCCGGCGAATATATCAAGAAGAAAGTCGGTAAGGCCCAGGCCACCGGCGGAAAGTAATTTTTAAGATGAAAAATCCGAGAGAAATCCAGAGATTAAAAAGGCACAAGCGTATAGCTCTAAAAATGCATGGCGCGCCGGAAAAACCGCGTTTAGTAGTTTATCGCAGCCTAAATAATATTTTTGGGCAGGTTATTGATGATATAACACATACGACTATTTGTTCCTTGTCTACTCAAGATAAAGAGCTGAAGAAACAATTTAAAGACGCGGGCAATGTAAAAGTAGCCTCTGAGTTCGGCGAAATTTTTGCCAAGAAATTAAAAGAAAAAGGTATTTCTAAAATTATTTTTGACCGCGCGGGATATTTATATCATGGCAGGATCAAGGCCTTTGCGGATGCTCTGCGAAAGGGAGGGTTAGAGTTTTAATGCGCGAATTAAACATAGAAAAACAATCCGATTTAATTGAAAAAGTTATCGCAATTAACCGTGTTACTAAAGTTACTAAAGGCGGAAAGAAGCAGCATTTTAACGCGCTGGTCGTTGTCGGCGATACTAAAGGCCGTGTTGGCTTTGCTTTAGAGAAAGCTAACGAAGTCGCCGACGCCATACGCAAGTCTTTAACCAAGGCAAAGAAAGATTTGTTCCGTATTCCGCTTGAAGGCTCAACTATCCCTCATGAAATAATCGGCCATTTCGGCGCCGCTAAAGTTATGCTAAAGCCGGCTTCTGAAGGTACTGGCGTTATTGCATCCGGGCCGGTGAGAGCGATATGCGAAGCAGTCGGGATTAAGGATATTTTAACTAAATGCCTTAAATCAACGAATCCGGTTAATGTTATTAAGGCCACCGTAGACGGCTTAAAGAATTTGAAAGATTAAAAAATGGAAAAGAAAAAGTTATCCGCCAAAAAAGAAATAAAAATAACGGCAAAAACCGAACCTAAAGCAGTGGAGGCTAAGGTGTTATTCGGTATGCATAATTTGAAACCGGCGAAGGGCTCGCATAAGCCAAAAAAACTTCTCGGCCGCGGCTCAGGTTCAGGCCATGGTAAAACTTCAACCCGCGGCTCTAAGGGGCAGACTTCGCGCGCCGGGCGCCACTTTTACCTAGGTTTTGAAGGCGGGCAGTCGCCTTTAATCCGCAGGATGCCTAAGCGCGGATTTACAAATATATTTAAAAAAGAATTTCAGATAATTAATCTCCGCGATTTAGCGCGCGTTAAAGAATCAAGCGTTACTCTTGAAGCAATGGAAAAAGCAGGGCTGATTAAAAATAAAGCGAAACTAATTAAGCTTTTAGGCGGCGGCGAAGTTAAAACCGCGATTAATATTCAGGTCCACGCGATTTCTCAAAGCGCATCCGATAAAATTAAAACCGCAGGCGGTAAAGTAGAGATTATTAATGCTTAGCGCATTAGCCAATTCGTTTAAAATACCAGATCTTAAGAAGCGGCTTATTGTTACAGCCGGCTTGTTAGCTGTTTATCGCATAGGTTCATTTGTCCCTACTCCGGGGATTAATGGCGCGGCATTGGCAGAATTTTTTAGCCGTATTGCCAAGACCCAGGGTGGGGCGCTCTTTGGCATAATTAATATGTTTTCCGGCGGCGCGATGGAAAGGTTGACTATATTTGCCTTAGGGATAATGCCTTACATATCTTCTTCCATTATTATGCAGTTATTAACGGCAGTTGTTCCGGCATTAGAAAAAATCGCCAAAGAGGGTAAAGCCGGGCATGAAAAAATTAATCAATATACCCGTTATGGGACAGTAGTTCTTTCTATAATACAATCATTTTTTATCGCGTTATGGCTAGAGAATCCCGCGCGCTTTGAAGGTTTAAGAATTGTAATGCATCCAGGTTGGGGATTTAGAATTTTAACTGTGCTTACTTTAACTACCGGCACCATTTTTATCATGTGGCTGGGAGAGCAAATTCAGGAAAAAGGTATTGGCAACGGAATTTCTTTGGTTATTACTGCCGGCATTATCTCCAGGATTCCTTCCGCATTGCAGCAACTTTTTGTCTTGATTTCTCCATTTGATCCCGCTCGCCGTCAGATCCAACCGATTACCTTATTGATTATGAGCATACTGCTAGTGGGAGTAGTGTTTGCGGTTATTATGATCACGCAAGGCCAAAGAAGGATTCCGGTGCAGTATGCCCGGCGGGTGGTGGGCAGGAAAATTTTTGGCGGACAGAGCACTTATATACCTTTAAAAGTGGATACCGCAGGCGTTATTGCGATTATCTTCGCGCAGTCAATAATTTTATTTCCGGCAACCTTGGCATCGTTTATACCTAATCCGGGGTTCCAGAGATTAGCTGAAGGGCTAATGCGCGGGCATTTACTTTATACGGCAGTATACGCTCTTTTGATAATTTTCTTTTGTTATTTTTATACCGCGATCGTTTTTAATCCGCTAGATTTATCCGAAAATATGAAAAAATACGGCGGTTTCATTCCCGGGATACGCCCGGGGACAAATACCGCGGAATATTTAGATTTTATTATGACGCGTATTACTTTGGCAGGCGCGATTTTTATTGCTTTTATCGCCATATTTCCGGATTTTTTGATGGCGTGGCTTAAGGTTCCATACCTAGTTGCTTCGTTTTTCGGCGGCACAGGCGTCTTAATCATCGTTGGAGTCATGTTGGATACAGTAAAACAAGTTGAATCGCACCTGCTAATGCACCACTATGAAGGATTTATTAAAGGCGCGCGCATAAAAGGGCGTAGATAATGAATTTCATTTTATTCGGGCCTCCGGGCGCGGGAAAAGGCACACAAGCCAAGGAATTAGCCAAAGAATTAAACATAGCGCATATTTCGACTGGCGATTTATTGCGCCAGAATGCCGCTCTAGGCACTCTCCTTGGCAAAGAAGCAAAAGGGTATATGGATCGCGGCGCCTTAGTCCCAGATGAACTAGTGACCAAAATGTTGGGCGAAAGATTTGAAAAACCTGATGTAAAAAATGGTTTTATTTTAGACGGTTATCCGCGCACTTTAAATCAGGCTAAGTCTTTAGGCGAATTACTAAAATCTAAAACGATGAACATAGATTTTGCCGCATATTTAGATACCAGCGACGCGGTTATCATTCAGAGGCTCTCAGGAAGATTAGTTTGTAAAAAATGCGGCTCTAATTTTCATATAACAAATATGCCGCCGAAAACCGTTAATATTTGCGACCATTGCCAAGGCGAACTTTATCAAAGAGGCGACGATAAAGTAGAAACAATTAAGAAACGCATTGAGGTTTATAAAAACGAGGCATCCGAAGTATTAAATTATTATGAGGCGCAAAATAAATTACATACACTTTCTGCTGATAAAGAAGCGAAAATTGTTCTTAAGCAATTAATATATTTAGCGATCCACCCGCATGATCCCCTTAAAGTCTGAGGAAGATTTAAAAGTATTGCGCGAGGCCGGGAAAATCTTAAGCGGCATAATGAAGCGGCTAAGAGAAAAAGTAAAACCGGGCATATCAACCCGTGAACTAGATTTATTAGCTGAAGAACTGATCCTTGAAAATGAAGTTTTGCCGGCATTTAAAAATTACAAAGGGTATCCGGCAACCTTATGCGCTTCAGTTAATAATGAAATAGTCCACGGTATACCCGATGAGCGCTGTTTGCTTGAAGGCGATATTATCAGCCTGGACTTAGGAATAATTTCTCGAGGCTATTATTCTGATGCCGCGATAACAGTCGGCGTGGGTGAAATAAACCCTAAAATACAGAAATTTATAGAAGTAGCTAAGAAATCTTTGGCAGAAGGCATTAAAGAGGCGCAAGCAGGCAATCAGTTATTTGATATATCCCATGCGATACAGTCTTACGCCGAGAAACACGGATTTTCCGTGGTCAGGCAATTTGTAGGGCATGGCATTGGAAAGCAGTTGCATGAAGACCCCGAAATCCCTAATTTTGGCGCGGCGCATCAAGGGCCGCTGTTAAAAGAAGGAATGGTGCTGGCAATTGAACCAATGATTAATATGGGCGGCTGGGAGTCCGAAATTTTGGATAACGGTTGGACCGCGGTAACCAAAGATGGCTCGCTTTCAGCGCATTTTGAGCATACGGTGGCAATAACTAAAGAAGGCGTGGAAATACTAACGGTTTAAATTATGCCTAAAGAAGACCTAATAGAGACAGAAGGAAAGATTATTGAAACATTGCCCAATGCAATGTTTAGAGTAGAATTAGAAAATGGGCATGTGGTTTTAGCGCATGTATCTGGCAAGATGCGCATGAATTTTATCAGGATATTGCCGGGTGATAAAGTTAAGTTGGAATTATCGCCTTATGATTTAACCAGAGGCAGGATAACATTTAGGGTGAAATAAAATGAAAGTAAAAGCTTCAGTAAAAAGAATTTGCGACAGATGTAAGATTATTAAGCGGCAGCGTGTTGTGCGCGTAATCTGCATTAATCCAAAACATAAACAAAGACAAGGATAGAGGTGAGAAATGCCAAGAATCTTGGGTGTTGATATCCCTAAAGAAAAAAGAAGCGAAATTGCTTTAATGTATTTATACGGCGTGGGCCGCGCATTAGCAAATAAAATTCTAAAAGAAGCTAATGTTGACCCTAATAAGCGCGCGAAGGACCTAAGCGAAGAAGAAGTTTCCCGCATTACTAGCATTATACAAAAAGGCTATAGAGCAGAAGGCGATTTGCGCCGTGATATATCACAAAATATAAAAAGATTAGTCGATATTGGTTCTTACCGCGGAAGCCGCCATAAAAAAGGCCTTCCGGTTCGCGGCCAGCGCACACGGACAAATGCTCGGACACGCAAGGGCCCGCGTAAAGGCGGAGCAATTGTGGCTAAAAAAGAGGCGCCGTCAAGAGCAGCGAAGCCGGCCGGAAAATAAATAAAGTAGGCAGTAGTTAGTAGGTAGTAGGTAGTATTTAGGGAAAAGCAAATAAAACTAGGAGATTGAATGGCTACAAAGGATAAGGCAAAAAAGAAAAAGATAGCAAAGGGCATCACTACCGGTATCGCGCATATTCAAGCAAGTTTTAATAATACAATCATTACTATAACCGATAAGCAGGGCAATACCTTGGTCTGGTCTGCTCCGGGTATTGTAGGCTATGGCGGGTCTAAAAAGTCCACGCCTTTTGCGGCTCAGATAGCAGCAGCGGATGCCGCGAGAAAAGCCAAGGAGATTGGCCTAAAAGAAATAGATGTTTATGTTAAAGGGCCGGGTTTTGGCCGCGAGTCAGCAATCAGGGCATTACAGGCGGGCGGATTAATTATCACTTCTATAAAAGACGTAACTCCTATTCCGCATAATGGTTGCCGCCCCAAGAAGAAAAGGAGAGTTTAATAGTAGGTAGGGTTTAGGGAAATATAAAATAAAGGATAAAGAAAATATGGCAAGGTATACTGAAGCAGTTTGTAGATTGTGCCGCCGTCAAGGCGAAAAATTATTCTTAAAAGGAAATAAATGTAATGGTGCCAAATGTACTATGGGCAAAAGAGCATTTCCCCCGGGACAACACGGAAAGACTACGCGGACAAAGCTTTCTAATTATGGGCTGCAAGTTAAAGAAAAACAAAAGGTTAAGCGTATTTATGGAGTTTTAGAAAAACAGTTCCGTCGATACTTTGATACTGCTTCTAAATCTAAAGGCGTTACCGGTAAAGTTCTTTTGCAGCTTTTAGAGAGAAGGCTCGACAATGTCATCTTTCGGATGTGTTTAGCTACTTCCCGGGCGCAAGCCCGCCAAGTTGTGCGGCATAACTTTGTCCTGGTAAATTCTAAAAGAGTAAACATTCCTTCTTTTTTAATTGATGCCAGCGACATTATTGAAATACGCGCGAAAGATAAAGCTAAAAAGAAAATACTGGAAAATATCGAGCTTTCCAAAGATAGGACTGTTCCCAGCTGGCTTGAAATGAATACCCAAGATTTAAAGGCAAAGGTTTTAAGGCTCCCGGAGAAAGATGATATAGCCGCGCCTATTCAAGAACAGTTAATTGTAGAATTATACTCAAAGTAATAAATTCAAGAGGAGGAATAGATGGGTATTAAATGGAGAGATTTACAGCTACCAAAGAGATTAGAATGCGAAGAAACGAGCTTGACTGAAAACTACGGAAAGTTTTTTGCTGCTCCTTTTGAAAGAGGCTACGGCGTAACATTAGGAAACTCCCTAAGAAGGGTTTTATTATCTTCCATCGAAGGCAGCGCGGTAACATCGATTAAAATTACCGGGGTTGCGCACGAATTCTCAACGATTCCCGGCGTGCTAGAAGATGTAACCGAAATAGTGCTTAACATCAAAACTTTAGTGATCAACTCTCACTCTAAGATTCCGAAAACCATTTATATCAAGAAAGACACCAAAGGCGAAGTTACGGCAAAAGATATTGAAGCCGACGAAACTATCGAGATTATAAATCCGGGCCTGCACATCGCTACCTTAACCAAAGATACTAAATTTCATGTTGAGATGGAGGTATCCAGAGGCCGAGGCTATGTGCCGGCAGAATTAAATAAAAAAGAAGAGCATGTCGCCGGCGTAATCGCGATCGATGCCATATTTACCCCGATTAAAAAAATTGATTTCTCCGTCGAAAATACCCGCGTAGGGCAGAAAACCGACTATGAGAAATTGATTTTAGAGATCTTTACCAACGGCTCAATTAATCCTAAAGACGCATTGCTGCATGCTTCCAATATTTTACAAAGGCATTTAGATATCTTTGTCAATTTCGGGCAATTGCCTGAAGAAATTGAAGAAGAGCTCGAAATGACTAAAGAAGAAGCGGCGCTTTATGAAAAATTACGGCTGCCGATCTCAGAACTTGAGCTATCTGTCAGAAGCTCCAATTGCTTGCGCGAAGCCAACATCAAAACTATCGCTGAACTAGTTAAAAGAGGCGAAGAAGAAATGTTGGGTTTTAAGAATTTCGGAAAGAAATCTTTAACGGAAATCAAAGAACTGCTTGCCGGAATGGGCCTGACCCTCGGTATACAGATAGATCCTAAAAAACTAAAGAAGGCTTAAAACATGAGACACGCAAAAAAGCGCCATCAATTAAACCGTTTTACCAGCTGGAATAAGGCAACTTTAAAAAGTTTAGCCAGGAATGTTGTAATTAACCAAAGTATTAAAACTACTCTGCATAGGGCAAAAGCAGCCAAGCCTTTAATAGATAGTTTAATTGTTTTAGCCAAAAAGAATACTTTGGCGGCAAAAAGAGATGCTTTTAAAGTTTTAGGCGACCACAAATTAGTTTCGCTTCTTTTTAGTGAAATAGGCCCAAGATTCGCTAAAAG
Source organism: Candidatus Omnitrophota bacterium (assembly GCA_043808405.1). GTDB lineage: Bacteria > Omnitrophota > Gorgyraeia > Gygaellales > Profunditerraquicolaceae > JAZDEX01. The sequence continues at coordinate 17,837 of JAZDEX010000046.1, read as the reverse complement.
AAATGAGGGCTATACGAGAATCTTAGGCCTAGGGTTTAGGCGCGGCGATAGCGCGAAGCTGGCAATACTCGAGTTTACCGAGATAAAGAAGAAGGAAGTTAAAAAATCTAAAAAAACTAAAGAAGCCCCAAAAGAGGCAGAAGAAGCTGCTAAAGAAGCAGAAGAAAAACCGGCTCAAGAGCATAAAGATAAATCACCTGATGTCCATACGATGGCTCGCGAAGAGAAAAAACCTAATAAGAAATTCTTAGGCGGAATAAGAAGCATCTTTAAAAAAGAGAGAGATTCTTTATAAAAAGGGTCTCGATGCAAATACAAGATAAACTAGCTAAGCGTACAACTAAAATTAATCCTTCTTCAACTCTGGCCATTACCAGTAAAGCCAAGAAATTAAAGGCCGAGGGAAGAGATATTATTGGTTTCGGCGCGGGTGAACCTGATGCCGATACTCCGGATATTATTAAAGACGCGGCAGTTGCGGCTCTAAAATCAGGTTTTACCAAATATACCCCCTCTACCGGAATCCCCGAATTAAAAACTCTCATCGCGGCAAAATTCAAAAAAGATAACTCTCTTGAATATAATCCCAGCCAAGTAATTGTATCTTGCGGGGCAAAACATAGCATCTTTAATGCCTTATTCGCTTTAATTGATGAGGGTGACGAGGTGATTATTCCATTGCCCTTTTGGGTAAGTTATCCGGAAATGGTAAATATGTGCGCGGGGTCCCCGCGTTTTGTGCGCACATCCGCAAAAAGTAGTTTCAAAATAACTCCTGAAGAACTCGAAAAAAATATTAATAGTAAAACTAAGTTATTTATCTTGAATACCCCGTCAAATCCCACCGGCTGCGTTTATAATGAAAAGGAATTGAAGGAGCTTGCCGATATTTGCGTTAAGCATAAAATATTTGTTTTATCAGATGAAATATATGAAAAAATAATTTACGATAATTTAAAACATACTTCGATAGCCAGCTTTAATAAAGATATCTACGAGCTAACCATAACGGTTAACGGCTTATCTAAAAGCCATTCCATGACTGGATGGCGTATCGGATATTTAGCCGCGCACCAGAATATCGCCGATGCCATATCAAAAATACAAGACCACTCAACTTCCAATCCAAATTCTATCGCGCAAAAAGGCGCGCTTGCCGCTCTATCCATGCCGGATGATTTTACTTCTGCCATGCGCCTTGAATTTGAGAAAAGAAGAAACTATGTAGTCAGCAGGCTTAATAAAATAAATAAATTAGGTTACGTCTTGCCTCAAGGGGCATTCTATATATTCTGCGATATCAGTAAAACCAAAATTGATTCAATTACTTTTGCTAACCGGTTATTGGATGAAACCGGAGTTGCGGTTATTCCGGGTGACGGATTCGGCAGGGATGATTATATGAGAATCAGTTTTGCCACCAGCATGAAACAATTAGAAGAAGGGCTAAATAGAATAGAGGAATGGGTTAATAAGTTATAAGGGGTAAGCGTTAAGAGGTAAGGGGTAAGTAAAGTGGGAAAGACAATTGCGGAAAAAATATTAAGCAATCATTCAAACCTGGATCTTAAGGCAGGGGATTTTGCAATATGCAAGATTGATTTCGCCTTTGGACAAGACGGAACCTCCTCAATTATTGTAGACCGAGTAAAAGAGCTGGGATTAAAAGAATTAAAAACTAAGTTTTGCATGGTAATTGACCACAGCGCGCCATCCCCCAGTGAGGGCGTATCTAAAGTGCATAAAAAAATGCGCGATTTCGCCGCTAGTTTTAAAACAAAGATCTTTGATATTGGCTGCGGCGTATGCCATCAGGTAATCCCTGAATCCGGCGAAGTCTTGCCCGGAGATTTAGTTTTAGGCGCGGACTCGCATACCTGCACATATGGGGCTTTAGGAGTTTTCTCAACCGGCGTAGGCTCAACTGACCTAGCAATTGCTTTAGCCACAGGAAGAAACTGGTTTAGGGTGCCGCAAACTCTTAAAATTATTGTTAAAGGTAAAATCCCGAAAGGCATAACTGCAAAAGATATTATTTTATACATTATTACTAAAATAGGCGCGGAAGGCGCCACATATAAAGCGGTGGAATTTTACGGCCCGGTTATCAATGAATTAGATATAGACGCGAGAATGACCATTTGTAATATGGTTATTGAAATGGGGGCCAAGGTTGGCTTTATGCCGCAAGATAAAAAGACTTGTATGTGGTTAAAAGAGCATGGGGTTAAGAGTAGTAAAATTAAAAATATTTCCGCTGACCAAGATGCTAAATACGAAAAAGTGCTTGAATTTGATATTTCAAAACTTATACCTCAGGTATCGATCCCTCATAATGTAGATAGCGCGGTTGATATAAGTGAATTAAAAGATGTAAAAATAAACGAAGCTTTTTTAGGGACTTGCACTAATGGAAGATTGAGCGATTTGAAAATTGCGGCCAAAATACTTAAAAATAAAAAAGTAGCTAAAGGGGTCAAATTTATTATTGCTCCAGCATCACGGCCGATATTCTTAGAGTCTTTGAGATTAGGGCTTATTGATACTTTTGTTAAGGCGGGCGCCGTTGTAGTCGCGCCTGGCTGCGGCCCCTGCGTTGGCACGCATAACGGCGTTCCGGCTGATGGAGAAAATGTTATTTCAACCGCAAATCGTAATTTTAAAGGAAGAATGGGCAATCCAAGCGCATTTATTTATCTAGCTTCGCCATTAACTGTGGCTGCTTCGGCAATTACCGGCAAAATTACCGATCCAAGAAAGTATCTATAGGAGGGCAAAAATGGAAATAAGAGAATTGTTGGAATTATCCATAGCCAGGCAAGCCTCAGATTTACATCTTACGGAGAATGAGCCTCCTATATTGCGCGTAGACGGAAAATTAGAGCGGACTGATTTTAAGTCAATTGGCAGGCAAGAATTAAAACGCATGATTTATAGTATCTTAAGTAACTCTCAAAAAGAGATATTTGAGAAAAGCCTAGAGTTGGATTTTTCTTTTACTCAACCAGGATTAGACAGATTCCGCGTTAACGTTCACCTGCAAAAAGGTTCTGTTGAAGCTGCCTTTAGAAGAATCCCTTTAAGGATACCGACTATCGAAGAATTGGGTTTGCCAGCTGCCGCCAAAGACCTTGCGCGTAAACCAAATGGCTTAGTATTATTTACCGGCCCAACCGGCGTCGGTAAAACAACTACCTTAGCGGCAATGGTAGACTTAATCAACGAAGAAAGAGAAGCGCTTATTTTATCAATCGAAGATCCAATTGAATTTATCCATCGCAATAAAAAAAGTGTAATCAAGCAACGAGAAGTGCACGATGATACGATTTCTTTTGCCGAAGCCTTAAAGCATGCGCTCAGGCAAGACCCCAATGTTATAGTTGTTGGCGAAATGCGTGATTTGGAGACTATTTCTACCACGCTTACTGCTGCCGAGACCGGGCATCTAGTTTTGGCTACATTGCATACCCCGGATGCCCCGCAAACAATAGAAAGAATTATTGATGTTTTTCCGCCGTATCAGCAATTACAGGTAAAATTACAGCTGGCGGATTGCCTACAGGGGGTAATTTCTCAACTATTACTGCCTTCTGCTTCCGGGCACGGCAGAGTTTTAGCTACCGAAATAATGATTGCTACTTCCGGCGTGCGTAATCTTATTCGCGAACAGCAAATTGAGCAGATACCAACATTAATTCAAACCGGAAGCCAATACGGAATGAAAACAATGGATAAGTGCCTCAAAGAATTATTTCATTCCGGGGCTATTAGCTTAGATGTGGCGATGTCAAAAGTTAAAAATACTGATGAGTTTAAACACTTATGATACTAAACGGTAAAGCCCTAAAATTAGGAGATGATATAAATACAGATTTTATTATCTCCGGGCGATATAAATTTTCCATTACCGATATGAAGGAATTAGCGAAACACATAATGGAAGATATTGATCCAAATTTTCCTTCTAAGATTGCTCCGGGAAATTCGCTGATTGTTGCCGGATCAAACTTCGGCATGGGCTCCTCACGTGAGCAGGCGCCTTTAGTAATCAAAGAAGCAGGGCTAGTTGCGGTTCTGGCAAAATCATTTGCCCGGATTTTTTACCGCAATGCTTTTAATATTGGGCTAGCCTTAATTGAAACGGATACCGATAAAATTGACGAAAGCGACATTATCGATATAGATCTCGATAGCGGCGTAGTCAGAAATATAACTAAGAATATTGAACTTAAAATTAAACCCTTGCCTAAATTTATGCAGGAACTGCTCAAAGAAGGCGGGATTGTAAATTATTATAAGAAGTTCAGAAAATTACCAAACGTATAAACGTTCTGTAGGGACCGGTCGCGACCGTTCCCTACAATAAGGAATTAAATATGGATTATAAAATTACCCTAATACCCGGCGATGGAATCGGCCCGGAAGTTGCAAATGCAGCCCGGCGTTGTATTGACGCAACTGGTGTTAAAATTAATTGGGAAGAAAAACTTGCCGGGACAACTGCTTTGGACAAGCTGGGTGAACTTTTGCCGGAAGACACGCTTAATTCCGTAAGAAAAAATAAGGTTTGCCTAAAGGGGCCAATGACTACGCCTATTGGCAGTGGCTTTCGTTCGGTTAATGTCGCCATAAGGCACGCTTTAGATCTTTATGCCTGTGTCAGGCCATCAAAAACTTATACCGGCGTAAAAAGTAATTACAAAGATATTGATTTAGTTATTGTGCGGGAAAATAGCGAAGATTTATATGCCGGAATAGAGTTTGAAGAAGGCAAGCCGGAAACGAAAACTTTGATTAAAGAAATCGAAAAATATAGTTCGAAAAATATCCGCCCCGATTCGGGTATTTCTATTAAACCTATTTCCATATCCGCCTCAAGGCGCATTGTTGAATACGCATTTGAATATGCTTGTAAAAATGGGCGCAAAAAAGTTACTGCTGTGCATAAAGCCAACATCATGAAATTTACCGACGGGCTATTCTTGCGGGTTGCACGCGAAGTTGCTAAAAAATATGAAGGTAGAGTTATTTTTGAGGATGCGCTTGTAGACAATATGTCTATGCAATTAGTCCAGAAGCCGCACAAGTATGATGTTTTAGTGCTGCCTAATCTTTATGGCGATTTGATTTCTGACCTTTGCGCTGGCTTAATCGGCGGCCTAGGCATTGCTCCGGGAGCCAATATCGGCGATGATCTAGCAGTATTTGAGGCAGTGCATGGCTCAGCCCCTAAGTATACCGGCCTGAATAAAGTAAACCCCACAGCTATGATTTTATCCGGAGTATTGATGCTTAGATATTTAGAAGAAACTAAAGCCGCGGAAGAATTAGAACAGGCGGTAAAAGACGTAATACTTGAAGGTAAAGATGTTACTTACGATTTCAAGCCTAATCCGCAGGATAAAACAAGCGTCGGCACCCAAGAAATGGCCGACGCAATCATTTCTAAATTAAAATGAAGATCTCTATTTTTGGTGCCGGTAATGTCGGAAGCTTAACTGCTTTGCGCGTTGCCCAAGAAAATTTCGCAGAAGTTGTTTTAGTGGACATCGTCAAAGGCCTGGCCCAGGGTAAATCTTTTGATATGGAAGACGCGCGCTGGCTCTTAAATAATAATTATAATCTCCGCGGCACTGAAGATATTAATCAAATAAAAAATTCCGATATAATTGTAGTGACTGCCGGGCTTGCGCGTAAGCCAGGGATGACTCGAGAAGAATTATTAGTTAAGAATGCCGCGATTTTAAAAGATATTTGCCTTAATATAAAAAACTTAAGCCCTAACGCGATTGTTATAATCGTAACTAATCCGCTGGATTTAATGACTTACTATGCGTTAAAAATTACGGGATTTAGCCCAAAAAAACTATTTGGCATGGGCATAAGCCTAGATGCGGCAAGATTTGCCAATATTATCAGTAAAGAATTAAATGTTCCGGTGGTTGATATCGAGGCTTGTGTAATCGGCAGCCACGGCGAAGCAATGCTGCCTGTGGCGCGCTTTACAAAAGTAAAAGATAAAACGTTAGACAAATTAGTCGATAGCAATAAATGTGCTGATCTAATTAAGAGAACTATTAGTCGCGGTCTAGAAATTGTCACTTTACTTGGGTCCGGTAGCGCATATTTTGCGCCTTCAGCCGCAATTACTCAGATTGTGAAGGCAATCGTTAAAAATGAATCACATATAATCGGCGTCTGCGCGTTATTAAACGGCGAATACGGCTTAAAAGATATCTGCCTAGGCCTTCCTTGCCGCATCGGGAAAACAGGCATAGAAGAAATAATTAAACTTGATTTAAATAAAGAAGAAACAGAAGCTTTAAACAAATCGGCCGACTCCATACGTATTTTATTAAAGCAGTTACCTAATCCCTAACTACTACCTACTAACTACTTATCATGTATGATCTCATTATAATCGGCGCAGGCTGGGCAGGATTTAACGCCGCCCTAAAAGCTAAAGAGCTCGGGCTAAAGGTTTGCCTGATCGATAAAGCGAGCCTTGGCGGAACCTGCCTGAATCAAGGCTGCATCCCCACAAAAACCTTAATCCAATCCGCGAAAATCTATTCTTTAATTAAAAAAAGCGCTGATTTTGGCATTAATGTTGGCACTTACGAAATCGATTTCTCTAAAATTCAAGAACGTAAAACTAAAATTATCCAACAATTAGGCCTCGGCATGAAATTCATGCTTAAAGGCATAGATTTTATTTCTGCCGAAGCTAAAATAGTATCGAATACGCAAGTGCATGCCGGAAATCGGGCACTAGAAACTAAATTTATTTTAATCGCCACTGGCTCTAAACCACAAGAATTACCAAATTTTAAATTTGACGGCAAAAAAATTATTTCTAGTAATCAGGCCTTAGAATTAAAAGAACTACCTAAAAATATACTGATTATCGGAGGCGGAGTAATCGGTTCAGAATTTGCCAGCCTTTTTTCTACGTTCAGCGCGCAAGTTACGCTTGTAGAAAAAATGCCACAGCTTTTGCCCGGCGAAGATAAGGATGTAGCCAGAAAACTGGAGCAAATTTTTAAGAAAAAAAGTGTAGATGTCCATACAAATACTGATGCCTCAGGTTTTAGCTTGAAAGATTTTGATTTAATTTTATTAAGTGTCGGCCGGTCCGCGAATACCCTTAACCTTGGGTTAGAAGAGGCAGGTGTCAAACTTGAAAATGGTAAAATTATCACCGATAATTATTTAAAAACTAATATTGCCAATATTTATGCCGCAGGTGATTGTACGGGAAAAATTATGCTTGCGCATTTCGCCGGCTATCAGGGAGAATTAGCAGTCGAAAATATAGCTTCTGATAATTCAAAGATGATTGATTCTCGTGTAGTTCCCAACTGCATATTTACTGATCCGGAAATAGCGAGCGTGGGTTTAAATGAAGCTGCGGCGAAAAATAATGCAATTGATATAAATATACATAAATTTGATTTCCTTGGGTGCGGCATGGCGCGCATTTTAGGAGAAAGTGAAGGTTTTATTAAAATCATATCTGATAAAAATAACGATAAAATTTTAGGTGCTTCTATTATTGGCCCAAAAGCTACGGAATTAATTGGAATCCTCGGGCTTGCCGTAAAAAATGAGTTAAAAACTATTCAAATAATTGACACGATATTCGCGCATCCCACATTATCGGAAGCAATAGGCCAGGCACTAAAAGGGAAATAAATGATTAAAATTATTTTACCGGAATTAGGCGAAAAAATAGAGAGGGCAACAATTTCATACTGGTACGCGCAAGAAGGTAGCCAAGTACGCGAAAAAGACGACCTTCTTGAACTAACCACGGATAAATCAACTTTTAATTTACCCAGCCCGGCAAGCGGCATATTAACCCAGATTATTTTTCACGAAGGCGACACGGTTAATGTTGGGGAAATACTCGGTATTATCGACGCGGGCTGAGGAATAAGTAAATGCATATATTAAAAGCGCATCTTCTTAGGTGCGCTTTTAGATTTTTAGCAATAACCCCTTGACAATGCATGGCATTGCTAGTATATATATGATTATCGTAAGCATGCATAAAAAGAGGTGAAAATATGATGATAAAAGAAAGAGAAATAATGACCTCCAAAGAGGTTGCGGAGTATTTAAGCATTCATCCGCTTACTGTCCACAAATACGCCCGCGAAGGAAAAATTCCAGCTTTTAAAATCGGCACGGATTGGAGATTTCATAAAAAATATATAGAGCGGTGGATTAGAGATAGAGTCACTTATAATCTGCGCGATAAAACTAAAAAGAATTCCTTATTTGACTAAAACGATTTATTCACTATAATTATATCAATAGTTTTAATAAAGTTCTGAGGAGACCAATGCGTATAAATTATAAGAAAGAATTGGAAAGCGCGGCCCGAAGCATGATCTTAATTCATGAGCCGGATCTTTTAATTAAAGCGATTCTTAATATGCTGGTTCAAAAACTAAAAGTAGAACATGCTAGCGCTTTGGTAAATGACCCTAAAAAAGACGCTTATATTTTAGCTGTTTCGCGCGGAATTCTTGACCCCAAGATACCTATTGGACTGGCGCGTATGGATAAAGACGATGCGCTAGTACATCTTTTTAGAAAACGCGACGATAAGACGGTTTTTAAATACAATACTATTATTCTAAGTGAAGCTAAAAAAATACTTAAAAAAAGCTCCAGCGCTGACCCCAAGCAAATTTTAAAACAAGCCTTGTATCAAATGGAGATACTTGGAGCTTCGGTCTGTATCCCGAGTTACTTTAGTGACGAACTATTAGGGATTTTACTTTTAGGCAAAAAGAAAAATGGCAAAACTTTTCTTAAAGATGAGCTGAATTTTGTAGTTGCCCTGGTCTCAAATATGGCGATGGCCATAAAAAACACGCAACTATTTAAGGCGCTGGAGCTTGAACTTAGCAAGAAGCAGCAGCTTTTTATGCGCATTATTATTGCCTTAGCCGCGGCAATTGAAGCCAAGGATTATTATACCCACGGCCACACAACCCGCGTAACCAATTTAAGCTTAAGCCTGGCAAATAGAATTAATCAAAAAAATGGCGGCATATTCGATAGAAAATTTCTTGAAGACCTGCATATTGCCAGCCTCCTGCATGATATCGGAAAAATCGGTATCCCGGAGGATATTTTAAATAAAACCGGCGACTTAACTGATGAAGAAAGAAAAAAAATCCGCGAACATCCTTTAATCGGGGCAACGATATTACAGCCGATTAAAGAATTGGAAAATTCTATTCTCGGCGTAAAATATCACCATGAACGATTTGACGGCCAGGGTTATCCCGAAGGCCTAAAAGAAAATCAGATCCCTAAAATCGCCAGCATAATTTCAGTTGCCGATACCTTTGACGCGATGACCACTGACCGGCCTTACCGCAAGGCATTTGCTGTGCGCGAAACGATATCAGAGATTAAGCGCTTATCCGGGGCACAATTTCATCCTGAAATAGCCAACACGCTTCTTGAAATCCAGCATGAATAAAAAACGCATCCTTTTAATGTATATATCGGATGTTTCCGGCCATCGATCAGCAGCTATCGCTATTGAAAAAGCCATCCGGCATCTTTCAGGTGAATCAGAGATTAAAAGTATTAATGCTTTTAATTACACTAACCCTATCGCCGAAAAAATAATAAACCGGATCTACATGAGCGTAATTCAAAAGATGCCCAAGATTTGGGAATTTTTATACGATAATCAAGCGCTGATTAAAAAATTTGAAAATATTAAACACGCGGTTAATAATTCCAACTCTGGAAAGCTGAAGAAACTATTTGACGAATTCAACCCGGATGTAGTTGTCTGCACACAGGCTTTTCCCTGCGGTATGGTTGCGGATTTTAAGAAGCAGTATAATTCAAACATAACATTAGTTGCGGTATTAACTGATTATATTCCGCATTCATATTGGATCTACGACACCATAAATTATTACATTAGCCCCTCGAACGAGGTTACTTTAAGATTAGTAGAAAAGGGCGTCTCGCAGGATAAAATAAGAACCTTAGGCATACCTTTCGATCATAAATTCGTTAAAGAAATAAATAAAAAAACAGTTAAGGATAAATTAGGCCTGCTTCCCGATGTTCCCGTAATACTGATTATGGGCGGCGGGCATGGCTTGGGGCCGATGGAAGGCATTGTTAATTCGTTAGAAAAATCTCCAGCTAATTTTCAGGAAATTATTGTTACCGGAATTAATAAAAAACTTTATTCTACTTTAGCAAAAAAAGTAAATAAATGCCGTAAGAAAATAATACTCTTAGGTTTTGTGGACAATATCCACGAGTTAATGGGGATCGCGAGCCTAATCATTACAAAACCCGGAGGTATTACTGTTGCCGAAGCCTTAACCAAAAAACTTCCGATGATTATTGTGAAACCTATACCCGGGCAAGAAGCCAATAATACCGCCTATTTAATGGAGAAAGGCGCGGCAATTAAAGTAGCTGAACCAAAAAATATAAATATTGCGGTTGAAGAGCTATTAAATAACCCGGAAAAAGCGGAAAACATGCGCCGCAAAGCCGAACAGATCAGTAAGCCGCATGCAAGCCTTAATATTGCTGAACTACTACTGCATTTACCATAATGTTGAGTTATTTTCTTTATCGTTTAGGGCAATTTATCGCATTATCACTGCCCCTAAAAATAGCATATAAAATCGCCAACGCCATTGCGGACTTCGATTATTTGATCAGCCCGCGAGACCGTCATGCCGTTTATAGTAATTTAAAAGCTATATTTCCTCATAAACATAAAAAAGAAGTGCGTAGAATCTGCCGGACAATGTTTCGTAATTTTGCTAAATACCTGATTGATTTCTTTCGTTTTGCTGAAATAAATAAAGAGTACATACAGCGTAATATAAAAATAAAAAATTTGCATTACCTCGATGAAGTTTTAGCTAAAGGGAAAGGCGGCATTGTCTTAACCGCGCACATCGGTAATTGGGAATTAGGCGGGATAGTATTAGGGATACTGGGGTATCCTTTTTGGGTCGTAGCCCTGCCGCATAAAGATAAAAAAGTAAATAAATTTTTCAACTACCAGCGTGAAAGTAAGGGCGTTAAAGTCATACCTTTAGGCAGGGCAGTTCGATCTTCGATTACATTGTTAAAAGAGAATAAATTGTTGGCCTTAGTGGGGGACAGGGAATTTACCAAAGGCGGAATGCTCACTGATTTTTTTGGGTTACCTACAATGCTGCCGCAGGGGCCGGCGGCGTTAGCATTAAAAACCCACTCATCCATTATCCCCGGGTTCTTAGTGCGTAATCCTGACGATACTTTTAATCTTATATTTGAACCGCCCATTGAGCCAAAAAATTGCAGCTTGAATGAATTAACTAACCAATATAAGATAATTTTGGAAAATTATATACGTAAATACCCTGAGCAATGGTATATGTTCAGAAAATTTCAGGTAGAAGAGAAGTTATGAAAACTTGCATTATTATCCCCACATTAAATGAAGCCAAAAACATCGGGCAGTTAGTCCGGCAGATCCGCCAGCAGAATTTAGAAGTGTTTGTAATCGATGACGGCTCTAGTGATAATACCGAGAAAATAGCCAAAGAACATGGCGCCCGGGTTATCCGCAATCAACAAAATGAAGGCAAAGGCGCATCATTAATTAAAGGCATAGAACATGCGCTAAAAGAAAATTTTCATGCGGTGATTACCATGGACGGCGACGGCCAGCACTTAGTCGAAGATATTCCTTATTTTATCCGCCTGGCGCAATATTCTAATTCCAGCATTATTATCGGAAACCGGATGCATAAGCCCAAAAACATGCCTTTAACGCGCCTGTTAACCAATAAATTTATGTCTTGGCTTATTTCCGCGATCGCTAAACAATATATCCCTGACACGCAATGCGGTTTTCGTTTGATAAAAAGGGAGGTACTGGAGAAAATGAAGCTTCATGCGCGCAGGTATGAAATTGAATCCGAAATTTTAATTAAAGGCGCGCGCCTAGGCTATAAAATCGAAACCGTTACTATTAAAAGCGTCTATAACGGAAACAAAAGCCAAATCAACCCTTTTATAGACACAATAAGATTCATTAAATTTGTCATGAGAGAAATCCGCAATAAATAAGGCTTGACACGAATACCTATCCGGTATATTCTAAGCATTGACAATTCAGTATAGAAACAGGGAAGGCTGTGTGAATCAGCCGCGGTCCCGCCGCTGTAATGGCAAACGAAACCTGCAAGATAAGCCACCGGATAATAAGCTGGGAAGGCGCAGGAAGTAGAATTAAAGCCAGAGTCAGAAAACCTCTCTATACAAAGTAATACCTCGTGGAAAAGGGCCAGAGTAATATTAGGGTGCGACCCCAATCAAAATTTTTGGTTGGGGATTTTTGTTTAATATGCCTACTAAACTTATTTTAATCCGGCACGGACAAACTCAGTGGAACTTAAAAAAGAAATACTGCGGATTTGCCGATATCGGGCTTAATGCCACCGGTAAACAACAAGCTAAGAAATTACAAAAGAGACTGAAAAACCAGGTTATCGATAAAATTTATGTTAGCGACCGCAAAAGAGCCATACAATCCGCAAAGATATTATTCAAGGAAAGAAAAATCAAAATCGTTCCCGGCTTAAAAGAAATGAATTTTGGTATTTTTGAAGGATTAACATATAAACAAATAATTAAAAAATACGGCAAACTTTATTCCAAGTGGCTAAATAAACCCTATTCAATTACCCTGCCTAAAGGCGAAGGCCTAAAAGGTTTAGAAAAAAGAGTGGCTAAGGCAATCAAAAAAATAGTTTCGCTAAATAAAAATAAAACCATGGCTATTGTCTGCCATGGTGGCGTAACCAGCGCGTTTTTAAATTACATTCTAAAAACAAAGGATTTTTGGGGTAGAGTTACGGATTCAACGAGCTTAACTATTGTAGAAATTACAAATAATAAATGGAAAATAATTTTATTTAATGATACGGCACATTTAGCAACTTAGCGAGTGGCTGCTGAACGCAATTACATATGGGTAAAATCACTTTTATTTTAGGCGGCGCGCGCAGCGGCAAAAGCGCATATGCATTAAAACTAGCTAAAAAATACAAACGCATAGCTTTTATTGCTACAGCGCAAGCTAAAGACCACGAAATGAAAAAGCGCATTGCTATTCATAAGAATTCCCGGCCTGCAAGTTGGAAAACCTATGAAGAGCCTGCCAATGTCGAGCCAGTAATTAGAAAAATCGGCTCTCAATTTGAGGTAATTATTATTGATTGTTTGACTTTATTAGTTTCAAACTTAATGCTTCAAAACTTGAAACAAAAAGATATAGAAAAGTATATCATCAAAACTTGTAACCGCCTTAAAAAAATAAAAGCAAATTCAATAATTGTTTCTAATGAAGTTGGGCTAGGCATTGTTCCGGAAAATAAATTAGCCCGGGATTTTAGGGATATTGCTGGCAGGATAAATCAAATAACCGCGAAATCCGCGGATGAGGTATTTTTTATGGTTTCAGGAATAGAATGGAGAATAAAATGACAAATAAAATTAAAAAAATAAGCGCTGACATTCCTATGATAGACGCAAAGTTAATCGAAAAAACTCAAAAACGCTTAGATAACCTTACTAAGCCTTTAGGAAGCCTGGGTAGATTAGAAGAGTTGGCAAGGCAGGCTGTGGGAATAACCGGCAACGAACATCCTGTTTTTAAAAATAAAGTTATTTTTACCCTTGCCGCGGATCATGGCGTCACCGAAGAAGGCATCAGCGCCTTCCCAAAAGAAGTTACTGCGCAAATGGTCTATAATTTTTTAAACGGGGGCGCGGGGATAAATGTCTTGGCAAAACATGTTGGAGCTAAAGTAATAGTCGTAGATATGGGAGTAGCCCAGAAAATAGATTGCTTCGTCGCCCCGCCGTTGGCGGGGGCTCCTCGCAATGACACCGGAGTGCCATATAATTTTAAAAACAAAAAAATTGCTTTGGGCACGCAAAATTTCGCTAAGGGCCCGGCGATGACCAGGGAAAATGCCATAAAATCAATTGAGGCAGGTATAGCTTTGGTAGAAAAAGAATTAAAAAATGGGTTAGATATTATTGGCACCGGCGATATGGGCATTGGCAATACCACTTCAGCCAGCGCGATAACCGCTGCCATAACCGGTAAAGAAGTAAAAATAATTACGGGTAAAGGCACGGGAATAACTGATAGCGCATTAACGAACAAGATTAAGGTAATTGAAAAAGCTTTAAAGATAAATAAGCCTAATCCCAAAGATGCTCTTGATGTTTTAACTAAAGTCGGCGGTTTTGAGATAGGTGGGCTGGTTGGAATAATTTTAGCGGCAGCGGCAAATAGAATACCAATAGTTATAGATGGTTTTATTTCCGGCTCAGCCGCGTTAATCGCTTTTGGAATTGAACCAAAAACTAAGGACTATATGATCGCTAGCCATGTCTCAGTAGAAATCGGCCACAAAATTATATTAGAGCATATAGGCCTTAACCCAATTATGAATTTAAATCTGCGCTTGGGCGAAGGCACAGGAGCTGCTTTAGGAATAAGTATAGTTGAAGCCGGGGTAAAGATATTAAATGAAATGGCCACTTTTCAAAATGCCGGCGTTTCTAATTCGTGTCATTGCGAGCGAACCCCGAAGGGGTGAACGAAGCAATCTAACAAAAAGATTGCTTCGTCGCGCTTCGCGCTCCTCGCAATGACACTGTATAAGCGCGAAAAAGAAAAATCAATGAAAAGCTTTTTTATTGCCTTGCAATTTTTAACCATTCTGCCTATCCGAATTAAGGGAGAGCTAAAAGAGGGAGATTTTGGCAAGGCGCTCACTTTTTTCCCAGTTATAGGGGCTTTACTGGGAACTTTTCTTTTTGCGCTTGCCTATTATCTTAGGAATTCACCGCCATTATTTTCTGCCGCGCTTATTTTAGTTATTTACACAATTCTTACTGGAGCGATACATCTTGACGGATTAGCCGATACCTGCGACGGATTTTATGCCGGAAAAACTAAAGAAAACATTTTAAGAATAATGCGCGATAGCGCGATTGGAACTATGGGGGTAATAGGCATAATATTAATTTTGCTTCTTAAGTTTAGCTTAATCGCAAGTTTCCCTCGGGTAGCCGATCTTGGTAAGGCATTGATTGTGGCTTTAAGTTTTTCCCGCTGGTCGCAGGCAGTAGCCTGCCTTAACTCGAGTTACGCGCGCCAGGATGGTAAGGCAAAATTTTTTCTTAAAGGTGCCAGAAAGATAGATATTGCGCTCGGAGGATTATTTAGCCTGGGATTATTTATTCTATTTTTTAACTGGCAGGGCATATTTATCTTTATCCTTTCTTTATTAATAACATTATTGTTTATTAGCTATAGCAAAAGAAGAATTAACGGTATGACCGGCGATACTATTGGAGCGCTAAACGAAATAATGGAAGTAACTGTATTATCTCTAGCCTTAATCGCCTTTAACTATGCCTAACATTACGTTATTGATTATATTTTCTTATATCGCGGATTTAATCTTTGGCGATCCAGAGTGGCTGCCGCATCCGGTTAGGATTATGGGCGCCTTGATAAATTTCTTGGATAAACACTTGAATAAATCAGAAGAATCTTCTTTGTGTCTTTGCGAGGAGGAGCGATTTTTAGCGACGACGAAGCAATCTTTTATTAAGTTAAAAAGATTGCTTCGTCGTCTACGGCTCCTCGCAATGACACCTCTTGTCAATTTGTGGCAGGGGAGAATTAGAGGAATAATATTAGTAGTTATAGTAGTAGGCATAAGCACACTAATGACTCGTGCCCTAATAATTTATGCCCAAAAAATCAATATTTTTTTAGGGGCTGCGGTTTATATTTATTTCGGCTATGCGTCTTTAGCTGTAAAAGACCTGCGTTGTAAGGCGAGCGCAGTGTTAAAAGGCCTTAAAGCAGGCTCTCTGGAAGAAGCGCGCTTAAAACTTTCTTTTATTGTAGGCCGAGATACGCAGAATCTATCCGAAGAAAAAATAGCACAGGCAACAATAGAAAGCGTTGCTGAAAACACTAGTGACGGAATTGTCGCCCCGCTTTTTTATCTTTTCTTAGGCGGGCCAGTATTAGCTATTTCCTATAAAGCGGTAAACACGCTTGATTCTATGGTCGGATATAAAAATAAACGCTATAAAGATTTCGGCTGGTGCGCGGCAAAATTAGATGACCTGGCTAATTTTATTCCTGCGCGCCTTACCGGCATACTCATTGCTATTTCTTCATTTATTACGGGGAAAGATTTTAAGCGTTCTTTTAAAATTATGCTGCGCGACGGCAGAAATCACGATTCGCCAAATAGCGGTATTTCCGAGGCAGCTATGGCTGGTGCCATTAATGTGCAATTAGGAGGGCCTTCTGTGTATCACGGGGAAATTGAGAATAAACCCTACATTGGGGATAATATTAACATCTTGCAGCCGGAATTAATATCTCCGGCTTTACGTATTAGCTTTATTGTATCATTATTAGTAATACTACTAGGTATTGGTGCCAGATGGGCTCTATAAATTTTTCGCACGGTGGAAATATCTACGCAATTAAAGAAAAATACGGTAAAAAGGTAATTGATTTTAGCGCCAGCATTAATCCTTTAGGCTTGCCTCAAAGCACAGAAAATATTCTAAGCCGGATCCCAGAAGCAATTACGCATTATCCGGATCCTGAAGCAAAAAAATTAACTTCTGCCGTTGCTCGCTACTTAAAGATAAACGAAGAGAACATTTTAGTTGGAAACGGCTCCATAGAATTAATTTATCTAATTGCGCAGGCTATACAGCCTAAAACTACGCTTATTCTTACTCCTAGTTTTAGCGAATATGAACGCGCAAGCCGCTGCCTGAAAAGCAAAATTACTTTTGTTAATTTAAATCCGGAAAAAGGATTTTTGTGGGATGTTCGGGATTTTAAAGGCTGCTCTGACCTCTTATTTTTATGCAATCCTAATAATCCTACGGGAAACCTTACCTTGACAGATCCTGCCGCGATTAAGAATTTTCCCGCTAAATTAACCGTGATTGACGAAAGTTTCATGGATTTCCTAGAAGATGAAAAAAAATATACCTTTCTACGTCAAGCTATTGCTTCCCAGAAGATTATTGTGCTTAGAACCTTTACTAAATTTTTTGCTTTAGCCGGATTAAGGATTGGTTATCTTGTGGCGCATAAAAATGTAATTCGAAAATTAAAAGCCTATCAGATTCCTTGGAGCGTTAACGTATTTGCGCAAAGTGCAGCAGAAGCGGCATTAAGCGATAAGAAATATATGAAAAAAACACGCGCTCTAATCGAAAAGGAAAGGGAATTTATTTTTACAGGCTTAAGCGCAATTAAAGGTTTAGCACCATATCCATCGGTAGCAAATTTTATTCTAGTTAAGATTAAGAATAATCTAATGAACGCGGCAGGATTAAGGCAAAAGCTAATTCAAAAAGGAATATTGATCCGCGACTGCGCGAATTTCCGAGGGCTAAATAATAAATATTTCCGAGTAGCTATACGTTTACGCGCGGATAATCTAAGGTTGCTTAAGGCTCTTCAAGAAATATTTGAGCAAAACTAAAAAGAAAGGGGGTATAAGCTATGAAAAGCATAAAAGTTAAGGCAAAAAAAAGTATTATTGCCCGGCGTAAAAAATGCAAAACATCTGGCGCGGGACTTTCGCATTACATATTCCAAGATAAGAAATAAATTTAATGAAATGTGTCATTGCGAGCGAGCGTAAGCGGTGAGCCGTTAGCTGCGAGCGAAGCGAAGCAGGAAGCAATCTAACAAAAGATTGCTTCGT
>JAZDEX010000045.1:0-12367 GCA_043808405.1 Candidatus Omnitrophota bacterium | reverse complement strand
AGACCGTAGACCGTAGACCGTAGACCACAGACTAAGAGATAAAATAAATATCCTTAAGCTTTTGCGGATAGCTTTATGCATTATATATTCCTAATTTCTTATACGCGCTGATTGCCTCGCGTAACAGCCGGCAATATAAATCAAAACCTACCGCGGCGATGAAGCCATGCTGCTGTATTCCTAGGATATTACCCGCGCCCCTTAGTTCTAAATCTTCCATGGCAATATTAAATCCTGAGCCTAATTTCGCATGCGCCTGTATGGCATCTAGCCGCTTCCTTGCGTCGCTTTCAATTATTTCTTTGGGCGGCACAGTAAAATAAGCATATGCCGCCAAATTAAATCTGCCTACTCGCCCGCGCAGCTGATGCATATCTGACAAGCCAAAATTATGCGCATCCGTAACTATAATCGTATTTACCCGCGGAATATCTATACCAGACTGAATAATCATGGTACAGACTAAGACATCTATTTTGCCGTCTAAAAAATTCACCATTACGCTCTCGAGTTCTTTAGACGGCATCTGGCCATGGCCGATGCCTATTCTTATGGCCCGAGGCAAAAGCTTAACTAATTTCTCTTTTACTTTTTCAATATCATAGACGCGGTTATGAACAAAATAAACCTGTCCTTTTCTTTTGATCTCTCGGAGAATAACCTCGCGCACTAAATCTTCATCATATTCTACCACAACAGTCTTGATAGGCAACCGATTTCCGGGCGCGGTATTTATTATGGACAGATCCTTAATATTCATCAGGCTCATATAGAGTGTACGTGGAATAGGGGTTGCTGTCAAGGTGAGAACATCGCAAGTAACTTTTAATGATTTAAGCTTATCTTTTGCCTTTACCCCAAAGCGCTGTTCTTCATCGATTATTAAAAGCCCTAAATCCTTAAAAACAATATCATCTGACAACAACCTATGCGTACCTATAACTATATCCACTAAACCCTTAGCCAAATCATCGACCACTTTTTTTTGCTGGGCGTCAGTGCGAAAACGCGAAAGCATTTGGATGTTTATCGGAAAATCTTTAAGGCGCTCGGAAAAATTATGATAATGCTGTTCGGCTAATATTGTTGTCGGTACTAGAAATGCTACCTGTTTATTATCTACTGCCGCCTTAAAAGCCGCGCGCATGGCAACTTCAGTTTTACCATACCCCACATCACCGCATAAAAGCCTATCCATGGGCTTAAGGCTTTCCATATCTGCCTTAACTTCCCCAGTCGCCTTAAGCTGATCTGGAGTTTCTTTATAAGGAAAAGTTCCTTCAAATTGTTTTTGCCACTGGGAATCGCCAGAAAAAGCAAAACCTTTTGCGCTCAAACGCATGGCTTGTAAAGATAGTTGCTCAAGCGCTAATTTCTGAATTCCTTTTCGCGCGCGGTCTTTTATTCTGGCCCATTCTTTAGTGCCTAATCTATTTAGCTTTGGCCGGCGGCCGCCAAATGCAACATATTTCTGAACCAAATGAGCTTGGTCTAAAGGGACAAATAATTTCTCCTGACGGTCATATTCAATAATAAAATGGTCCTGAGGCACATCTTTAATTTTTATTTTATCTATACCACGGAACCTGCCTATGCCATGTTCAGTATGAACAATATAATCGCCGATATTTAAATCCAAAAAACCTTCAATAGGGAGCTCTTCTTTAAATGCCGAGGCTTTAAAATTAGAGGGTTTAGTAATTGGCAGGATAATAACTATTTGGTGTTCCCAAAGCGGCTCACCAGTATCAGGATTAAAGGTTTTTAGCTTCGAAACTTGTTCAATGTTTAATTCGATACGGACAGGAAGCTCAAAAGTGAAAGGAAATATATCTATGATTTCTCCGCAGCGTGAGAAATCACCTTCGGCCAGGACAGCAGTTTGCCTTTTATAGCCGAATTCTACAAAAGTATTAACGAGGCGCTCTAGATCAACTGAGCGCCCCGCGTACAACTTTAGCGACCTGAACATTACTTAACGTTTTTACGGCTCCAAGCAAGGACTAGAGGTGAGGCAATAAAAACTGTGGAGTATACACCCGATACAAAACCCACGAGTAAAACAAAAGCAAAATTACTCAAAATCTCGCCGCCGTAAAGAAAAATTGCCAGTACTGTTAAGAGAGTCACGCCTGAGGTTAAAAGTGTACGGGCTAAAGTTTGATTAACGCTTAAATTTATTACTTCAGCTAGGCTTAATTTACGGTTAAGCCGCAAATTTTCCCTGACTCTATCATAAATGACAATTGTATCGTTTATCGAATAACCGGCAATAGTTAAAAACGCGGTTACGCTTAAAAGATCGATTTGCCTGCCGGTTATCACTAAAAATCCTAAAGCTACTAAAACGTCATGAATTAATGCGATAACGCCAGCAATGGCAAAATTAACGTGTTTAAACCTAAAAGCCACGTAAATTAGGATACCGATTAATGACCAAATAAGCGCATGAATCGCCTTAGTTTTTAAATATTTTCCTGCCACCGGGCCAACGCGCTCAATCCTTAGAATCTGAATGTTTTGATCCGGAAAAGCCGCTTTTAATTTGTCCGTTAAAATAGAACTTTTATCTTCACTGGTCCTGATTAAAATAGCATTAGGATTATCTTTAAATTGCTGAATTGAGGCATCTCCTGCGCCCATATCCTTTAGAACCTGGCGCACCTTATCTACCGATGGCGGAGTCTTAAAATTATACTCCTGAATTTGCCCGCCGGCAAAATCAATGCCATAGGCGCTCGGGCCTTTTTTAAAGTAAACAACTAGGCCAATGACTATAACAATTAAAGAAAGCGCATAGCAGATATTCTTTTTACCAATAAAATCAATTTTTGTTTCTCCGATGAGCTTAAGCATAGGCAGGGATTTAATCCAGCCTAAATTTAATAACATTTCAAATATTGTACGCGTGACGACAATTGCCGTAAATAAACTTGCAATAAGGCCGATGGTTAAAGTTACAGCAAAACCTCTAATCGGGCCAGTTCCAAATTGAAATAACAAAAATGCGGCAACAAGAGTTGTTACGTTAGAATCGAAAATCGCAGTAAATGCGCGGTCATAACCATTCGCAACTGCCGCGCGTAAAGGCTTACCCAGTGCAAGCTCTTCTCTTATGCGCTCATTGATTAAAACGTTAGCGTCTACCGCCATACCTAAAGCTAAAGCAATACCAGCAATACCAGGCAAGGTTAAGGTTGCGGAAACCCCGGGAAATAAAACAGGCAACAAACCTAAACCGCCTAGAATCATAATCAAGTTCATAGAAAGGGCGATGTCACTTATCACGCCAGCCAACAAATAATAGATTGCCATAAAAACAAAGATCAGTATGCAGCCAATAATGCTTGCTTTAACGCCTTTGTTAATCGAGTCCTGGCCTAATAACGGGCCAATAGTCCTTTCCTCTTCAACATACATCGGAGCAGGCAAAGCGCCGACCCTTAAAACTAAAGCTAAATCCTGCGCCTGCGCAATATCAAAACGCCCGGTGATCACTGCCTCGCCGGAAGGAATTGCTTCTCTAATATTCGGGGCAGACTGCACTTTACCATCTAAAACAATGGCTAGCCTTTTGCCCACATTAGCCGCGGTAATATCAGCAAATTTTTTAGCGCCCCCAGAATTAAATCTTAAAGCAACCAGCGGCTCATTAAACTGGCTTTGGTCAAAACGTACTTCAGCATCCGTAAGCGCATCCCCGGTTAATACTGCTTGCTTTTCAAGGAGTAACGGCTCGTTATCTTCGCTGCGAGCTAAAACAAATCCTTCAGGGACATTGCCTTCTATAGCCGCTTTTAATTTTTCAGGATCAGTAGAAACGACTTTGAATTCAAGCATAGCGGTTTTACCGATAACATCAATTGCTCTTTGCCTATCGGTAACCCCGGGCAGCTGCACTACTATTTCATCTATACCCTGCTTCTGGATAGACGTTTCCCTTACGCCAAATTGGTCAATCCTGTTACGGATAACCTCAACTGCGCGGTCAGCCGCATCTTCTTTTGCTTTTCCTTCCAGATGCGATGTATCGATTTTAAGCAAAAGATGCATCCCGCCCTGCAAATCCAGGCCCAGATTTATCCTTTTATTCAAAGGAAACGCGTAATAAGCGCACAAGCCCACAATCGCCAGAATCATAATTATTTTGTAAAGGACTCGTCTTTCCATGTGTTAGATTCCCTTCTTTTTTAAATATGAGACACAATTTTTTTCAATTTCTATTTTTACGTTGTCATCTACGCGCACAACAAAAGTCTTATCTTTAATATTGACAATTGTGCCATGGATACCGCCGGTAGTAACGATATCATCGTTTTTGTTGAGTTCAGATAACATTTTTTGATGCGCCTTTTCCTTATTTTTCTGGGGACGAATTAACATAAAATAAAAAATCACAAAAATAAGAATTAACGGCACAAGCTGCATTATTGCACCTGATTGGCCTTGTGGCATTTTGTTTTCCTCCTTATTGGCGTAGGGAACGCTCGCGAGCGTTCCCTACAACTTAATTTTGTTTTTTTACTAAACTTTTAACCGTAGGCGACATCTGTGCGCCGTTTTTCACCCAATAATCCACGCGCTCTTTTTTAATTTTGGCGACGCCGGTAATCGGATTATAAAAACCCAGCTCCTCGATAGTCCTGCCATCGCGGCCGGTTCTTTCATCATAAACCCCCACTCTAAAATGCGGGTTCTTTTTTGGATTCTTGCCTATTCTTCTTAACCTGATATGCACTGCCATTTTGTCAACCTCCTTTAGACATGTTGTTTAAAGTGTCATTGCGAGCGAGGCGTAAGCCGAGCGAAGCAATCTTTTAAAAAGATTGCTTCGTTTGCGCCTGCGGCGCATCCTCGCAATGACACAGAGATATGATTTGATACTAACACGCAACTGCTTCCATCAAAGCCTTTGCTTTGTTCACGCATTCATTATGCTCTTTTTCCGGAACTGAATCTGCAACAATTCCCGCGCCTGCCTGAATATAGGCAACGCTATTTTTTATCACAATAGTACGGATAGTGATACAAGTATCCATATTATTGGAAAAGCTGAAATACCCGACGCAGCCGGCATAGGGGCCGCGCCTTAAATTTTCCAGCTCATCTATAATTTCCATAGCGCGGATTTTAGGAGATCCTGAGACTGTCCCAGCGGGGAAACTTGCTTTTAAAACGCTATAGGAATCATGCTTTTTATCTAACTTGCCGCTTACTTCGCTTACCAAGTGCATTACATGAGAATATTTTTCAATACTCATGAATTCATTAACTTTTACAGTGCCAGGCTTACACACCCGGCCTAAATCATTTCTGCCCAAATCTACCAACATTAAATGCTCTGCGCGTTCTTTTTTATCATTTATTAATTCAATCGCCATTCGCGCATCTTCTACATCAGTTTTCCCGCGCGGGCGAGTTCCGGCAATCGGGCGAGTTTGGACTATTCCCTCTTCGCAGCGCACCAACATTTCCGGAGACGAACCCACCAGGGTAACACTTTTTAGTTTTAGAAAAAACATATACGGCGATGGATTAAGGCTGCGCAGCTTTCGGTAAATATCAAAAGGCTTTTTATTTATTTTTAATTCGAAACGCTGCGACATAACCATCTGAATAATGTCGCCTTTGCGTATATAACTTTTTGCCTTATTAGTTCTATCGCAAAACTCGCCTTTAGTGAAATTTGATACAATCTTACTTTTAAGCGGCGGATATGGAGTATCTTTTTCAGATAAAGGCTGCTTTAGCTCTTTTTGTATTACCTCTATTTTTTTGATTGCCGCATTGTAAATTTTAGTTTTCGCCAAAAGCGAAATACTTTTTTGCGGCAAAATTACATTAGCCACAATTTTAATAGTATGATTTACGTGATCAAATATGAGAATTGTATTAGTTAAGATAAATACGCAATCAGGTAATTTTAGGTCATCGGGGTTTTTATCCGGAATTTCCTCAAAAAACCTGGCCATATCATAACCCATATATCCCACTAACCCGCCGTAAAACCGGGGTAGGCCTTTTAAATGTACTGGCTTAAAATGCCGCATAATCTTTTTAAGCTCATCTAAAGGCGTCAAATCCGTAACAAAACGCTTATGCGTATTACTTTTTAAATCGATCTCCTCAATATTTTTACCTTTGCTCTTAAAAATAAATTCCGGGCTCGAGCCTAAAAAAGAATAGCGGGCAATTTTTTCCTGGCCCTCGACTGATTCCAAAAGAAACGCATAATCACTCGACCCAAGTTTTAAAAAAGCGGAAACCGGTGTATCTAAATCAGCACGAATTTCTTTATAAACCGGAATAACATTGCCCTGTTTAGATGATTTTAAAAACTCTTTTAATGAAGGCTGCTCGGACATTACTTTATTTTCCTATAAAAGCAAGTTCTATTTCCTGTGTGACAGGCAACTCCAACCTGGCGTACTTTAATTACCAGCGCATCTACATCGCAATCAAATAAAATGGACTTCACAAATTGAAAATGGCCGGAAGTCTCACCCTTTACCCAATACTTCTGCCTGGAACGCGACCAAAAGCAAGTTTTCCCGGATTTAATCGTGCGTTTAAGCGAATCCTTATTCATAAACCCAAGCATCAACACTTCTTTAGTCTTATGATCCTGGATTATCGCTGGAATCAAGCCGTTACTATCCAATTTTAAATCTTTGAAATTAAACTTATCTTTTGTCATAGCCGGACCGCAACACCCTTTCCTTTTAAGTACTCCTTAATTTGCCCTACTGAGTATTCGCCGTAATGAAAAATTGAAGCCGCTAAAGCCGCATCTGCGCCGGCCTTAGTAAATACATCGAAAAAATGTTCTAATAAACCCGCGCCACCTGAAGCAATTACCGGGATAGTAACGGCATCCGAAACAGCTTTAGTTAGGCTTAAATCGTATCCGTCTTTTGTGCCGTCGTAATCCATGCTAGTCAAAAGAATTTCTCCGGCGCCTAACTCTGCGGCAGTTTTAGCCCATTTAACCGCATCTAAATCTATCGGCGTTCGTCCGCCATTAATATATACCTGCCATTTATAGGCCGTAGACTGTAGACCGTAGACTGTAGACTGAACAACCGCCTTAGCATCAATAGCAACGACGATACACTGGCTGCCGAATTTCGCGGCGGCATCTTTAATTAATTCCGGAAACTTTACTGCCGCGCTGTTTATGGAAACTTTATCCGCTCCGGCATTTAATAAATCACGAATATCGTTTAAATCCCGAATGCCTCCGCCAACTGTAAACGGCATAAAAATATTTTGCGCTATTTTTCGAACCAATTCGACAAAAGTTTTTCTTTGCTCGTAACTTGCCGTTATGTCCAGAAATACCAATTCATCGGCAAGTTGACGGTCATAAGCAATAGCTACTTCTACCGGATCTCCTGCGTCGCGCAAATTCACAAATTTAGTGCCCTTAACAACCCGCCCCTCTTTAATATCTAAACAAGGGATGATTCTTTTATTCAACATTATTTTACTTTTGTATACAAATTATCTTTCAATAATTCCCAAGTCTTAGTTCCGACATGGCCATCAGCAGGTAAATTATTCGCAGCCTGAAATGCCTTAATTGCATTTTTGGTCTGTTTCCCCATCTTGCCATCGGTAGATCCCGGGTCATATCCTGCGTTAGAAAGCGCAATCTGGATTTCTTTTATCGTGGGCCTGTTTTTCGCCTCGCCGATAACTTTTCTTTTTGATCTTTTGCAAGAAGTTACTTTTTCCTGGGCAGGCGCGGTAATTGCTTCCTGCTTGCTTAAAGTATCCCTTAAACCATTAATCTCTTCGTCTTTATTCTGAAGCTGCGCTTCTAAAACAGTAACCTGATTTCTTAACGATTGAATCTCTAGATCATTATTCTTGCGCGTACTCGCGCAACCTAGCACTGATAGCGAAAACATAGCCACTACTAAAACCGCGAACATTCTCTTTGCCATTTTTTCCCTCCTGTTTTTATTTCTTTTTATCCAAGTTTTATGGCCTCAAGGCAAGTAAATTTTCCCTCATATAAGGCCTTACCTATAATTACGCCTACCAAACCACTTTTCTCTAGAATCTTCAATTTACGCACATCCTCAAGGCTAGACATCCCTCCGGAAGCAATTACTTTTAAGCCGGTTGCTTTTAGCAAATTTTTAATCCCTAAAATATTCGGACCTTTTAAAGTTCCGTCTTTTAAGGTATCCGTATAAATTACTTCTTTAAAACCCATCTCTTTTAACATCAGGGCAAAATTTACAACCTTAATCTTTTTAACTGTTTCTTTCCAGCCTTGGGTAGCTAGGCTGTCATCTTTGGCGTCTAAACTGATAATTATTTTATCGCCAAATTCTTTATAAGTTTTTTTTAAAAACTTATCGTCCTCGATTGCCCGGGTCCCTAAAATCACTCTCGCAACTTTAGCATCAAGTAATGTTTTAATAGTCTCCAGCTTACGCACGCCGCCACCAAATTGTATCGGGACATTGACGCTTGCGGCTATTTCCTTAACTATACCTATGTTTAGCGGCTCACCGCTAAAAGCGCCGTCTAAATCTACCACGTGAATCATTTGCGCGCCCTGCTTTGCCCAGTGCCTAGCGGTTTTTACCGGATCACGCGAATAAACCTTTTTATCCAGTTTTCCCTGGACATAACGCACTACGCAACCGTCTTTTAAATCTATCGCTGGTATAATTAACAAATCGAATCTCCACTCGTGTCATTGCGAGGAGCGAGAGCGACAAAGCAATCTTTTAAAAAGATTGCTTCGCTTCGCTCGCAATGACACGAGTATATTAACATCTCTCGATAAAATTTTTCAACATAATAAGCCCTACATCCTGGCTTTTCTCCGGATGAAATTGCGCGCCGTAAACATTATCCTGACAAACTACCGCAGCAAAATCTGAATTATAATTACAGGTTGCGGCAATCACTTTTTTGTCTTTTGGTTCAGGATAATATGAATGGCAAAAATAAACATTAGCACCCTCTGGAATATCCTTTAAAAGATGACAGACCGTAGACTGTAGACCGTAGACTGTAGACCTTTTTAATTGATTCCATCCCATATGCGGAACCTTTAAACCCTTGCTAGCTTTAAACTTCTTTACCGTACCTTTTAAAATTCCTAAACCCTTTTTAGTTTTTGCTTCTTCACTAGCCTCAAACAAAAGTTGCATCCCTAAACAAATACCTAAAAAAGGCTTTTTATTTTTTATACTTTCTTTGATCGCCGGTATAAGATCCTGTTTTTCTAATTCCGCAACCGCATCATCAAACGCGCCTACGCCGGGTAGAACTAATTTATCAGCTTTTTCGATTTCTTCGGGATTATTAGTAACTATTACTTTCGCCCCTTGTTTTTCAAGCGCTTTTTGCACGCTATGAATATTGCCCATCCCGTAATCTATAATTGCAATCATTTAATCAATTACACCTTTAGTTGAAGGAACACCCTTACGACGCGGATCCACTTGCGTCGCTTGATCTAAGGCTTTACCTAAAGCCTTAAAGGCTGGCTCAAGGTTAGTGTGCAAATCCGAGTTAATGCCAGTTAATTTAATACTTAAATTCATGCCTAGCTTTTTCGCAAATGACTCAAAGAAATGATTAGCGTAAGTAAAAGAATATCCATCTTTATCTTCCATATCTTTAGGCGCGCCTTTTTCTCTAATTATCTCCTTAAAAAATCCCCTACCACTGATATCAACCGCAATATCGGCAACAATGTCTTCCATCGGCCAAGAAAAATACCCTGAGCGCCGTATCCCCTTCATATCCCCAAGCGCTTTTTTAAAGGCATCGCCTAAAACAATACCTACATCTTCATTGGTGTGATGGATATCTACTTTTAAGTCCCCTTTAGCACTTATATCTAAATCAAAGAGCCCATGGAAAGCAAAAAGCTCAAGCATATGATCCAACAATCCGATACCGGTATTAATTTTGGTTTTCCCTGAGCCGTCAATATTGACTTTAACCGTAACATCGGTTTCGTTAGTCTTTCTTTTAACTATCGCTATTCTTTTTTTCATATTTTCCCCTAAACCCTATCTACTAACTACTATCTACTATTTAAAATCTCGCTTTCACGGAATCCAAATGCTTACTTAGCCCCTCAATGCCAGCGATTTTTTCTAACGGCTCCTTAGCTTTTTCCAATGCTTTTTTAGAATAACTAATTATATGCGTACTTTTGATAAAATCGCAAACTGATAATCCGGAGAAAAACCGAGCTGTGCCTTGAGTCGGAAGAACATGACTGGGGCCGGCAATATAGTCCCCGATTGCTGTCGGGCTATATGGCCCTAAAAATATCGCGCCGGCATTTTTAATCAACTTAGCAATTCTTTGAGGATTATTCACCAAAATCTCTAAATGCTCCGGGGCAATTTTATTGGCAATTTCAATTGCCTGATTTAAGTTCTTGGCTAAAACAATCCAGCCATTATCCTCGGGCATCTGCGTTTTAACTTCGCGCGCGAGCAACTTAGAATTAGTAATTAAAATTGCCAAACCCTTAGCATGCTCACTCTGCGCTTTTAAATCCGCAATAATAAATTTAGGGTCACTTGAATTATTGCCAATAATAACTAATTCTGTGGGGCCGGCTACCATATCAATATCGCAAAACCCAAATACCTGGCGTTTGGCTTCAGTTACATAAATATTCCCCGGGCCGACAATTTTATCTACCCTAGGGATAGTCTTTGTCCCATAAGCCAAAGCAGCAATGCCTTGGGCCCCGCCTACGCGGTAAATCTCGTCCACCTTTAATAAATCCGCAACTACTAAAATATGTGGATTAATATGGCCGAATTTATCCGGCGGGCTAACTAGCGCAATTTTTTTAACCCCGGCAATTTTTGCCGGCAGAACCGTCATATAAACGCAAGAAACCAAAGGCGCGGTCCCGGCAGGGATATAAACTCCAACTCGCTCGAGCGGCGAATAATTCTCGCCCAGGACTATGCCGTCTTCGCTTCTGATTTTCCAAGACTTCTTAAGCGTTTTTTTATAAAATCGGTTTATGTTTTCAATTACAATTTTTAAAGTCGAAACAAAATTAGGGCTGATGTTTTGATAGGCCCCGCTTATTTCTATTTCTGAAACCTTTAATTGCCGAGGCGCAAGCTTTACCCCATCAAATTTTTTGGTATATTTTAAAAGCGCGTCATCGCCTAATAAACGCACATCATCAATAATGTTTCTGACCTTTTCTTCTACCCGGCGCGATTTAATCCCGCCGCGATTATAAATCTTGTCTAGAGCTTTACTCTTAAAACGGATTATCTTCATTGGTTTAAAATTTCCTTTAATTTATTGAATGCGGCATCAAAATTTTCCGGATTAGTGCCTGAGCCTTGGGCAAAATCTTTTCGTCCGCCGCCGCCGCCGCCTATAGCGGCCGCAACCTCGCGAACCATTTTTGACACATCAATGCCTTTATCGCACAAATCTAAAGTCGCCGCTAAAATTAACAATGCCCTGCCTTGATTTTTAGAACCTAAGGCAATCAACGTTCCATTAACTTTTTGTTTAATCATATCCGCGGTTTTACGCAGCAAATCCATATCTGCGCCTTCTAACACCTCAGTAATTACTTTTATATCCTTAATAGTTCCAGCGTTATTAATCATTGTATCTATTGAATTCTTAGCTGTATCCATTTTCTGAGCGCTTAATTGTTTTTCTAGCTCCTTGATTCGATTCAACTTCTTCTCTAGTTCCGCCGGCAAGCTATCGAGCGATGTATTTAGAATTTCTAATACTTTAGCCAGTAAATCTTGTTCATTCTTAAGTGATTTATAGGCAACTGTCCCGGTTGCCGCTTCAATACGCCTGGTGCCTGCGGCAATTGAGCCTTCTTGCACTATTTTAAACACGCCGATCTGGCCGGTCGCCTGTAAATGTGTTCCGCCGCATAATTCCTTAGACACATCTTCTACAATAACCATGCGCACTTTACTACCGTATTTTTCGCCAAAAAACGCCAAAGCGCCATTTTTCTTGGCTTGAGCCAAAGTAAGTTCTTTTGTCGTTAGCGTATGATTAACCAAAACAAAATTATTAACTAATTCTTCAATACGCGCTAAATTTTCTTCAGAGATTTCTTTAAAATGCGTGAAATCAAAACGCAGCCTATCTTCAGAAACAAGCGAGCCTTGTTGCTTTACATGATTTCCTAAAACTTTTCGCAGCGCCGCCTGTAATAAATGCGTTGCTGTATGATTACGGGCAATCGCAAGCCTGCGCTCAATATTAACTTGCGCTCCAATCAAATCTGTTTTTTTAAAGTTACCCGCTTTAATCCGTCCAATATGCAAAATAACTTTGCCGCTATATTTTGTATCTAAAACTTCAAAAATAT
>JAZDEX010000044.1:0-14287 GCA_043808405.1 Candidatus Omnitrophota bacterium | reverse complement strand
TGCCTTCGCGCGTAAATCCGGGGCAATTTTTTGCACTTCCTCAGTCTCCGCAGTTATTTAAACAAATTTTAATGGTTTCCGGATTTGAAAGATATTATCAAATTGCTAAATGTTTTCGCGACGAGGATCTGCGCGCCGACCGCCAGCCGGAATTTACCCAATTGGATATTGAGATGTCTTTTATCGATGAGGAAGATATTTTTTCGCTTACTGAAAATTTAATGCAATTAATTTTCAAGGAGCTCAAGGGAATAGATTTAAAGATTCCTTTCCCGCGTATTATTTACTCAGACGCAATGAAGAAGTACGGGTGTGATAAGCCGGATTTACGCCCTGAACAGGCGAGTGAATTCGCTTTTTGTTGGGTAGTGGATTTTCCTTTATTGAAGTATAATGTTGAAGAGAGGCGTTGGGAGAGCGAACACCATCCGTTTACTTCCCCGCATAAAGATGATTTAGAATTATTGGATAAATCGCCGGATAAAATTAGGTCGCGTTCCTATGATTTAGTTTTAAACGGAATGGAGATGGGCTCGGGTTCAATCAGGATTCATAGCCAGGAGCTGCAGAAGAAGATTTTTAGTTTAATTGGCATTAGTGATGAGCAGGCTTCCAAACGTTTTGGATTTTTACTGGAGGCTTTTCAATTCGGCGCGCCGCCGCACGGCGGAGTGGCTTTTGGGCTGGACAGGCTCTTGGCGATTCTGCTGCTCAAGGATAGTATCCGCGATGTAATTCTGTTTCCTAAGAATTCCGCCGCGTATTGTCCTTTAACTAGCGCGCCTTCGGATGTAGATGAAAAACAATTAAAGGAATTAGGATTAACCATCAAAAACACCCCGCGCTAATAGGTTTTGCGCGGGTACGCCCTTTCTGGGCAGAGGAGGAAAGAATGTTTAAGGCCAAGATTTTTTTACAGGGTCTAACGGTCTGTGGTCTACTGTCTACGGTCTTGTTATCTGGTTGCGTGGTCAGGACTTATACTCTAACTAGGGATAGGGTGGATCAGGATCTAGCTGGAAATCGCGGCTATCTTCAGGGCCAGCCGCCTGCAGGCCAAGATGTATCGAGAAAATCAACTCGTGATACTCATGTTATGGAAATTGAATTGCGTTCTCCGATAAGATTCGAAAAAGGCGTTGCCCCGGCAAAAACAGAGATAGGATCTTCAAATATCTCAGATAGCGATATTTATGGCAACCGCGGGTATACGACTGAAAGCGTAACTCCTGAAGTAGTTGAAATCCCGGGTTCATTTGAACGATATACTGTGCAAAAAGGCGATACGCTGCAGAAAATTTCGCAGAAACAGTTTGGCACTACCAAAAAATGGTATAAAATTTACGAAGCAAATAAAGATACGATGAAAGGCCCAAATAAAGTTTATCCCGGGCAGACGATCAAGATTCCTATGGATGGAAAATCTGAAAAGCTAATTGAGCCGAAAGAGAATCTTAAATAATTAAATATAAGGCCGGGCCTTGTTTAAATAAGGCCCGGTCTTTAATATTATGGAAAAGATAATAAAATTAGGCACGTATCAGGAAGCAAGGGGCGTTTTAGGTTCCCGCGACGAGAATATCAGGGAAATAGAAAAAGCCTTTCGGGTTAAGATAACTGTCAGGGGCGAACATCTCAAGATAAGCGGCGCGATTAATGTGATTAAGAAGGCAAGCGCGGTTATCGAGAGTTTGCTGGCTCAAGCGCGTTCAGGCCAGGATGTAAGCAGTACTGATTTGCGTTGCCTGATAGCAAATTCGAAAGCCTCCGGCAATAAAGCCGGCTCTTTAAATATCGAAGGCACAAGTATTACCCGTTTGTCTACAGGCCGTCAAATCGGCCCCAAAACCCCCGGACAAAAAGATTACGTTGACGCGATTAATAAAAACGATATTGTTTTTGGAATTGGCCCGGCCGGCACAGGCAAGACTTATCTGGCCATGGTTTGCGCTGTCGAGGCTTTAAGAAAGCAGGAAGTGCGCAGGATTATCTTAACTCGCCCCGCGATTGAGGCAGGCGAGTCTTTAGGGTTTTTGCCCGGCGATATGTATGAAAAGATATCGCCGTATTTGCGCCCATTATATGATGCTCTTTATGATATGATGGAGGCAGAGAAAATTGAGAAGTATATCGAAACCGGCATTATTGAAGTCGCGCCCCTTGCTTATATGCGCGGCCGCACTTTAAATGATGCTTTTATTATTTTGGATGAGGCGCAGAATTGCACTGCTGAGCAGATGAAAATGTTTTTAACGCGCTTGGGGTTTGATTCCAAGGCGGTTATCACCGGCGATATGACGCAAAGCGACCTTCCGGAGGGAAAACCTATCGGGCTTCTTCAAGCAGAAGAGATCTTGAAAGATATTACCGGTATCAAGATTGTTTATTTTAGCGGCCTGGACGTAGTTAGGCACGCGCTCGTACAGAATATTATTGAAGCGTATGAAAAAACGAATAGAGCGAAATAAAAAAAAGATAGCAGAGTATATTGCCAAGAATAAAGAAGGTATCGTTAAGATATCAAGTTTTACTCTAGGCGCGCTTATACTTTTTTTTATTAATTATTCGCTGGAGATTAATTTATCGCTTTCCTTAATCCTGATTTCTTTATTTGCCTATCTAAAATGCCGCAAGGCTTTTCTGATTAATTATAAGTTTATTTATTTTCTGTTTCTTTTTGTAATTAATTTTAGCCTGGCCTATTTTTTTATCAACCAACGTATCGCGGTATTTTATATTCCGTTTTCGCTGGTGGCTATGCTTTCTGCGATATTATTTAATGAAATCGAAATAACCCTTATTTTAAGCCTTGCTTCCAGTATTATGATTGCGGCCCTAGCGGGAAATAATCTTTACGTCGGGATTTTGTTTTTGATTACTAGCATAATATCCAGCTTGTTGGTTTTTGGGGCGCGTAAGCGCATGGTGGTTATTCGCGCCGGTTTTATTATTAGTATTGTTCAAGTCCTTTCGCTTATTTTGATAAATCATTTTTCCGTAGATTCGTTTAATGATTATATTATTCTTGGTTTAAATGGCATTGCTTGCGGCGTTATCGTTATCGGTATATTGCCGTTATTTGAGTATATATTTAAGACGGTTACCAATATTAGCTTGCTTGAATTGGCAGATTTTAATCATCCGCTTTTACAGCGCATGACTCTTGAGGCCCCGGGCACTTATCATCATAGCCTTATTGTGGGAAATTTATCGGATGCTGCAGCCCGCGCAGTAGGCGCAAATGCTTTGTTGGCCAGGATTGGCGCTTATTATCATGATATTGGAAAGCTTGAAAAGGCGGAGTATTTTAGCGAAAATCAAGATGTTGCCGCGAGCAAGCACGACGTTTTGTCTCCGGCAATGAGTAAATTAGTGATTATGAACCATGTTAAAGAAGGCGCAGAGCTTGCGCTTAAATACCGGCTTAATCCGCGGATCATAGATTTTATTCAGCAGCATCATGGCAATAGCCTGGTGTATTTTTTTTACCGCAGGGCGCTAGAGTCTTCAGCCCAGGATCAGGATGTAGAAGAAGAGGGGTTTCGCTATCCCGGGCCTAAGCCAAACTCTAAAGAGACGGCGATTGTGTTATTGGCAGATTCAGTAGAGGCGGCAACGCGCGCGCTGCGCGAGGCAACCGCGGCAAAAGTAGAAGAAGTGGTACATAAGATTATTAATAATCGTTTTATCGACGGCCAGCTTGATGAATGCGAGCTGACCTTAAAAGATATTGAAAAGATTTCTTCTGTATTTATCAGAATGTTAACGGCTATATATCACAGCCGCATGGAGTACCCGCAAGTTAAAAATGGCGAAAGTAATCATAAAAAATCTGCAAACCAAGCTTGCCGTCAGCCCGACAAAGATAAAAAGAACGGTTCTTAAAGCGCTCTCAGCTCGGGGCGCAAAAAGGGCCGGAGAAATTACTGTCTGTTTTGTAAATGATAAAGAAATCCGCCGGATCAACGCGAAATACCTTAAAGAAAATAAACCTACTGATGTTATTGCTTTTAATTTGGGGGAAACGGCAGATATAGTGGTTTCTACCGACACGGCAATACGGCAGGCTAAGATTTTTAAAACTTCGGCGATTTATGAGCTTTATTTATATGTAGTCCACGGGGTATTGCATATTTCAGGTTACGACGATAAGACCTTAAAAGAACGTAATAGTATGAATGCAAAAGCCGCGCTAATCCTAAAAAGCTTAAATGTCTATCCATAAAGCTCAAAGCTTAGTCATATCTAAACGCGATTTCCGCGAAACATCTTTCATTGTTAACTTTTATACTAAAGAATTCGGTAAGATATCCGGGTTAATGAAAGGAATTAGAACTGAGCCGGCTAAATTTGCCAGCACAGTCGAGCCTTTTTCATTTAATGAAATTGTTTTTTATAGCAAACATTCAACATCGCTGCACTTAGTTAGCGCCTGCGATTCAATAAATAATTTTAATATTATTAGAAAAGATATTTCCCGTATAGGCATGGCCAGTATGATGATGGAGTTAATTGACGCGGTTATGCAGCCGGAAGACGCGCATCCGGATATTTTTAATCTAAGTTTAGATTGCCTGCAAGAATTAGAAGTAAATAATAATCCCGAAAAAATTATGGCGATATTTAAAATAAAACTATTGATTCTATCCGGTTTTAAGCCGCATTTTGATTCTTGCGTTTCTTGTAGTGCGCGCATTATCGGACAGGGAAAATTTAGCCTTTTGCGCGGCGGGCTTCTTTGCGAGC
Source organism: Candidatus Omnitrophota bacterium (assembly GCA_043808405.1). GTDB lineage: Bacteria > Omnitrophota > Gorgyraeia > Gygaellales > Profunditerraquicolaceae > JAZDEX01. The sequence goes on along the minus strand of JAZDEX010000044.1, from coordinate 9,541 downwards.
GCTGCTATGGCAAAGATATGTCTGCGCGCTCGATTTTTCGGGGGACGATTGCTTCAGTCCTGCATATTGAACGCAATGATTTAAGAAATAACCTTAATTTGGGGCTTAATCCACAAATAAAACGCGAGCTGGATATGATCCTTAATTCATTTATAAATTTTCATTTAGAAAAGGAATTAAAATCACAGAAAGTTATAAGTAAAATGGAAAATTTTGTGCCGGTTGGTGTTAAGTGAAGAATGTGTGTCATTGCGAGGAGGCCGAAGGCCGACGAAGCAATCTTTTGATAAAGATTGCTTCGGTCGCTTCGCTCCCTCGCAATGACACGGATTTTTGGAGGTAAAATGAAAATTGTTATTGTCGGTCCTGGCGCCATGGGATGTTTGTTAGCGGCATTTCTTTCTAAGTCTAAAGAAGAGATCTGGCTCTTAGATAAAAATGAAGAGCGCGCCGCGCGGATTAATAAGGGGGATATTTTAGTTGAGGGTGTATCTGGAAATTGGAAAGTAAAAGCGCGCGCGACGGTTAACGTTAAAGAGATAGGCAGCACTGATTTAATTATTATTTCTGTAAAATCCTATGATACAAAAGAAGCAGTTGCTAAAATTAAACCTTTAATTGGCAATGATACGCAAGTGCTGACTTTGCAAAATGGAATTGGCAATATTGAAGTGATTAGTGAAATTGTGGGCGCGGATAAAGTAATTGCCGGGGTGACAAATTTAGGGGCAACTTTGCTTGATGCAGGATGCGTGCGCCATGCGGGAAAGGGAGAGACAATTATTGGACGCATAGATGGAGCAATCCCTGTTGGGATACGCTTGATACGCGAGATATTTAATAAAGTTGGCCTGGAGACAAAAATATCGCGCGATATTAAAAGTTTATTATGGTCAAAATTAATTATTAATGTAGGTATTAACGCTTTGACTGCGATAACCCGGCTGCCTAACGGGAAGCTGGTTGAGCATGAAGGCTCGCGCAGGATTCTGCGCGAGGCAGCGGCTGAAGCGACTAAAGTCGCCAAAAGAAAACGGATTAAATTAATTTATGATGATCCGCTGGCTAAGGTAGAAGCGGTTTGTGAGGCTACCTCGGTTAATATCTCATCGATGTTACAGGACATTCTAAAGAAAAAACGCACCGAGATAGATTTTATTAATGGCGTAATTGTGCGCCAGGGCCAAGAGTTAGGGATTGCAACACCGGTGAATTCGCTATTAGTTGATTTAGTTAAAACGATTGAAATAGGATGATGAGCGGGGCCTGTCTGCCGAGCCACCTCGCCCGTGCTTGACTCAACGATAAATCGGTGGGTCTGCGCGCGGGCAAGGTTCTTCGTCTCGGCAGCCACCCGCACAGTCTCTTCTTATGAGCAAAATACGTAAATATTTACTAATTATATTAATAATTCTCTGGGCGGTGGTGTTGGTGCCGAGGATGTGCAAAACAAGATGCTCAATATTTCCTAAACCTAAACTCGTGATTGCGAAGTATATTCAGACTGCACAACCAATAAAAATAGATATTGCTGATTCTTTGCCGCAGGCGTTTAAGTTGCTTAGAGCAAGAGAGGATTCTGAAGCACTGGATATTTTTAACAAAGTTTTACTTGAAGAGCCTAAGAATCAAGATGCTCTTTGGGGTAAGGCTGAGGTTTTAAGGCGCAGCCGTAAGTACGCGGAATCCGAGAAAATATTAAAACAGGTGTTGACTGAAGATCCTAATTATCCTCCAGCGCTTTTAAGCTTAGCATATATAAGATATAAAGACGATGCTTTGGATGAAGCTAAAGAATTAGTAAGCAAAGCTTTAATGAATACTTGCGATGACTATGAGGATTCGGGATTAGCTTGCATGATGTTAGGCGCGATTAATAGTCGTCGCGCTTCAAAGAGTTGGATTTTCGGGAAAATTATTTACGGAACTAAAATAAAAAATTATTTTCTTAAAGCCGTAAAGTTAGCTCCGAATTTACCGGAGGCGCATTTGGGGCTGGGCACATTTTATATTAATGCCCCCAGGTTTATGGGCGGCGATTTAAATAAAGGTGTGGAGGAGTTATTAATTGCTCTAAAATTAGCCCCGAAATTTGCCACAGTTAATGCGCGCCTGGCGCAAGCCTATCAAAAATCAGGCGATCAGAAAAATTATGAATTTTATTTAAAGCGCGCTAGAGAGCTTGACCCGGATAACGAAGTTATTAAGGAGTTAAAGGAAAATAAGTGAAGAATAAAGAAGTTGCTGAAATTTTTCGCGATATTGCCAATATTTTAGAAATTAGAGGTGAAAATGTTTTTCGCATTCGTGCTTACACCAGGGCTGCGCAAAATATCAAGGGTTTGGCTGAAGATGTAGAAATTATTACTCGAGGAGGCCGTTTACATGAGATTCCTGGTATTGGTAAAGAACTTTCCGAGTATATCGAGCAATTTATCAATACGGGTAAAATGAAGATTCATGATGAATTAAAGAAAAGCCTGCCTAGAGGGCTGGTTGATTTACTTAATATTCCTTCGGTTGGCCCGAAAACCGTAAAATTGCTTTTTGAGAAAGCTAAAATAAAAAATATTTCTGATCTTGAAGATGCGATTAGATTTAATAAATTATCCGGCTTGCCCGGGATAAAAGAGAAAACTGTTGAGAATATTGAAGAAGGAATAGATCTTTTGAAGCGCGACGGTATCTATAAAGATGGTAAATTTTTATATGAGAGAACTGACGAAGATATATTAAAAGAGTTGGAGATGGGCTATGTGGATCCGGGGTTACAATTAATTGAGCTAAAAGATCTAAAAGGCGATTTACACGCGCATTCAAATTGGTCTGACGGAGAAAATACTATTGAAGAAATGGCGATAAGCGCCCAGAAACTCGGGCTTTCCTATATCGCTATAACTGATCATTCTCAGAGTTTAAAAGTGACTAATGGTTTGAGCGTTAAAGATTTAATAAAGAAGAAAAATGAAGTTGATGAAGTAAATAAAAAACTAAAGAATTTTAGAGTTTTGTACGGCACGGAAGCAGATATAGATTCCAACGGCAATATGGATTATGAAGATGAAGTTCTAAAAGGATTTGATCTTGTGATTGGGGCGGTACATACTGGTTTTAAGCAATCTAAAGAACAGTTGACTAAAAGAATAGTGAAGGCTTGCCAGAATAAGTACGTGCATATTATTTCGCATCCTACAGGCAGGCTTTGGGGCGCGCGCGATGCTTACGATTTAGATTTTGGTCAGATTCTAAATGTTTGTCGCGATACAAATACTGCTTTAGAAATTAACGCTTATCCTGACCGTCTGGATCTAAATGATTTAAATGCCCGGCGCGCCAAAGAGGCAGGTGTTAAGATTGCGATAAATACTGATTCGCATAGGGCAGATCAGCTTACGAATATGCGCTTTGGGATTGCGGTTGCCCGCCGCGGCTGGCTGACAAAACAAGATGTTATTAATACATCATCGGTTGAGGAGTTATTCAAGGCGATAAAAAAATAAGTACAGTGTCATTGCGAGGAGTCCCGACGATTCTGTCGGGCCGAGCGAAGCAATCTGATAAAGATTGCTTCGCTCGGCCTTCGGCTCTCGCTCGCAATGACACGAAAAGGGGATAAATTTGTTTTGTGTGGTGTGGATATTGTGCTAAAATTAGGCTTTCTAAAAGGCCAAGATAAATATTTTCTTAAGGAGAGTAGATAAAGTGACGAATAAAGAAAGAGAAGATATTGCCCGCCGGGATGCCGCGAAGATGTTTATTTATTTTTCGCATATCCTTGACGCCGAAGTTATGGATAAGAATGGCGAGCTTGCTGGTAAAGTTTATGATATTATTGTTAAGCCTACCGCGGTTTATCCCCAATCCGCGTCTTTAATTATTCGTAAAGGCCTGATCAATCATCAGTACGCGGCTATCGATTGGCAGGATGTTTTTGAAGTTGATGAGAAAGAAGCCCGTTTAAAAATACTTAAATCTAAAATTAATTTTGAAGAATCCCACGATAACAAGAACGAGCTTTCTTTGCGCCGCGATATATTGGATCAGCAGGTGGTTGATACGCATAATCATAAAGTTATCCGCATAAACGATATTCATATGCTTTTTGTGGAACATGCGCTGATGGTGGCGCATGTGGATATTAGCGCGCGCGGGCTTTCTCGGCGCTTGGGTTTTGAAAAAATAATAGATTTTATCGTGCGCGTATTTAATAAGAACGCGGATTATTTAAAGAAGGAATATCTTCTTTCCTGGAAATATATTCAACCGTTGACTATTAATCCCGTGAGCATGACGATTAAAGTCGACGTCCCGGAGAAACAATTTAGTAATATTCCCGCCGCGGATTTAGGCGACATATTTTTAGACTTAAATATGAATCAGCAGACGACACTTTTTAAATCTCTAGACGTAAAAACGCGCGCCAGGATTTTTAGGCACATAGATTTTAAAACACAAAAGTCGTTAATTGAAGAATTAAGTGAAAAAGAAATTATCGATTTGCTGCAGAATACCCCGTCTGACGAAGCAACTGATTTTATGGAGAAGCTCCCGCGCCAGGAAACTGACCGTTTATTGCGTTTGATGGAAAGCCAATATTCCAAGAAACTTTCGCAGCTTTTAGGTTATTCCAGCGATTCTGCCGGCGGGCTTATGACCGCGGAATATATGGCTTATAATAAAGATTTGCCTATTGAATCCGTGCTGAAATTAATAAAGGAAAGGACGTTTAAGGTTGAGCCGGTGCAGTTTGTTTATATTGTGGACGCGGATAATAAGCTAGTCGGTTGCACAAATTTCCGCCGCTTGATTTTAGCCAATCCTGCAGAGCCTTTGCAAAAGGCGGCCTTCCCTAAGATTTATTTCGCGCATTTAAATTCCAGCGTAAAAGAAGTGGCCTATTTGATGGAAAAATATAAATATTACGCGATTCCGGTAATTGATGAGAATAATGTTTTACAGGGGATAATCACGGTTGATGATATTTTAAGCCAGCTGATTGCGATTGCCTGGCGCAGATTAAAAAAAGTTAAAATACCTTCACAATAAATATGAAGAGCTTATGGGTAAAACTGGCGATTTTTCTTTCGGTAATGGGGCCGGGTATTATTACGGCAAATGTAGATAATGATGCCGGCGGGATTACCACTTATTCGGTAGCCGGGGCGCATTTTGGTTACGCGCTTATCTGGTCGTTTATTCCGATTATTATCGCGTTGGTGATTATTCAAGAAATGTGCAGCCGCATGGCTGTGGTTACCGGTAAAGGCCTGGCTGATCTTATCCGCGAGGAGTTTGGGGTTAGGGTTACGTTTTACGCCATGGCGGTTTTGATTTTATCAAATCTCTTTAATACAATTTCGGAATTTGCCGGTATTGCTGCCAGTGCCGAGCTATTTGGCATCAGCAAATATGTCCTTGTGCCTATCTGCGCGCTTTTTGTCTGGTGGCTGATTGTTAAGGGGACCTATAAAAGTGTTGAGAAAGTATTTTTACTGGCCTGCGTATTTTATCTTTCTTATATTTTCTCCGGGTATTTATCCAAGCCGAATTGGGGCGAGGTATTTAGGAGTTCAGTGCATCCGGAATTTAAATTCAGCAAAGATTATATTTTGATGCTTATCGGCGTAATTGGTACGACTATCGCGCCCTGGATGCAATTTTACCAGCAGTCATCGGTCGTTGAGAAAGATATAAAAATAGAAAATTATAATTATAGCCGCTTAGATGTTATTATCGGCTCATTTGTGGTTAATATCATCGCGATTTTTATTGTGGTGGTCTGCGCTAATACGCTTTTTACCCACGGCATAAGAGTAGAGTCGGCAAAAGACGCGGCTTTAGCGCTTAAACCGTTGGCAGGAAAATATTGTTTTTATCTTTTTGCCTTTGGGCTTTTAAATGCTTCGGTTTTCTCTGCCTGTATCCTGCCGCTTTCAACCGCGTATTCAGTTTGCGAAGGCATGGGCTGGGAAGTAGGAGTAAATAAGCGCTTTCGCGAGGCGCCGCAATTTTATACGCTTTATACCGCGATTATTATTATCGGCGCGGCGGTTATTTTAATCCCGAACGTGAAACTGATTCCCATAATGCTATTGTCTCAGGCAACAAATGGTATTCTCTTGCCGTTTGTCCTTGTTTTTATGCTGTTGCTTGTAAATAATAAACGCCTGATGGGTAAATATACGAATTCAAGGGTTTATAATATTATTTCAATATTTGTTGTAATCGCCATGATTTGCCTTTCGACCTTCTTATTGTTTGCAACTTTTATACATTAATGAAAACAACTGTTAAAGACATTCTTAATTTAAAAAATAGGCGTCCGATTACTATGCTTACTGCTTATGACTATTCTTTTGCTGCGCTGGTCGATAAGGCGGGGATTGATATGATTTTAGTTGGGGATTCATTGGCCAATGTTGTGTTGGGGTTAGATTCTACAACCCAAGTTGGGATGGATGAGATGCTGATATTTGCTAAAGCAGTGACGCGCGCGGTAAAGAGGGCCTTGGTAATCGGGGATATGCCTTTTGAATCTTATCAGTCGCATCCTGAAAGTGCAGTGAAAAATGCTAAAAAATATATTGAAGAGGCAAGTTGCGACGCAATAAAGCTGGAATGGTTTGATAAATGTTTAGAGGTAACAAAAGAAATTATTAAAGCCGGTATTCCGGTCGTAGGCCACATCGGCCTTACTCCGCAGACTGCAGAAAAAATAGGCGGCTTTAAAGTGCAGGGTAAGACGGCTGAAACCGCAAAGTGCCTGTTTGAACAGGCGTTAGCGCTTGAAAAGCTAGGCTGTTTTGCGCTAGTTTTAGAATGTGTCCCGGATAAAATTGCTGAAGTTATTACTAAGGAATTAAAGATTCCTACCATTGGTATTGGCGCCGGAATAAATTGCGATGGGCAGGTTTTAGTACTGCATGATGCCCTGGGATTATTTGAGCGCTATACTCCGAAATTCGTTAAAAAATACATTGATCTTTCAGCGTTAATTACAAAGGCCTTAGAAGAATATAAGAGCGAAGTTATTGAGGGAAAATTTCCTGGGCCAGAACACTCATTTAGTATTAAGCCTGAAGAATTAGAAAAGTTGGATTTATGAAAGAATATTTAAAGAAAAATATAGTTAAGATAATAATTTTAGCGATCGCTATTTTATTTGTGGCGAAGTTCGCGGGTTTAAGATTATTGCAAGTATATGTTGAATCAGGCGTAGGCACTTGCGCGAAGATCCCTATATTGTGCATGGCTCCGTCTGAGATAATTATTATTGATCCGCCTATAGATGATACCTATAAGAATGAACTTATTATTCACAATTTATCTAAAATGAAGGTAGGCTTGCCCGAGGGCTTTGCGGTGACTCAGGAATTGATTAAGCGCCCTTACTATAAAAAATTTAAGAAAAAAGATAAGGGCGCTATAGCTTATGTCCTATATAATGCCCCTGGATTTTTGCCTCGTTTATTTTCAAGTATAGCTAAGCAGGGGATTGACAATAATTATGATTTTTTCCAGTATATTATGTACGCCAATCTTAACCGGATGAATAATATTACCGACGCGTTTTTTGTAATTCTAAAAGGCATCTTTACGCCGAATCTTGAAAATCAGCTGAATGTAAAAATGGCTAAGTTTACCATGGGAGATAGAAAAGGCTTCTTAAATTATAATTTAAACCGCACAGAAAATTACTTTGATTGTAATATTTTTGACCCTGATGGCAGCTATTTTAAGCTTTACATAAAAGATAGGATTGGAGTTTTAGACTTAACTAAAGTATTTACGATTATTTCAACCGTTAAGAAACATTAGTAGTAGGGAACGGTCGCGACCGTTCCCTACAATGCACATGAGAAGCAGGAGAATAAGGGGCATACCTAACGGAAATCCCTTGATTTGTTAGGCGAATTGTGCTAAAAATAGCAGACTATGACTGAAAACATAATGGAAAAAATAGTTTCACTTTGTAAACGCCGCGGATTTATCTTTCAATCTTCGGATATCTATGGCGGGCTTTCGAATACTTGGGATTATGGCCCCTATGGTGTTGAACTAAAGAACAATATCAAACGCGCTTGGTGGAAGTCTGTGGTCTATGAGCGCAATGATATTTACGGCATGGATGCGGCAATTCTGATGAATCCAAAGGTGTGGGAAGCCTCTGGCCATCTAAAAAATTTTAATGATCCTTTTGTGAAGTGTTCAGCTTGTTTACATTTTTTTAAGTTTGATAAAATCTGGGATGAAATTTGGAATAGTGTTTGGTTTACTTCGTTTAGAGAAACGATGGCTGGTGATAAAGATTCTAGTTATATGTTACGTTGGGCTAAGAATGAGGGTAAAAAATTAGCTCCAAATTTAAATTTAGTTAAAGAACCAGAGATAACTCTTTCTTGGTTTGTAGATTTGCATGAAAAATATGGAGGTACAAATTTAGATTTCAAGGATTTTGTTGGCCGAATAGCTTGTTCTAGCGATGGCGTAGCAAAAATCCCATGCCCTAATTGCGGTAATCCTTTATCCGAGCAATCTATGGCAGTAAATTTAATGCTGGAGACTCTCTTTGGCCCGGTAAAAGAAACCGCGCAAAAAGTCTATTTGCGCCCGGAAACCGCGCAGGGGATGTTTGTTAATTTCTTGAATATCCTAGATTCGCGCCATCCTAAACTCCCTTTTGGCATGGCGCAAATCGGTAAATCTTTTCGTAACGAAATCACCCCGGGTAATTTTATTTTTCGCACCCGTGAATTCGAGCAGATGGAAGTGGAGTATTTTGTCCGGCCGGAGGAAGCAAATCAAAAATTAGAAGAGTGGATTGAGTACCGTTTTAATTGGTATCTTAATTTAGGTATGCAGCAGGAAAGCTTGCGTAAAAGGCCTCACGGTAAAGATGAGCTGGCGCATTATGCTCTTGCTTGTACTGATATCGAATATCAATTTCCCTTTGGCTGGTCGGAGCTTGAAGGTATTGCCAATAGAACTGACTTTGATTTAAAAAATCATTCTGAGGCTTCCGGTAAAGAATTAAAGTATTTTGATGATCACACAAAAGAAAAGTTTTATCCTTATATTATCGAGCCTTCAGGCGGGGTGGATCGAAGCGTTTTAGCATTTTTAGCTAATGCTTACAGGGAAGAAAAAGTCAAAGAAGAAATCCGCGTGGTTTTGAAATTACATAAAGATTTAGCGCCGACAAAAGTGGCAGTGCTGCCGCTTTTAAGAAACCGCCCGGAAATTGTGGAGCTAGCTAAAAAAATATCAGCGGACTTAAAGAAGTGTTTGGTTACGGTTTATGATGATACCGGCGCAATCGGCAAGCTTTACCGCCGGCAAGACGAGGTTGGCACACTTTATTGCGTCACTGTGGACGTGCAAACGTTAGAGGATAAACAGGTAACGGTGCGCGACCGCGACACGATGCTACAGGATAGAATCGGAATTGATAAGTTAAAAGAATATTTAGTTAACAAACTTTTTTAAAGAAAGGCAGGGTTTTAAACGAAATGGCTAAGAATAAGAAGTACGTGTACTCCTT
>JAZDEX010000043.1:0-28279 GCA_043808405.1 Candidatus Omnitrophota bacterium | reverse complement strand
TTTTAATTAATTATTCCCATTTAGGCATAACCCTAAGCTCAAAATCGTTGAACTCAGGCTCTACTTTAGCTCTAGGCGTAACTTTAAGTTCAAAATCTTTAGACCTAGGCACAGCTTTAATTTCAAAATCATCATATCCTGGCCTACGTGTAACTTTAAGCTCAAAATCACCAGAGATAGGTATCGCCTTGGTTCTAGATCTAACTTGAATTTCAAAATCATCATTCCCCGAGCTGACAGCAGGTGTTTCAAGCAAATTAAATATCCCGGATTCACCAATACCTTCTATAAGAAATTGGTAGGCACTATGTTGTATTTTTATCATAATACGCTTTAGTTCTTCGTACTGTTTTTGATCTTTAACTAAAATCACGAAACGTAACCAAAAATCCTCTTCAAATAAAGTACGACTGCGTAAATACCCTAATAAACTAGCCATATCACCTTCAGATTCAGGCGCAATTATCGGAATAACCCGCATTGTCTTTTTATCTCCCTGTTCTTGGTCGATTCTTAATCCTATATCAGGCATGTTTTTTTTCACTCGCCTGAGATCTATCGCTTCCATCTGGCTAACCTCTTCTGGTATTTCTCTCCTTAATTCACGCAACATTTGATCAACATCAGAACATCCAACAACGACAGCAGCCCTATGTTTTAGTGACGTAGCCATTTCTTTTCTTGATTGATCGAAAAATACCTTTAGGTGCTTTGCAACTACCGAAGGAGATAATTTTTCAACTGAATCATTCGGCGCTGGCGAGCTGGCGGATTTGCTCGAATTATGCCCGGCATTGCCAGATTCATATCTTCTCATGCTATTAGAAAACGAAACTACCGGCTCACGAAATTGTTCAGGAGAAGTAACTGGTCTTAATTCTAAACTAGGAGCACTCCCGGCAAATCCCGGAGCGCCATAAAGTGAAGCTACGAAAGGCAACTGAGCGCTGCGGCCAAAAAGGCCATCGCTATTTTTTACTGCAGTTTCAACTACAATCCCGCCTGAAAAATAACTCCTGATTACCCTACCTTGCAAAGTAGAAACAGTTTCATTTAATTTATATTCGCCATTTTTAAATGATTTTTGGTATTCTTGGAAATAGGTTTCTTTGGACCAAGAAGTTTTGGAAGTTAAACCGGTGAGGTTTTGGGTGTCAATACGATTAATGAAATTTGTAGGGAACGGTCGCGACCGTTCCCTACCAGAGTAGGCTTTTTTAAACCATTGCGCCAACACCAGCGAATAATACACCTGCCGGAATTGGGCATAGCGCTTAGCGGTATTTACTTCTTGAGTAATTTTAGGAAGGATTAATTCTTTAATAAGTTCGGTGGAGTATTTATTTAATTCTTTTAACCTGGGATCTGTAAAATTGTAGGTCTGTGGTCTCTGGTCTACGGTCTGTGGTCTTTTAAGGTAGTCTTCCTCTAACATAACCTTTAAGCCCGCCTTATAAACATAAGCACTATTTGAAGTCTGACGAATGATTACCTCGCCCGGCACAATCCACGGACGAGTTAAGGTAGGAATTTCTATTGAATCAGAGCCTAATAACTCACCTACTTTTTTATAAAGCTTATCCCAGTATTCCTTACCTTCGGGTGTTTGAGGCGAAGTAAATCTTGCAGTGTCTTTTTTTAATTGTAAATCTGCTTCTAAAAGTATTTTTCCGACATCAGTTTTGGCTAACTCCGGATCAATAATCTGATCTGAAGCATCCGGACGAAGATTAACCCAGAATTTATCATTAGGTAAGGTTACGCCAATTAGAAAATATTTTAAAAGGGTTTTGGCGGATTCTTCTAATTCAGATGTAGGGGCAGGCCTTGTGCCTGCCCTATCATTAATGGAGTCTGGGGCACCCACAAGGGGCGCCCCTACATTATTGCCGTCAAATTGATTCCCTTTATCTAAAAGCATCTTAAATTGATTGCTAGAGGGCTCATAGAAGAAATAGCGCATATGTATAGGCCGGAAAATATCCACAGCAGGGCTAGGCATCGCATTTAAATATTTACCTATATTTAGCTGGGTAGATAGCTGGGCAAAAGAGGTTTGTTGAAGGATAAAGACAAAGACGATTAGGCTGGCGATGATTTTCTTAGCTTTTTTCATTTTTTTCTCCTTAAATAAAAAAACCGGATTGACTTAAAAAGTCGACCCGGTTTAAATTTATTGTGACAGCCTTAAAGACCTCCATCCCTAAGGCATTCGGATTTCTATAATTTATAAAGCAAAATATAACATATTTTCAGACAAAATCAAGTAATTTTTGTAAAAATTTACCCTAAAGATTGCTTCACCCCGCCGTTGGCGGGGTTCGCAATGACACTTGCCTAAAAAACAAGAATGCCCCCGACATAACATCAGGGGCATTCTTAGTTTAACGGCTTAGAAAATTATATTTTCGTTACGTTCTTGGCTTGCTCGCCCTTCGGCCCTTTCTCAATTTCAAATTCAACTTCCTGGCCTTCTTCTAAAGTCTTATAGCCATCACCCTGGATTGCGGTGTGATGTACGAATACATCAGCACCAGATTCAGGTGTAATAAAACCATAACCTTTTTGGTTCGAGAACCATTTTACTTTACCTTTTGCCATTACTCACTACCCTCCTTTCGTACTAGATAGTAAATAACGGCAGAAAAATATTTCTACTCCCTTATTTACTACTATTGTTGTTTTAAAGTATACAATAATTTGACTAATTGTCAATAATTATCTTCTCTCAGCGACACGAGGTAAAGTAAAATAGAAACGGCTGCCCTTATCTTTTCCTGCGCTGGTAAACCAAAGCTTACCGCCATGTAATTCCACCAACTTTTTACTTAAAGGCATACCCAAGCCAGAGCCCGCGTATTTACGCGAATATTCATTATCAATCTGCTCAAACTCTGAGAATACCTTACTGCTATCTTTTTCTTCTATACCAATCCCAGTATCCCATACGCAAATCTGGATTTGATTATTATCTATCTTTACGGCTTCTACACCTACCTTGCCGCCTTCCGGGGTGAACTTTACCGCATTAGATAGCAGATTAAAAATTATCTGCTTAACTTTCCTCTCGTCAGCCTGTATCACTCCTATATCGTCTTTAATATCACAGCTTAAGCTGGCCCTGCGTTTAAATGCGGCCTCAGCAATAAAGACAAAACTTTTTTTAATCAAATCCTTGAGATTAAACTCGCTAAGCTCTAAACTCATCTTGCCTGCTTCGGCTTTGGAAAGATCAAGAATATCATTAATTAACGAAAGTAAATGCCGACTGCTCTCAAGAATATACCCTACGCCTTCTTTCTGCTTATCGTTTAAGCTGCCAGTAACCTCATCCTTAAGCAACTCGGCAAATCCGATTACAGAATTAATGGGGGCCCTTAATTCATGCGACATATTAGCTAAAAACGCGCTTTTGGCTTTACTTGCGCCCTCGGCAGCCTCTTTTGCCTTTAACATCTGGTCTTCCGCGTCTTTTAGCTTAGTGATATCGTTGCCGATACAAAGCACTTCCTTGAACTGCCCATCTTTATCCAAGAGAGGCCGATTAGTCCAGGCGATACAAACCCGCTTGCCTGAAGAAGTAATATTTTCATTCTCATTATTTACATAATTCTCAGGATGGATAAATATATCCCTTATCATCCTCTGAAGATCCGCTCCAGCGCTATCTACTAGCGGAACAATAGTGCCAATAACGCTTTTTCCTAATATTTGGCTTTCTTCATAACCAAAAAACTGCTGGGCAAATTTATTAAAGAACGTCAGGTTACCATTTACATCCATACGCAGGATAATACTATTAGCATCCTCAACCAACTGACGATATTGCTCCTGGCTTTCGCTAAGCAGCTGGTGTACAGACTTATCTTTCTGGCTGCCGCGGCCAAATAAACTCATAATTGTCCGGCTCATACAATTAACCTTCTTGCTTATCTGGCTTTCCTAAATATTTTTCTATTTTTTTAAGCAGCTGTTCGAAATTATACGGCTTCGTAACATAATCATCCGCGCCCGCGCTCAAACCTTTTTCCATATCCCCCACCATAGTCATCGAGGTAAGTATAATCACCGGGATACCTTTTGTCGCGTCATCACTCTTTAAATTTTTGCAAACCTCAAATCCATCCATCAATGGCAGCATCAAATCAAGAATGATCAGGTCTGGTTTTTCTGTTTTTGCCATATTCAAACCGTCTATACCGTCTTCAGCGTTTATAGCCTTATAGATCCCCAAAGACTCTAATCGCCATTCTAACAATTTAAATAATTTTGGATCATCTTCAACAACAAGTATCTTCTTCATCTTTAGCCTAAAACCCCGATTCTGATTTAGCTTGCTTAAAACTTAAACGCCCGTGCTTGGAATAAAGAATCGCGCCAAAAACTATAGCCACACAAGCCAATATCGCCACAATCACGCTCCAATCAGTATTACGGTATTGAATAAGAATAGGCGCGGCTAAAAGCGACACCAGATTAATAACTTTAATCAACGGGTTTAATGCCGGGCCTGCAGTATCTTTTAATGGATCTCCGACAGTATCACCCACTACCGATGCCTTATGCGCTTCTGAACCTTTGCCGCCATAAAGCCCGTCCTCAATTAATTTCTTGGCATTATCCCATGCCCCGCCGGCACTTGACATAAATACTGCCATTAACTGGCCCGAAAGAATTATGCCCGCTAAAAACCCGCCGAGTGCCTCAACCCTTAATACCATACCGATAATTAAAGGGCTTAAAACCGCGATCAAAGAAAGGCCAACTAATTCTCTTTGCGCGGCAATAGTACAAATATCCACTGTTTTTTTATAATCAGGTGCAACTTTACCCTCCATTACGCCAGGAATATGAAACTGACGGCGCACTTCAGTCACGATTAATGACGCGGCGCGCGCAACAGCATTAATGGTTAGGCTTGAAAAAAATAGTGGTACCGCGCCGCCAATAAGCATGCCCACAAAAACTACCGGCTCAGAAACGCGGATACCGGTGGCTAAAAGCCGCAAGCCCTCCGGAACACCCATCTGCGCCTGAACTTTTGTAACATCAGTTAAAAATGAGCCGAACAAAGAAACCGCGGCAATAACTGCTGATCCAATAGCTACACCTTTAGTAATAGCTTTAGTGGTGTTTCCTACAGCATCCAAATCCGCCATGATCTGACGGGCCTTGGGTTCCATATGCGCCATTTCACCGATTCCATTGGCATTGTCAGCTATTGGCCCAAAAGAATCCATGGCCACATTGTTGCCGGTTAAAGTCAACATACCAATACCAGTCATCGCCACGCCATATAAAACAAATACTACCGGCTGGCCCCAATAAATAATAACCGCCGACATTATCGTTAAAGCAATAACCACCACCTGCCAGACGCTGGATTCAAAACCAATGGCTAAACCTCTTAAAATTAAAGTGGCTGAACCGGTTTGGCTAGACGCGGCGATTTCTCGGACCGGGGCATGATGCGTATGCGTAAAATATTTAGTGACTTCATCGATGACAATCGCCAAAAGAATACCTACACCCACCGATAAAAACGCCCGCCACTCATGCATATAAAGCAGCGCTAAAAATAAAAATGCAACTATTGAAATTCCGGCCGAGGTATAAAACCCGCGGTTAATACAAGCAAAGGCATCGGTTTTTTTATCGTCTTTTTTATTGCCTTTAACCAAATACGTCCCAACGATAGACGATAAAACGCCTATGCCGCGCACGAGAAGCGGAAAGACGATCCATTTTAATTCATGAGTAATCGCGACTAGTGCTAAACCCAAAATTAAACCAGCAACAATTGTGACTTCATATGATTCAAAAATATCCGCCGCCATACCTGCGCAATCGCCGACATTATCGCCGACTAAATCCGCGATTACCGCGGCATTGCGCGGGTCATCCTCAGGAATGCCTTTTTCAACTTTACCCACTAAATCCGCTCCGACATCCGCGGCCTTGGTATAAATACCGCCGCCCACGCGCATAAAAAGCGCCAGCAGCGTGCCGCCAAAACCAAAACCCAATAAAACATCAGGCGATGCCACGCCAAATATAATAAAAATTACCGTACCGCCAAGTAAACCTAAACCATCAGTTAACATGCCAGTAATTGTCCCTGAGCGGTAAGCAATTTTCATTGCCTCGCCGAAACTCCTGCGCGACGCGGAAGCTACGCGGACATTGCCTTCAACTGCCATTCTCATGCCAAATTGCCCAACCATAAGCGAAAACATTGCGCCCATAACAAAAGCTATAGCGCGGCCAATACCTACGATAATACGCACCACATCAGGAGTAAAATTACTAAAGCGATATAAAGCTTCTTCTGTAGGCGGAATAATATAAACTGAAAAAAACAATACTACTGTAAGCACGCAAATTATAGGCAGAATAGTTTTCAACTGCCGGCCCAAATACGCGTCTGCGCCTAAGCGTATAGCGCCCCAGACCTCCTGCATCTTAGGCGTTCCCTTATCCTCTTTTAGAATCTGAGAGCGTAGTAATAAAGCATACCCCAACCCTATAAAAGCAATAGCTAAAACACTCCAGATCGCATACACTTCAAAAGTAGTCGCATTCATTAAACCAAACATCTTTACTTACCTTCCTTTCTTACTCACTCGTTCAGAGCGGCAATGTTAAGATTTTTAATACCTAATTCATTCAACATATCTAGGACACTAACGATGTCTTTAAAACGCACCAATCGATCAGAATAGAGAACCACGCTTAAATCCGGATTGCTATTATAAGCCTGAGCCACTTTAGTTTTAAGCGCTTTCCTGGTAACAAATTCTTTATCCAAATACACTAAGCCTTCGTTATTAATAGTAATATCCACTTGGCTGGAATTCTTTATCGGCGTGGCAGTTGCCGCGGAAGGCAAATTAACCTTAATACTGGACTGAATAATCAAAGGCGTGGTGATCATAAATATTATCAAAAGAACCAGAATAACGTCGGTAAAAGGCGTTATGTTTATTTCTGATATAAGCTTGCGCCGGGAAGGCCTTCTATTCATTTCTTCTTAACCGCAATCAAATCCATAAGTTCGGAAGCGCATAATTCCATATCAGAAATAAAATTATCTATTTTTTTGCTGAAATAATTATAGGCGATGACTGCCGGAACAGCCACACAAAGCCCGGCCGCAGTACAAGCAAGCGCCTCAGAAATACCAGCAATAACTACCGTAATGCCTCCTGAGCCGCTCAAAGAAATATCATGAAACGCCCGGATAATACCTAAAACCGTGCCAAAAAGCCCAATGTAAACCGCGGTCGAACCAATTGTCCCAACGATAGTCGTATAATGCTCAAGTTTTGTGGTTTCTATGGCGATTTCTCTTTCCATAGTATTAGAGATTAAAACTTCGTTATGGCCATGCAGATTAAGCCCGCTATAAACTACCTTGGAAAACGGAGTATCAGTATGCTTAGAAGCCTCCAGCGCCTTATGCACATCTCCATCATTTAAATCCTTAGTAATACGCTTCATAAATGCCAGCCTCTTAGTCCTGGACCTACGGCGGTAATAGACAAATCTTTCAATAATGATCGCCAACGAAATAATAGAGCACAACAAAAGCACGATCATGGTAAATCCGCCGGTCCTAACTAAGCCCCAAATCGTCATCTAACTTCCTCCCTTGCCAGCCAAAAACCATACTGGCTTGTTTTTAAAAACCTTATTATATTCTTATTTATTCCTATATCAAGAGCTATTTTCTTCTGCCTAATGCACTTTAATCGGCATAATTAAAAACGGTATGCCTTCATGATGCAGGCGCGATTGAATGGCGAAAGTCGTCTGGTTATGCAAGAGTTTGGTAAAAAAAGTTTCCTTGGAAAAAGCCATCTGTCCGCCAAAGAAAACCGCCTTAGGGTAATCCTTATGTATACGCTTAGCTATTACTGCCGCCTCATCAACAACATCAGTGCCCAAGGCAAAATAACCATCGGCGAATTTACCTTGGGCGCGCATAAAATCAACGTAACGATTCAGTTCATGTTTAACGCTTTCTTTAAGCTTATCCACCTCATCTATCCCTTTAAAATTACCAGCATCCATAACCCCTACTTCCACAAATAGAAAATTTTTAAAAGTATCCCCGAATAGCCTAATAACATTAAATAAAGTATGTAACCCAAGGCCATTGTAACCATTAACTAAAATAACTGCTGTTTTAGCTTTGAGGTCGGGCTTAAGCTCTACCATCAAATTCTTCGCCGCATATTCCGATCTCGAAACCTCAGCTACGCTTATCAAATTATTTAAGCGTTTAAGGTGCTTTAATGTGTGTTTATAGTGGCGCTTAATAACTATTGCCAAAGCCACGATCGAACCGGTAATAAAAATAGTCAGCCAGCCCCCTTCTTTAAATTTAATAATAACCATGGAACAAAGAATAAAACCAGTCAAAATCAAACCAATAGCGTTAACTAAAATCTTTTTGCGCCAGCCTTTAGTAGTTTTACGTTCATTCCACCAATGGCGCACCATGCCTGCCTGAGATAATAAAAAAGTAATAAAAACGTTGATACTGTATAAAACAATAAGAAATTTAACCGAACCTCGGCTGATAATCATTAATATTAAGCCGGCTGCGCCCATTAATAAAATGCCGTTCTGAGTAACAAAACGCTCGCTAAGCAGGGCAAATTGCGCCGGGAACCAACGATCCTTTGCCATGTTCGCCAAAACCCTTGGCCCGTCGAGAAAACCGGTTTGCGCGGCGACAAAAAGTAAAACCGCCTCTGATATAAGTGTAATCACGACAAAATTATTTCCCCAATTGCCAGCCCAGCCAGAAGTCATCTGCTCAAAAAGCACAGCATTTAAGGTCTTGCCCGGTTGAAACCCTACGCGGTAAAATAAATAACCCATCATTAGCCCCACCACCATAAAAGCCAAAGACATAGACATATAACGCATGGTTTTTTTAGCGGTCTTAACTTTTGGCTCTCTTAACATAGAAACGCCGTTACTTACCGCCTCAATACCGGTGTAAGTACCTGCGCCCATACTGTAAGAGCGCATAATCAAAGCCAACATTCCAAAGAGCCCAATTTGAGCAGTTGTGCTACGGACATCCGTTATAGTCGTACTGGCAACCGCGCCAAAATCAGACAAATGATTAACAAAAATATAAATAATCGCAAAAATATGGGTTACCATAAAAGCTAGAAATATCGGAATAAGCGGGATAACCGATTCTTTAACCCCGCGCATATTTAACACAATAAGCACAAAAACAATAAAAATAGCAAACTCAAGGCGAAATGGATACCAGCTGCTAGGGAAAAAACTAAAAAGCGCGTCTGCTCCGCTAGCGACCGAAAGCGTAATCGTTAAAACATAATCTACTAATAAAGCGCAGCCAGAAACCATGCCTACTGAAGGAGAAAGCAGCTTACTGGCTACTAAATACCCGCCGCCGCCAGAAGGAAATAATTCAATAATTTGGGAATAACTTGAGCTAATAATAAAAATAGTAACTGCCGTGGCTAAAGCCACAAATATACCCAAAAACATGTGGCCGCCTAAAGCTAAAAACGCCTCTTCAGGGCCATAGCAGGAAGACGAAAGCCCGTCAGAACCCAAACCTACCCAAGCCACAAAAGCAATTAAAGAAAGTTTGTGGAAAATATGCGGGTCATTTAAACTGCGCGCCCGGCCTAAAATTAAATTTTTAAGTTTCTCAAGCATTTTTCCCTTTAAATATAAAGCCTCATTCACTCTTGCAACAATGAAAGAGGCTAAGCAAAAATAATCTAAATTTCTCTATCTAATAAAACCGTTGCTCGATTTTTTAAAACTTCTAAAAATCCACTCGCTTTTAATTGAAGAGTGATCCTTGATCCTTGAGCCGGCGCGAAAATTATTTTTCCCGGCTTAAGCGCCGCGATTAAAGGCGCATGATCCGCCAATACGCCCAAATAGCCAAACTCCGCAGAAACAATCAAAAAAGAAATTTCTCCGCTATAAACCGTTTTTTCCGGAGTAAGAATATCTAAGTAAAAATTCTTTGCCATTATTTTCCTTGATGCACCCTTTCCAAAACCTGGCCTTTTTCTATCGCCTCTTCAATTGTGCCAACCATAAAAAACGCCTGCTCCGGAAGATAATCTAGTTCTCCACCTATAATCATCTGGACGCCTTTAATCGTATCTTCTAGTTTTACGTATTTGCCTTTAGTCCCGGTAAAAGCTTCCGCCACAAAAAACGGCTGTGAGAAAAAACGCTGCAGTTTTCGCGCGCGCGCCACAATTAATTTATCTTCATCGGCTAATTCATCCACGCCCAAAATAGAAATGATATCGCGCAAATCTTTATAACGTTGTAAAACTCTCTGCACAGCTAAAGCTGCCTGATAATGCTCCTCGCCGATAATAAGCGGATCCATAATGCGGGATGTTGAGTCCAAAGGGTCTACCGCCGGATAAATCCCAAGTTCCGCGATTTGCCGCGATAAAACAATTTTTCCGTCCAAATGCGCAAATACCGCCGCAGGCGCCGGATCAGTTAAATCATCCGCAGGCACATATACCGCTTGAATTGAAGTAATTGAACCATTGCGGGTCGAAGCAATGCGCTCTTCCAGCTGGGCGACTTCCGTCGCTAGATTTGGCTGATAACCTACTGCTGAAGGCATACGCCCTAAAAGCGTTGATACTTCGCTTCCTGCTTGAATATAACGATAAACATTATCAATAAATAACAAAACATCTTTATTTTCTTCATCACGAAAATATTCCGCCATAGTCAAAGCCGATAAACCCACGCGAAGGCGCGCGCCCGGCGGCTCGTTCATCTGGCCGAATACTAAAGCGCTGTTATTAATAACACCTGAGGCAGTTAATTCCAGCCATAGTTCATTACCTTCTCTGGTGCGCTCCCCTATCCCGGCAAATACAGAAACCCCGCCGTGCTCAGTAGCGATGGTACGGATCAATTCCATAACAATAACTGTTTTACCTACGCCTGCTCCGCCAAACAAACCCACCTTGCCGCCTTTTGATATCGGCGCTAACAAATCAATTACCTTTAACCCGGTTTCAAGAATCGAGGAGATCGGCAGCTGCTGCGTAAACCCGGGAGAGCTTTTATGAATTTGCCCGCGCACTTCGGGATTCGGTAAGGGGCCTTTTCCATCGATAGTTTCCCCAAGTAAATTAAATATGCGGCCCAAGACCTGCCTGCCAATAGGCACAGTAATCGAAACCCCTAAATCTAGGGCCTCCATCCCGCGCACCAAACCATCGGTCGAACCCAAAGCAATACAACGCACAATATTATTACCGATATTCTGCGCTACTTCTAAAGTCAAATGGATATTTTTTTCATCATCATTAACTTTAATTTCATTTAACAGCTTAGGAATCTGGTTTTCTTCAAACTTGATATCTACGCTGGGCCCAATAATCTGAATAATTTTACCTTTTGCCATAGATTAACTCCTTAACGCCTCTACCGAAGAAATAATTTCGGCCATTTCCTGCGTAATATTTGCCTGCCGGACCTTGTTCCTTAATAAAATTAAACCCTTTAATAAATCTTTAGCGTTATCGGTTGCCGAGCGCATCGCCATACTCCGCGCCGCATGCTCCGAAACAAATGCCTGCAGAAATAACAAGCGCGCCTTCATAACAATATAGCCGCTAATAAATCTTTCCATAATAATCTCCGGTGCCGGCTCTGATATATATTCAATTGGCTTAAGGCAAGGCTTTAATTCAATATTCAATATTTTATCCACAACTGCTGTCTGTATAACGCCGTTCTTAAAATATGTATAAGCAGCATACACTTCATCAGCCTGCTTAGACAAAAATAAATGCTTCAATATCCCCGCAATCTCGTCGCTAATAATACTGTCGTACTTGCCGTTTAAACCCACATAAGTACGCAATATCGGCGCGGGCTTATTCTTAAAATAATTCAGCGCTTTTTTACCGACGACAATCAGGCTCACTTTACTTTGGCTATTTTTCTTTATGAATTCTTCGCTTAAGCGTAAAATATTCTGATTATATAAGCCGCATAAACCGTTATCCGAGGCAATAACGCATAAAACAAGTTTTTCTTTTTTTGCCGCTGGTTTAAATAAAGGATTATTAATATTTTTCCCCGCGCCGGCTAAATTAGTTAAAACATATTCCAACTTATTACAATATGGTTTTAAGGCATACAGTGTTTTAGTAATCCGGTTAAGCTTAGCCATAGAGACCATCTGCATTGCCGAAGTAACCTTCTTAGTATTCTCGATGCTGCGGATTCTTGTTTTTATCTGTTTTAATGGTACTGGCATATTATTTTCGTAAAGTATCCGTGTCATTGCGAGGAGCGCGCAGCGCGCCGAAGCAATCTGGCACAAGATTGCTTCGGCCTTTCAGGCCTCGCAATGACACGAAAATTAACAAAACTATTACAATATCTTAAACTTAGCTTTAAAAGCTAAAATTGTTTTTTCTAAACTGTCGGTTAAATCCTTATTTAATTCTTTTTGTTCAGCTATTGCCCTTTCAATTTCGGGGCAATTTTTTTCGATATATGCATAAAAACCTTCTTCAAATTTCTTTATTTCACCAGGCGCCAAATCATCTAAATAACCGTTAGTGCCGGCAAAAATTATCATGACCTGCTTGGCCACCGGCAAAGGATGATATTGCTGCTGCTTTAATACTTCAATCATCCTCTCTCCGCGGGTAAGCTGGGCTTTAGTAGTTTTATCCAATTCAGTCCCGAACTGAGTAAAAGTTACCAGCTCATGATACTGCGCCAAATCAATTCTTAATTTTGCAGCCACTTGGCGCATAGCCTTAATTTGGGCTTTACCCCCCACTCTTGAAACCGACAACCCTACATTCACCGCCGGGCGCACCCCGGCATTAAAAAGGTCGTTCTCTAGATAAATTTGCCCGTCAGTAATCGAAATAACATTGGTCGGGATATAGCTAGTAATATCTCCCCCTTGAGTCTCAACAATAGGCATAGCAGTCATCGAGCCTGAGCCTAAATTATCGTTTAGTTTAGCTGAGCGCTCGAGAAGCCGGGAATGTAAATAAAATATATCTCCCGGATAAGCCTCTCTGCCCGGCGGGCGCCTTAAAAGAAGCGAAAGCTGCCGGTAAGCCTGGGCGTGTTTAGAAAGATCGTCATATATTATCAAAACATGTTTTCCTGAATACATAAATTCTTCGCCCACGCTAGTTGCGGCATAAGGCGCTAAATATTGCTGTGAGGCGGAAGTGCGGCTGGAAGAACTAATAATAGTAGTATATTCCATAGCGCCATATTTTTCCAAAGTTTGATTTATGCCGACGATGCTGGATAATTTCTGCCCGATGCCGCAATAAATACAATACACGCCCTTGCCTTTTTGATTAATAATCATATCCAAAGCAATCGCGGTTTTACCGGTTTGCCGGTCACCGATAATCAGCTCACGCTGCCCGCGGCCAATCGGGGTCATAGAATCAATCGCCTTCAGGCCAGTTTCTAGCGACTCTTTAACCGGCTGGCGCTCAACTACATTTGGCGCAAGCGCCTCTACCGGCCTAAATTTATCTGTATCAAGCGCGCCCTTACCGTCAACCGGGCGGCCCAAAGAATTTATTACCCGGCCGATAAGCGCCTCTCCTACCGGAACCTGCACAATCTTGCCGGTACGCTTAACAATATCTCCTTCTTTAATAAATTTATCGGAATTATCAGTGCCAAAGATAACTACGCCTACACTATCTTCTTCTAAATTAAGCGCCATACCCTTGACACCATCGGGAAATTCTACAATCTCGCCCATCATTACATCATCAAGCCCGTAAACGCGGGCAATAGTATCGCCTACCTGAATAACTGTGCCCACCGACTCTACCTTAAGCCGCGCTTGATACCTATCTAATTCTTTCTTAATAATATTTGTAACTTCTTCCGGCCGTAATGTCATTAGCTCACCCGAATAGTTTTTAATGTTTCTTTAAGTTCATCTAACCGCTTCTTCAACGAACCATTGATTATTTTATTACCCATAGTTATTTGCGCCCCGCCTAAGATATTCGCGTCCAATTCAATATAAAATTTTAATTTTTTGTGGAATTTTTCTTCTAGAATATCCTTTATTTTCTTTACTTCGCCTAAATCCAGAGGAAAAGCGCTTTTTAATACTGCCTCTTCCTCGCCCTTATGAGAATAAGTTACCCTTATATACTCGGCAATATCCAAAAAATAATTAAAACGGCTTTTATCAATAAGAAGTTTCATAAAATTACGGATTTCTTGAGAAAAATCATCGCTAAAAACCTTATCAATAAAATCATTTTTATCATACGCGGCGATTCCCGGATTATTTAAAAAACCAACAGCCTCTAAATTTCCCTCTATAAACAGCCGAGACTCTTTTAAATCCGAAAATATTTTATCCGCGCCAATTACTTCTTGGGCGTATTTCATCAACGCGTCAGCGTACCGGGAAATAACCACTTTATCTTTAACCATTTATACTTTCTTTAAATCCCGCAAAAAATCATTCACTATTCTTCTATCCTGTTTCTCATCAAGCCGTTCCTCAATTACAAGTTCAGCGGCCTTAATCGCAATATCGATTAATTCCTGTTTTAGGGTTTCTTTAGCATTATTTAATTCGTATTTCATGTTAGCGCGCGCCTCATCAATAATCGCTTGCGCTTGCGTATGCGCTTTTTTGCGCATCCCTTCAGTTATACGCCTGCCCTCTTCTTCGGCCGCGCGGATTTTTTTATTTACTTCATCGTGGATCGAGGTAATCCTAGCTTCATAATCCGCTTTAATCCCAGCTACGGTAGCTTTAGCCTCTTCAATACTTTTTAAATCTGCGGCGATTTTTTCTTTTCGCTGATCCAAAACTTTTAGTATCGGCCGCCAGAGAAATTTCCGCAAGAGCCAAAGCACGATGAAAAAATTAATGATTTGCGCTACGATTTCATTAGCGCTTAAAAGTTTTAAAAGTTCCATTTTGCCTTATAATTTTCCAGAAAGCACAAAAGCAAACACTAGAGCGTAAATTGTAATTGCTTCGATAAATGCGCAACCAATAGTCATGTTAATTAATATTTTGGTTGAAGCCTCAGGCTGCCTTGCGGTTGCGTCCATAGCCGAAGCTATCGCCTTGCCTAATGCAAATGCCGAAGCCAACGCCACAATTGCCAAACTAAACGGTAGAGCTAATGCCAATGCTGTTTTCACATCCATTTTTATTCCCTCCCTTTTTCACTGAAGCACTGAATAGAAGAGAAATAAAAAGTTCGCTGAGACACTGAGGCTTGAACCTAAAAACTTTGTCTTTTCCTTCCCTCAGTGCCTCAGTAAAACACTATTTTTTTCTTCTTCTCAGTGTTTCAGTGACTATTCTTCGACTAAAATCAACGCGAAGTAAATTGTGCTTAAAAGTGAAAAAACCACTGCCTGAACTATGCCCGCAAGTAAAACCGCGAAGGTATTTAACAATAAAAGCGGCAGCCCCTTTAATCCAAAACTAGTTAAAACCGCCAGCAATAAATCATCCCCCCAGATATTGCTTCTTAAACGCAGCGATAAACTAATCGGCCTAATCAACTCCGAGAGAATATGCAGCCCCACCATCATCACCGGCAAAACTATTGAGAATGCCAAGATCCCGCGCGGCTTACCGGCTAAATGATCAAGATATCCTAGAAACCCGAGCTTGCGCACCCCAGTATATTGAACATAACCAAAAACGCAAAGCCCTAAGGCTAAAGTCGTCGACCAACTTGAAGTCGCTGATTTCATAAACGGAATCAGGCCCATGACATTCATAAAAAGTATATAGACAAAAAGCGTGCCGATAAAAGGAACAAAATGCCGGCCTTCCTGGCCTAATATCCCACAGAGAAAATCATCTATCCCGCCAACAATAAGTTCAGTAAAATTTTGTATTCGATTGGGAATAATTGAAGTTTTGCGCGTAGCTAAATATGCCAATGCAACTAAAATCGCAATCGTAAGAGCCGCATAAACCACAAATTGCCAGCGCAAAAGAAAATCGAAAATTATATTATGACGGAAATACTCGGCTAAGAAGGTAATGAAATCAGGTAATTCTGGTACGGCGGAATGGGTTTGCGTCATTTTTTATCATTCTGTAGGGAACGGTCGCGACCGTTCCCTACATCAAGCTTTATGACAAATCTAATTAATCTGTATACTTCAAATCCTGAGGATATAAAACCTAACCCTATACAGGTAAATAGCGCGGCCTGCCCCAGGGCAAACTTAGTGGCGAGAAAATCACCGACAAAATACCCGGACAAAGGCCCGACAACCAACACTGCCGGGATAAAAATGACTGCTCCGGATATCTGAATAAGCCGATAGAATTCTTTTTTCTGCACCATAAAAAAATAGACGCCTTTATCATTGGGATAAACGACGTCTCTGCTCTTCTCCTCAAGCTAAGGCCGTAGGGAACGGTCGCGACCGTTCCCTACTAAAGTAATTTTAGCAAAAAATAGATGATTGTCAATGTATTTGTCCTTATATCTTGCAATCCGGCAGAATTTGACTATAATAGAGAAAGTTAATTAAAAACTAGGAAAGGAAATCAAAATGCTTAAAATATTTCGCAATAAGAAAACTGCAAGAAAAATCTGGATTGTCCTGTGTATCATTATCCTTCCTGCTTTCATATTCTGGGGATTTAGTGGGGCCTTCCGCTCTAAAGGCGAACGCGCTTATGCCGGCAAGGTCTTCGGCAAAACTATCTCTACCTTAGATTATCAAGACGCCTTAGAAGCAACCAAAAATCAAGCAGTCATGCAATTCGGGGATAAGTTTGACGAAATGAAACCGATGCTAAACCTTGAATCGCAAGCCTGGGAAAGAATTGCCCTGATAATGGAAGCTAATAACCATAAAATTAAGGTAAGCGATCAGGAAGTAGTAAAGCAAATTGAAAATTATCCTTTCTTCCAACGTCAGGGCAAATTTGACGAGAAAATATATACGGAAATGCTGCGCTATGTTTTTCGCACTCAACCACGCGATTTCGAAGAACAAACCCGCCAAAATTTATTACTGGCTAAGCTCTATAAAGAAATAACTAAAGATATTAAATTAAATAATAATGAAATTAAGGAAGATTACCGCAAAGCCAATGAGGAGATCAGCGTCTTCTATCTCGCGGGGCTGCCGGCTGATTTCAGTAAAAATATTACTCCCACCGATGATCAGATAAAAGAATACTACACTAAAAACTCAATACAGTTTAAACAACCGATTTCTTATAATGTGGAATATTTAACCTTAGACACCGAGGCTAAGTCAATAGCCGCGGCAAAACGCCTGCAAAAAAAAGAAGACCCGCAGAAAATAGCCAAAGATTTAGGGACGATAGTGAAAGAAACCGGCTCCTTCTCGCAGCTGGGGACAATCCCCGGCATCGGTTGGTCGCCGCAAATCTTCGCCATGCTCTCTAAAGCGAAAGTACAAGACGTACTTACTCCGGTACAAATGGATAAAAATTATTTTGTCCTGAAAGTAAAAGAAATTAAAGACGCGAATATCCCGGAATTAGATAAAATTAAGGATCAAGTAAAAGATGCGCTTATAAAAAATACCGCTAATGAATTAGCAAAGTCTAAAATTGAGGAATGTTTGAAATTAATCAAAGAAAATAAAGAAACTGATTTTAATAGGCTGGCTAAAACCTATATCCTTAAATCTGACTCTACCTCGGCGTTTAAATTCGGCAGTTATATTGAGGGAATTGGCTCATCGGATGATTTTTGGATGGCCGCGGATAAGCTAAAAGATAACCAAATTAGCGGTGTAATTAGTGTTCCTTCCGGCTTCTATATTATTAAGCCGAAAACCCACACCGCAATTGACGAAAAGAAATTTATTACGGAAGAAAAAGAATTTAGCGAGAAACTACTCATGCAAAAACAGCAGGAAGCCTTTATTAAATTCACTCAAGACTTAAAAAGAAAAGCGGGAATTATTTAGCGCTAAAGCAATACAAAATAAAGAAAACGTTTCTATTTTTCTAAAGAAAAATAGAAACGTTTTCTAGTTTTTGACACCTTCTTATTCTACTTTAATCGAACTTACCGGGCAGCTTTCAGCAACTTCTTGTAAGTTATGCGCAGAACAAGCTTGCGCCTTAACATGAGCCAGCCCATCGCCTTGTACTTCAAATACTTCCGGGCACCCCTGCTCGCACAACCCGCATCCTACACATGTAGAAGCATCGACTGTAACTTTTGCCATGGCTTACCTCTCCTGTAAATTTTCAAACATCTCTTCGTGATCAACTTCTTCAGATAAAATATGCGTTACTAATTGATAAGTAACATGATCTTTGCCTAAAGTTTTTTTAGCAATTTTATTATAAGTTTCAATTGCCCCTGCCTCGGCCTCAGCAACTATACGCATAATCCTATTGTAATCCGCGGTGTTCTTGGGCGGCATAATATAAGGCGCATTAGCAATTTTTTCCAAGTCCATAGGGTTTGCTAAAGGCGCGTCGCCAAGTTTAACGATTAAATCCGCTAACTCTGTCGCATGCTCTAATTCATCCTTAGCAATCTTTTCCAAAAACTCCTTCATATCTTCATAGCCTTTACCAGATACCATCTGCGCCATATACCAATAAAGATAATACGCCAGCCACTCATCAGCATATGCTTTCTGCAGATCCTTAACCAGCTCTTTTAAGCTTAGGTCTACGATCGATCTTAATTGCTTTCCCATTTTAGTTCCTCCCTGCCCAGAAAGGGCGCACCCGCGCAATTCCAATTAGCGCGGGGTGTTATTTAACTACTTGTTCCGCAGCCGCAGCTAACAACCCGTATTTTTTAATATTATTATCTGCGATTGCCTGTATTTCTTTTATAGCATCAGGGTTATTCAATAAATGTTTGAAACGGCCCTGGGTTTTTAAATATTCTGTTACCGGCTTAGGAGTAATTTGTTTGCGGCCGGTTAATACCCCATTCTCATATTCAATTAAAGGATACAGCCCAGTGTCCACTGCCAACTTGGCCACTACTAAAGTCTGGTCAGTCTCATGGCGCCAGCCTAAAGGGCACGGCACATGAATCTGAATATATTTTGGCCCTTTAATCGAGAGCGCTTTTTTTACTTTAGTTTTAATATCTTGGGGAAATCCAGCTGAAGTTACTGCCACATAAGCAATGCCATGAGCATTGGTAATTTCGGGCATAGGCTTTTTAGGACGCGTATTACCGATTGATTTTGCTCCAGCGGGGCTAGTCGTAGTATTAGTATCAAAAGGCGTTAAACCTGATCTCTGAACACCGGTATTATGAACCACAATACCATCAGCTATAAAATTGTGTTCGCCTTCTACCCTTAAATCCAAAGTCGGCTCTACGCCTTTTGATTTTATGCTTATAACTTCTTCAGTCTGAAAAAATTTATTATCGATTAAAAAATCTTGGTAACGATATTGGGAAGGATATTTATCTATATCCCATCTCTTTTTCTTGCTAAAACAGATATAGCCGTATTCTGAATCTGCCAACAGCTTCCTAGAAACACACACTGTTCCCTTTTTCTTTATTTGTGTATGAATTTTGCCTACTCTATAATCTAACGTCTGCAATAATAAACGCAAGCGTTTTAGTAAATCTATATTTGCAGAAACATACCTCATGCTGCCTTTACAATCATAGCCATCAGCTAACATCAAACCTTCAACAAAGGCCTCTTTTTGTTCTTGAGGAAGCGTGAATATCCAGCTGGGTATGGTCTTATTTTTTGCCCCCTGCCCAAGTTCCAATGTATCTATAAAGTTAGTAAGATTAACAGAATTAATATGCAGTTCATTGTTATCTGCGGATATCTTGCTGGCGAATACTTCCTTGTGTAATTCACATAAAATACCTCTTGCTTTTTTGCCTGCCGGCAAAGCAAAACCTATCTCCCCTCTATTTATTCTCCTCCAACCATCGCCAACAAATATTCCTAAATACTTCATCAAGCGAGGATCGGATTCCGCAGGCAATTTTATTTCGTTAAGTTTATTAACTTTATAATCTCCTTTTTCTACTCTTTTTATTTCTTGAAATTTAAACGGCCTGCCGCCGCCATTCATACTTTTCAATGTTACTACCCGATCACCGGCCTCTATATCTTCAAGAAGTTTCCAGATAAAAATATTTTGCCTACCCCTACCATTCCTTTTTAAAACAAGAAAGGGATGATTAGCTGTTGCTTTTATGGAATGGTGATGGGTTTGAAGTTCAAATACTTCCTTTCTGCCATTATCAAATACGCCACTGCATTTCTTAATGACTAACTGATAAGTATTTTGATCGAAGGCATAGACTTCATCGCCAACCTTTACTTCTGTTATTTTTTTAAGGCCGTCCTTCGTTAAAATTAACGACGAAGCACTAAGGCAATTCATATAAGCTTCATTATCATAACAAACATATAAAATATCGTGGCCGCGTTCAAGCATTCCAGACAAAGCCTGTAAACCAATATCCGCAGTGCCGCCGTCTCCTCCCTGGGCAATAACATTAATATTATCTTTTTTACCTAAATATTTAAGCGCCGCTTCCACCCCCGAAGCCACTGCCGCGCAATTTTCAAATAAAGAATGTATCCAAGGCACGCCAAAAGCGCTATCCGGATAGGCAGTTGAAAAAACCTCCAGGCAGCCGGTGTTATTAACTATCATCGTATTCGCACCGGCAGTCTCCACCACAATACGCGCCGCTAATGACTGGCCGCAACCAGCACAGGCAGTATGGCCAGGTTTATATAAAACTCTATTCTCCATATTCTTCCTTTAATAATTCGGGTTTTAGATCAATAAATTCTAAATTAACCTCTTTGGTAGTCATTTTACTAAACACTTCTTCAATGGTTTCAACGGTAATGTCGCGTCCGCCCAGGCCAGCCACAAAACTACTAATAACTTTAGGACAGGCCTTCTTATTTAAGAATGCTGAACGCACATCTGTAGCTATCGGGGCATATGCGCCTAACGAAACAGATTTATCTAAAACCCCGATCCGCGGGACATCTTTTAACGCTTCGTAAATTCGCGCATAAGGAAACGGCCGATAGGAAATTATTTTTAATAGGCCAACCTTCTTGCCCTTGGCGCGCAGCCGATCCACAACTTCTTTGATCGTGCCGCAGACAGAACCCATGGCTATAATTACTTTTTCCGCGCCTTCTACCTGATACTCCTCGACCAACATATCTTTATAATCACGGCCGAATACCGAATTAAATTCACCACTTATTTTAGGCAGATAATCCAAAACTTTTT
Source organism: Candidatus Omnitrophota bacterium (assembly GCA_043808405.1). Taxonomy (GTDB): domain Bacteria; phylum Omnitrophota; class Gorgyraeia; order Gygaellales; family Profunditerraquicolaceae; genus JAZDEX01. The sequence goes on along the minus strand of JAZDEX010000043.1, from coordinate 6,972 downwards.
TCATGGTTTCCTGAATCGCAAAACGCGCTTCCATATAATAATCCGGGCCAACCAACAATCCCATGCTAATCGGATTTTCGACATCTAATTTATATAATGCTTTATAAGGTGGTAAAAACTTATCCGCCTTAGTTTGATCCGGCATATCCACTACTTCCATGCCATGAGTCAAAATAAAACCATCCATACAAACCATCACCGGGAGCATTATAGATTTATCTTCGCCTAAACGATAAGCCATTAAATGAAAATCTACTACTTCCTGATTATTTTCAGCATAAATCTGAATCCAGCCGGCGTCCCTTAAAGAAATCGAATCCTGCTGGTCATTCCAGATATTAATCGGCGCGGATATCGCGCGGTTAGCATCAGTCATAACCACCGGAAGGCGCATGCCGGCGATATTAAAAACTACCTCCGTCATAAGAAACAGGCCTTGAGAGCTGGTCGCAGTATAAGTGCGTACGCCTGCAGCTTGGCCGCCCAGAACCACTGAGGCGGCAGAATGCTCACTTTCCACATTTACAAATTGCGCGTCCAGTTCACCATTAGCCACCATCTGCGCCAAATCCTCGACGATATGCGTCTGAGGAGTAATTGGATAAGCGGAAATTACTCCGGGCTTACAAAGCTTAATTACCCGGGCAACAGCTTGTGAACCTTCTAATAATTCCTTCACTTATTCTCTCCTTGAACTTCTTCAACCATAATAATATCTTTTTTAGGACAGGCGATCGCGCAAAGCCCGCAACCTTTACAATATATATAATCACAAATAAAAGTATTCTTTTCTTTTCCGGTAATACAGATTTCCGGGCAGATATTAAAGCACATCCTACAAGCAATGCAATTCTTTTGCAAAAACTGCGGCCTGGTCTGCATTCTCCAAGAGCCGGTTTTACTGCCTGTGGTTTTCCGAGGATTAACCGTTAATGGTCCAAACATTATTACTCCTAATCATTACACATTACACAGTCTTCTTTTTGACAAATTCAAACCCTTCTTGCGCGGCTTTAATATTGCCTTCCTGCGCCTTGCCGCTGAATCTTTCTTTGATAACCTCCAGCAAATTATCTAATTTTATCTCGTTGGTTGCCGCGGCAAACGCACCAATTAAAGTTGTGTTGCCTAGCGGACGGCCGATAGTTCTCATGGCTATCTCATTTGCCGGGACAACATAAGCCTTCTGCTTCGGGCTTAATTTGGGTAATTCTAAACCCTCTGTACCGTTTATAATGGCAACGCCATTCTCTTTCAAACCAGAAAAGCAGTTATACCCGCGCATAAGCGTAGGATCCACTATTAGAAGGTAATCCGGCTCATAAATCTGGCTTCTTAAACGTATCGGCTGGGAATCAACACGCACAAAGGCGTTCATCGGCGCGCCCATTCTGGCTGCGCCAAAGCTAGGAAAGGCATAAGGATACATTTTGTTTAAAAAATAAGCGTTGCCCAGCAGCTCCGCAGTAGTTATCGCGCCCTGGCCGGCACGCGCGTGAATTCTAATCTCTTTCATCAACAAGTCTCCCTGCCCAAAAAGGGCTCGACCCGCGCAATACTGTCTCAAAAAGGGCGCACTTGGCAATCCTTTATGCCAAGGTACCAATTAGCGCGGGGTGTTCAAGAAAAACGTTGCACTATATTATAACTTTTCTGGGGATTTGTCAAATGGTTTGTTTTTTAGGGATTTTTTCTTAAGATCAAGGCGGTTTGCGATAAAAGTTGTAGAATCTTGTCCGCAGCCCCGGTTTCCAAGCTGCCTAGGCCACAGGCAGGGCTAATAAGCAGATTAGAGAAAAGTAAATTTTTATCTAAAGCTTTCTTAGCTAGCGTTTCTATACCGCCTTCTATCTTTCTAGCAAGCTGCTCCGGCGTTTGATAACCTGAATCACTTTGAGTCGGCACAATTCCCCAGCAAATCACTCCGTCACGCTTTAAAAATTTATTCAAATCCGCGGCATAAAGCACAAATTTATCCTGAAAATCAAAAGCGTCGAAATTAATAATCTCTAACCCCTGGACATCGGTAAACATAGACCAATCAGTATTACCACAACAATGCGCCCCAACCAAAACATCATCAGATTTAAAGGTTTCGATGGTTTCGGTCAGGCCGCCAACCACATCTTCTCTGCTTATTGCCGCGTAAGCCGAGCCAAAACAGCTTAAATATGGCTCATCAACAAACATAATTATCGGTTTGCCGAATTTACGAAACAAATTAATCTGCCAAAACGCCTTCATTCCTAAGCCCTTAATTATTGCCTGCAATAAAATCGGGTCATATAGCAAAGAAACGCCCTTTTCATCTTTTAAACCGGCGGCAAAAGTAAACGGCCCGGTAATATGGCACTTAATATATTTTATTTTACTTAAATCCATCTTTTCTAGGCGCTCGTAAAACCTATAAAGCCCGGCGGCAAAATCAGGGCTAATCTTAAAATAATCCGCATCGCCGGCAATAATATGCTCGTAAAATACTTCCAGCTCTTTTTCTTTTTCTGAACCGTCAAAAATAAGGCTGTTACTAACAAACCTCATGCAAGGCAAATTCTCGCCGTATTGCGCAACCATACCTTCGCGATGGTTTCTTTTGGGCAGCTGCGGCCAAAAAGGAATCTCCGGCAAATATTTAAAAATTAAATCAATGGCCTCATCCGCATCTTTATGCGGAAGGCTGCCGATTCCAGTAGCTAAGCCTCTTAATTCTCGCATATTCTTTAGCCCTTATCGCAGCAAATATCCTTTAGCGAATCCGACAAAACATTGGCAAAAACCGTGTCGAAATTATAAATATCTTTAAAATCATCCAACGAATCCGTGTCGGTTTTAGCCAACAATTTCTCCTCGACCATATTAAAAACAATATGGCCGAAATCCTGAGTCTTATGAATCCCCCAATGATTAAGGACAGCCTTAACCATCGGGCCGTATTGCGCGATTGCGAATTCGCGCAAGCCCTGCAAAAGCTCTCTGCCGGTAATATGGCCTTTGCGCTTGATTTTACTTTGAGTAAAATGCAAGCCTTGCATCATAAATTCATAAGCGTCGGCTTTGTAACGGCTGTCGCCTAAACAAATTTTCTCAACTATTTTGTAGAAATCTTTTTTGTCTTCCATATTAAAACAGGCCCGGGATATTCATCCCGGTAATTTTCTTCATTTTTTCCGCGGCAACATCGTGCGAACGCTTAATTGCCCTGTTATACGCGTCTTTAATCGCCTTCTCAAGATTAATTTTATCTAATTCGCGCGGATCGCGGTTAACTATAACACTTTTTACTTCCTGCGAACCGTTCATAGTAATCTTAATTGAGCCACATGAGCTTTCCACGTCAAAATTGGTATTCTCAAGCTCCCTCTTCATCTCCTGCATTTTCCTCTGCATATCCATCAGCTGCTTCATTTTGTCTAGCATACTCTTTCCTTTCTTAAAATCCTAATTCTTCGCCGACTAAAATCACTTTTAACCTGTCAGCTATAATTTCTGATTCAATTATCAAAATCTGGCAACACATTTGTTTATTTTCAGGCCAATTAAGGCGCTTGTGATTCAACGGCGTTACGTATCCGCGCACCCTTTCAAGCGCCGCAGCTAAATCCGGAGTAATTTTATTGATACCGCAAACAATAATTACATTCTTGGCATGAGATATGCCTGCTGTCCGGTTGCCATATGCGCTAAAGAAAACTAACTCTCCCTCTAAAGAAATAGCATTGGCTGAGGCCAGATAAACTTCTGCCTGCGCACCCTGCCGCCTCAAACTTAAGCTCTCTTCCCTGCTGATACCAGCTTCATAAGGATTAAATACTTTGTTGCCGCGCGCTTGAAGTTTTTTAATAACCCCTACTTCTTCAAGCGTTACCGACCCAGAGAATCCAATCGTAGAATCTTCGGAGATTATTTCTAAAATCTTCTGGCTAGCCTCTTCTTTATTTTCACAATAAAGCCCGGAGATATTTCTTTGCTTAAGGTTTTTTATAAGTTTATCTACGCGCGCGTCCATTAAGGTATTACCTCCTTAAATTTTGCTTGTGAGAAACGATGGCCCACGAAAACAATGTAGCCATCTTTATCAATTAAAATATACGTAGGCACGCCAAAAACCCGGTATTTTCTGGCCACCAAATAAGATATATCTAAAAGTACCGGGTATAAAGCATCTGGGTACGCCGACATATAATCTACAACTAGGCCTAAATCTTCGCCTACGTTTACTGAAGCTACAACCAAACCGTCTTTCAATAAATCGGGATACATTTTATTTAATACCGGCATTTCATAACCGCATAATGGGCATTCCGTGGTCCAGAAAAATAAAAGCACTGGATTTTTACCTTTATAGCTGCTTAAAACAAATTTGCCGCTTTTTAAATCCGTTAATTCAAAATCCAGGGCGAGTTTTTCGCTTCTGGGATTAATCTGCGCAACCTTTACCTCCTGGGCTATAGCCCGGCTATCAGAGCCTTTACACGATAAAGAAAAAAAGACAGCATCGCTATTATAAAAATAAAAAATTTACTCATAATATTCTCCTTAATCCCAAAAAGACAAAATATATGCCTATTCCGATAAAAACCAAACCAAATACTTTTCTAATATAATTCATCCACGCCCGGGATTTAGGCAATTTGAGTAATATCGCGCTAAAAGTCCCAATAAGCATTAAAATTAAACCCATACCATAGGCAAAGCTGAGTAAAAGCGTGGCTCCGTAAAAGGCGCTTTCTTTAGTTGAAACATAAATCAATATCCCGCCTAATACCGGAGTAAGGCATGGCCCAATCATCAGCCCTGAAACTAAACCCAGTAAAAATGCGGATAAATAATTGTGCTCTTTGAATTTTGGCTGGTGTACTAGCTGCGGCAAAGAAAATGAAAAAACATCCAGCATAGCAATGCCAAAAATTATAATTATTGTCCCAGCAATAATATGTATTAGTGGATGCTTACTAAATACCCCAAATAACTGCCCGCTATAAACCGCGACTGTGCCCAGAACCGAATAAACCAAAGCAATGCCGGTAACATAAACAAAGCTTAAGCTGAATCCTTTAAGTCTCGATCCGGCTGATTGAACCCCAACAAATCCAGCAGTAATCGGGATTAAGGGATACACGCAAGGAGTCAGGCTCATTAACACCCCACCGGCAAAGGCAACTAAATAATCAAACGGTGTCCCGGACAGCTGCATCAATCCACTCCAAATAAGGTTTGTATCCTGCGATTATAGGAAGGGCAATAATTTCCGGCACTTTATAACTATGCCCAGATTTAACGGTTTTAATAATTTGATTCATCTTTGTTCGCTTCGATTTCATAATTAGCAACACTTCCTGGGCGCGGTCAACTTTACCATCCCACCAAAAAAGTGAACTGACTTTATCTATAATATTTACGCAGGCAACTAGTTTTTTCTCAACTAACCCCGAGGCAATTTTTTGCGCTTCTTCAAAACTCGCGCAAGTAACAAACGCTACAATATACATTTTGCTTCCTTCTCCTGATGAACCTTTACCGATTTAATCCTGCCAAATTGCGCGCAGGTATCAAATATTATCGTCGGGTCAAAAGTGTTAATGTTAATTTTAAGACTCATGCCGCGGCCAGTATGCTCGCGGCAAGCAGCTATCTCTAAATTAGTGCCGAAATCAATAATTGAGTCGCGTAGCATCTTGATTGATGTGTTATTTATATGCAAAACGAATTCCAGCGAATACATAATTTATTCTTTTGCTTTTCCCTGACCCCTAACTACTGACTACTACCTACTTTTATTTCAACATAACGACTGACATCATTCTGCCGGAAGCTTTTTCTTCTTTACGATATGAAAAAAAGTTCTCGTTTTTGCAAGAAGTGCAAATCCTCGAATCAAAAATATTTTTCTCGCTCCCTCCAGCCTCTATACTCTCCCTTTTATTAATCGCAACCAAATCAAGATAAAATCTATCATCTCGTTCATTAACCCCGAAAGAAAAATAATCGTTAAACTCCGAGCTTACCTGGCAGCAGCAATTTCTAATTGCCGGGCCAAAACCAATAAGCAAATCTTCAGGTAAACTACCAAATTTAACCTGCATCTTCCCAATGGCTTTTTTAACAATGTTACTCTTGGTCGAACGCCAGCCTGCGTGCGCCAAACCTATCGCGGGAGTTTTCGGATCATATAAAAATACCGACAAACAATCCGCGGTAAATATCGCTAAAGGCACATCCTTTTTGTCCGTGATAAAAGCATCTGTGCCGGTAATAGCGCTATCATAAAACATTGAGCCTCTTCCTCTATCAGCCTCTTTAGCATATTTAATATGCGCGCCATGCACCTGACGGGCGCAAACCAAAGACGCAAAATCAATCCCAAACTCAGCTAGAAAATTCTTGCGGTTGTTAAAAGAATTGGCCGTATCACCGTAGCACAAAGACATATTGCCAGATGAACGCGTAGAAAAAGCCGCAATTAGGCCCTTGCCGGCAAAAGAGAAAGAATGATACTTTTTATCCTGATGCGTAATGAATTCTTTAAGCATTGCTTACCTCAATAAGCTTGTGGTGGCTAGTATCGCCTTTAATAATTTTAAGCTGATACTTTTTTACTTTCAAATGTTCTGCCAACACTTCTATTAACTGTTTATTCGCCAGCCCACCTTCTGCAGGCTTGGTTAAATAAACCTTTAGCGCGTCAGGCTCTTCTTTAACCAGATTACGGCTTGCCCGCGGAATTACTTTTACATTTAAAATCATTTAACTTCAATTGCCTTTTGATCTTGAATATTTATTAATTTATCCGAAAATTTATCCAAACGTTTCTGGCTATCAGAATATTTAGTTGAGGCATTAGTCAAATGATTACCTAAAACATCAAATTCTTCTTTAAATTTATTTATATCAATGGTTAAACCGCTTAGATTTTTAAGTATTGCTTTAGCGTTCTCTTCAACTTTGAGGCCTTTGAGCCCCAAACAAATTACC
>JAZDEX010000042.1:0-2108 GCA_043808405.1 Candidatus Omnitrophota bacterium | reverse complement strand
GTTTTCGAAACCGGTGCACTCAACCAGCTATGCGACGCCTCCAATTTCTGACTTCACCTAACAATTATTGAGGCTATAGGATTTAACGGTGATACTTCACTCGCTACGGCGCTTGTCGCGCCGTTTAACGCTCGTGTAGTATCCGATGGAATTTCCCTTGTCGGGAAATTCCATCGGAGGAGGAAGGATTCGAACCCTCGGAGACTTTACAGCCTCAACGGTTTTCAAGACCGCCGCATTCGACCGCTCTGCCACTCCTCCTTATAATTAAACTTTAAAGAGCTGTGAAAAAATAGCCCTGAAAATACCCTCCGCGACTAAATAAGAACTATTGCAGAAATCAACAAATGAAAAACCCCTAATTACGAAGTTAAGTAAAAACGCAAGCAGCCCGATGTTTATAATATAAATAAAAGAAAAACCGAAGATATAATTACTTTAATAGATCGCCTTTTTTGGCGCGGATAGATTTGGCTGAAAATATAAGATGCAGCGCAATACTCAGGCCGAATAAAAACATCATGCCATCAATAAACCATCTATATTTAATCAATAGAGAAAGAAGAAGATATAGGATAAATAACAGTATCGTATAGATAGGCAAAAGATACGGCGCGACTTTAAGCAGGGGTTGGAAAAAACTAAAAATTATCTCCATTAGCCTATGGCCTTTATTATAAACGGCTATCGGCTCCCAAATAAATAAATACACCAGAACAAAAGTAATTACCCCCGCCCAAAAAGATTGTTGCAACGAAAACTCAATATTGGCGATTTGCTCTAAGAAAGCTGTGCTCAAAGAATAAACAAAAGGCAGTAAGCAAAGGCCTAAGGCAAGTTTAACCAGGCTAAAAACAGTGTTAGAAATCCGGGCCGGCTTGGCCGGGCTCCCGAATTCAGGTTTAACCTTTAAATCAACCGGCTTCTTAAGGAATTCTTTCTTTTCCATCTAGATACCCCCTTAGGACTTTAGGTATTATAAGCGAGCCGTCCTCCTCTTGATAGTTTTCCAATATCGCTACTAACGTGCGCGCCAGGGCAACGCCTGAACCATTTAACGTATGCACAAAATCCACTTTTTTGCCTTCTTTCCTTCTAAATCTTATATTTGCCCGGCGGGCTTGAAAACTTTCGAAATTGCTACAGCTGGAGACCTCAAGCCATTTATCTAACCCGGGGGCATACGCTTCTAAATCATAGCATTTGCTGGCGCTAAAACTTAAATCTCCTGTAGCAAGCATTAATACCCGGTAAGGAATCTCTAAGAGCTGTAAGACTTCCTCCGCGTCATTTACCAACCTCTCTAATTCATCATATGAGGCTTCAGGCCTGACAAATTTAACCATTTCTACTTTATCAAACTGGTGCACACGGATCAGGCCCTTAGTATCCTTGCCGTAAGTACCTGCCTCTCTCCGAAAACACGCGGTGTAAGCAGTATAATAAATGGGCAATTTATCCTCATTAAGTATCTCATCGCGAAAGATATTTGTAACCGGGACTTCAGCAGTGGGAATAAGAAAAAGGTCATCATCTTTAAGTTTATACATATCTTCTTCTAACTTTGGCAATTGCCCTGTACCAAGCATCGACGCCCTATTTACTAAAAAAGGCGGAGAGACTTCAGTGTAACCATGCTTTTTGGTATGTAAGTCCAACATAAAGTTAATAAGCGCGCGCTCTAATTTTGCCCCCCAGCCTTTATAAAGAATAAAGTTTGAGCCGGTTATTTTAGTGGCGCGGTTAAAATCGATAATATCCATATTTTGAGCAAGATCAATATGGCCCTGCGGTTTAAAACTAAATTTCCGGGGATTACCCCAAGAGCGCACAATCGTATTTTTCGCCTGGTCGCCGACCGGGATAGATGAATGCGGGACATTAGGAATAACCAATAAAGTACGGGTTAGCTCTCCATCCGCTGCCTTTACCTCATCATCCAGCTGCCCTATTTGCGCAGAGATGCTTTTCATGGAATTAATTTTTTCTTTGGCGTCTTTCTTTTCTTTTAGCAAAATACTTATTTCATCATTGGCTTTATTACGTTTAGCCCTTAAATCTTCCAGTTTAACTAAAGCTTGACGCCGGCCATCGTCCAACTTAACGAG
>JAZDEX010000041.1:0-8617 GCA_043808405.1 Candidatus Omnitrophota bacterium | reverse complement strand
TAAGCATCCCAGCAGGAGTTTCACAGGTGCGTGGTGGGCGATTGCCTTGGCGCGGCTTAACCGTTATAGTTTTAGTCACAATTGCTCCGAGCTTCTTTAAATCCATAAAATCTTTAAACTCTTCAACATAACCAAACGTCCCCGATGCCACCATCACCGGATTTTTTAATTTTAATTTTCCGATTTTAACTTCTAAATTTAGTTTCATTTTGAGAAAATCATTTTTACCGCAACAATAGCTAAAAATACGCCAAACATTCTTTTAAGTATTAAATCCGAGATGTTTTGAATAAAATTTGCGCCTAAAAACGCGCCAAAAAGAAATCCAATACAAAGAAATCCAGCAATCCCAAACTTGACATTCCCGGCTTGCCAATAACGCCAAACAGCCAAGATGCCAATAGGTGGAACTAACATCGCCAAAGTTGTCCCCTGTGCTTGATGTTGGGTACATCCAAATAAATATACTAAAGCAGGCACTACAATGGTTGCTCCGCCTATCCCAAACATTCCGCCAAATATCCCGGCCAATAAACCAACAAAAATTAACAAGACATTATTCATATTATGCCTCCCAAATTATTTCTCGAGCGTCAAACACCGGGCCTTCTTTACAAACACGCTTAAATCCATTCGTAGTCTGCACAACGCAACCTAAGCATGCCCCAATACCACAGGCCATATACTCTTCCAAAGAAATCTGAGACAGACAATCGAATTCTTCACTTATTTCAGAAACCCTTTTTAACATCGGCCGCGGGCCGCAGGCGCCAATCACTAATTCTCGCTTACATCTCTGGGCTCTCAATATATCAACTAACAAATCTGTTACTCTGCCATGGAATCCATCTGAGCCATCATCCGTGGAAATTTTAACTTCACAACCTATTTTTTTAAATTTACTTTCACAAAGAATATGTTCTTTAGTCTTGGCGCCAATTAACACCATCAGCTTTCGGCTTACAACTTTCGGCTTACAGCTAAAAACTTTTTCTGCAAGAAATAATAACGGTGCGGCTCCCATGCCTCCGGCAACTAAAATATCCAGCCCTAAACTAAAACCGTTGCCCAGAGGGCCGATAATATCCAACTCCTCGCCGCTTTTTCTTTCACTTAGTTTCGCCGAACCCACACCTACTACTTCATAAAGCAATTCTAGTTTACCATTATCAACTCTGTGAATGCTAAACGGACGGCGCAGCAAAGGCTCGAAACCCTCGCTGACTTTCACTTCTATAAATTGCCCTGGCAATGCGAGCTTGGCAATATCCAAAGCCTCAAGCACGCAATGAAAATATTTGCCTTTAATATTTTTATTCTGGATTATTTTAGCTTTTAGCGCTAACATGGGCTTTTAGAAAAAATAGAAATGTAACGAATACAGCAATAAATCCTAAACATTCATAACCATAAACCGCTGGCCCATCAAGCATCAGGCCCTTAATAGACTTAATAACCAACACAATCAAAACAACCGGGATAATCGTCCCTTTTTCCCGCACAATCCAACCCCACTTTAGCGGCAGGTATTCTTTGGTATTGCGAAAAACAATTTCTTTCGGGCGCGGAAACAACCGCGGCACACTTTTTTTATAATCGAGGTATGTTTTACCAAATAATTTGTCTAGATATTTTTCTTCACTAAAAATTAGCAATATGTAACGAATAACAAAAACCATAACAAATATACCTATCACCCACCATTTAAATAACACGAGTACAATGCCAAAGCCCGATATTAAAATCCCCAGATACATAGGGTTGCGCACAAAAGTATACGGCCCGCCTTTAATCAAAGAATGCCCATCTTTACAATTTTCGGCTTTATACCCCCGGGCAGAAACCCTAAATAACAGCCCTAAAAGGACAAAAGTTAAGCCGCTAATTTCGGCAATCAAGTTTCCAAAATTAAGCGGCGCAATGCGGAAAAATATTTTAGGGAAGATTATCATCCCCACTGCCGCGGCAAATATTATCAACCCATTAATCTTAATACGTTTTTTCATATTCCACTTTCGTGTCATTGCGAGGAGCGAAGCGACGAAGCAATCTTGTGTCAGATTGCTTCGCTCACCTAAAGGTTCGCTCGCAATGACACTGTTAGAACCGACCTCACATTTAACATTACTATTTTTGACACTTAGGGCAAAAGTATGTCCCTCTGCCGCCTAAAGCTATTCTCTTAATTTTTGTGCCGCAAACCAAACACGGTTTATTTTCTCGCGCATAAACCTTATGATGCGCGGCAAAACTCCCCTGTTTACCCGATACACGCACATAATCATCCACTGATGAGCCGCCATAACGGATGGCCTCAGTCAGCACATCTTTAATCTCTTTATATAATAATCCTTTTTCTTTATCCGTCAAACTATTTGCCGGGCGCTCCGGGCTGATCCGGGAACGAAATAAACATTCCGCGGCATAAAGGTTGCCGATGCCGGAGATAAACACCTGATCCATAATCAACGGCTTAATTTTAGTTTTCTTTTTTGCTAACATTTCTTTAAACCGCTCTAAAGTTATATCGAATGGCTCTGGCCCCAAATTTTGAATAAATTTTAACTTGCGCCAATCATCAAGTAACCGCAATTCCGCGAATAATCTTTGATCGTTAAAATCAAGGGTTTTCCCATCGGATAAATGAAAGCTCACCCGCGCTTTTTTCCCGTCTCCAGGATAAACCAATTGGCCAGTCATCTTTAAATGAATTGTTAAAGATTTACCATTAGATAATTCAATAATCAAAACCTTGGCCCGGCGCAAAATATTTTTAACTGTTGCGCCCTCAATGCCTTTTTGAAATTCTTTAATGCTCGGCTCGCGCACAACGGTGGGATGATGCACGCAAACCTCGGTAACTTTTTTCCCCAAAATAATTTTCTCTAAATCTCTTTTAATTGTTTCGACTTCAGGCAACTCAGGCATATCTCTTCTTTTTCGCTTTAGTCTGTGGTCTGTGGCCTACGGTCTGTAGTCTATTATATTCTTGCAGTGCTTTTACCTTTAAGTCTTTCTTAATCCAAACCTCAAGGCCGCTTACCGTCGCCTGGGCGCCGGAAATGGTTGTAGTATAAGGTATATTATAAGAAATCACGTGTGAGCGAATTTTTACCTCATCCTCACGCGGAATCCTACCGGTCGGGGTATTAATCACCATCTGGATTTTCCCATCCTTCATCAAATCTAAAACATTTGGCCGGCCTTCGGCGATCTTAGGCAAAACCATAACCCCGATATTATGTTTCTCAAGGACTCCGGCTGTGCCACTGGTAGCATAAATCTTAAATTTTAAGCCTTGTAATTTTCTAGCTAAAGGCGCAATTGATTTTTTATCGCGGTCGCAAACTGAAATAAATACATTTCCTTTTTTAGGCAGTTTCTGCCCTGCGGCAATCTGGCTCTTAATGTAGGCTTGAGCAAAATTTTCATCAATCCCCATAACCTCACCAGTCGATTTCATTTCCGGCCCTAAAATTATATCCACTCCGGGAAAACGATTAAAGGGAAATACTGATTCTTTCACGGCAACATGTTTAGGGATTATTTCTTTAGTAAACCCTAGGCCTTTTAATTTTCTACCCAACATAATTTTAGTGGCTAGCTTTGCCAAAGGCACGCCGATAACTTTTGAAACAAACGGCACCGTGCGCGAGGCGCGCGGATTAACCTCTAAAACATAAACCTTGCCGTCCTTAATCGCATACTGCACATTCATTAATCCAATGGTATTTAATTCCTTTGCCATCTTTATAGTAGCGGCGCGAATTTTATTAAGCATCTCCAGCGATAAAGAATACGCCGGCAAAGACATTGCCGAATCTCCGGAATGAATCCCTGCTTCTTCAATATGCTGCATAATCCCGCCAATAACAAAATCCTCGCCGTCGCCAATTAAATCCACGTCCACTTCCGCGGCGTCCTCTAAAAATTTATCAATTAACACCGGATGCTCTCCGGAAACTTCCGCTGCTTCCTTAATAAACCCCTCAAGCTTATGTTCATCATAAACAATTTCCATTGCCCGGCCACCCAGCACATAAGACGGCCTGACTAAAACCGGATAACCTATTTGTTTAGCCACAACTTCCGCCTCTTTAAAATTAAAAGCTGTGCCACTAGGTGGCTGCAAAAGCTCAAGCTTGTCCAACATCTGTTTAAAGCGTTTCCTATCTTCAGCAATATCAATACTATCCGCGCTTGTTCCCAGAATCTTCACTCCGGCTTTGCGCAGCGCCACCGCTAAATTAATCGGAGTCTGCCCGCCAAACTGTACAATCACCCCCAGCGGTTTTTCTTTTTCAATAATATTCATAATATCTTCAAAGGTCAAAGGCTCGAAGTAAAGTCGATCCGAAGTATCATAATCAGTAGAAACAGTCTCCGGATTACAATTGACCATAATACTATCTACGCCTTCTTCTTTTAAGGCAAATGCCGCATGGCAACAGCAATAATCAAACTCAATTCCCTGGCCAATTCTATTTGGCCCGCCACCTAATATTACCACACTTTTTTTCTTCATTTTAGCTACTTTTACTCCACTTTACTCGATTTTTTATTATTTTTATGGGCTATTTGTTCCACTTTAGCCCTAAACCCTACCTACTAACTACTATCTACTATCTACTATCTACTGTATTTTTGCCCCTGACAGGAATCGAACCTGTACCACTGGCTTCGGAGGCCAATGCCCTATCCGTTGGACTACAGGGGCAATATTTTCCGTATTTCTGAAAGTATAAAATCTTTTTCTTTAATCTTGAATTGCTGAATAGAAAATCTATTAATTATACCTGCGCCTTTTTGCCGCACAATACCCTGCATATAATCCAAACATCGCTTATTACCTGTGCCGCTGCCATAGGTAGTAAATAAAACTACCTTTTTATTTTCTAAGCCGTAACATTTATCTAAATATGCGTTTATTGCCGGGGCAGGGCCAAATGCCCAAACCGGGCTGCCAAAACAAATTAAATCATATTGCTGTAGATTAAAATTAACTGGCTGAAGGTCCGCTTTGATATGCCGAAAGGCCCGGGCTGCCTGCCCCAAAAAACTAGATGATTCGTCTTTAACTTTTAGATCTAAAAAATCGACTTCACCACGCAAGCTTAAAAATTCCCTTAAGCTTACGGCAACAAGCCGGGTGTTCCCGCTAAACGAATAATATATAACTACACTCTTCATTAAAATAAACTTAGCTGCTTTTCTGTTTCTTTGGATTTTTCATTATCGGCAAATATAGAAATTACCCCACCCTTAGCATCGGCAATAATTTCATCTAAAGGAATCAAGCTCTTAAAAGGAATATGAAAATCAGCAATAAATTCCATTTTTATAAGTTATTTTGCCGTTACAAATAGTATATTCTACAACGCCTTTGAGCTTCCTGCCAATAAAAGATGAATTTTTGGATTTAGAAATAAAATCTTCTTTTTTAACTACCCACTCTTTATCCGAATCAATAATAATAATATCGGCATCTGCGCCTACGCTTAATGTGCCTTTACCCAGCCCTAAAATTTTCGCCGGATTTAAGCTCATTTTTTCAACTAATTCTAGCCAACTCAATAAATCTTTATTTACTAATTCAGTAATCGCTAAAGATAATTCAGTTTCCAGGCCAATAACCCCGAATTCCGCGCGCTCAAACTCAATATCTTTTTCATTTTCGGTATGCGGGGCGTGGTCTGAGGCAATCGCGTCAATCGTCCCGTCTTTTAAGCCTTGTTTAATCGCCGCAACATCAGAAACGCTTCTTAACGGCGGATTCATCTTTCTGTTCGTATCGTAATTTAAAACCGCTGAATCATCGAGGGTAAAATAATGCGGCGCGGTTTCACAAGTAACCTTAATGCCTTTACTCTTTGCCTTGGCAATAATCTCTACCGACTCTTTGCAACTAACATGAGCAATATGAATAACTGTTCCAACTTTATCCGCTAATTCTATGTCGCGCTCTATTCTTTTATATTCAGATTCATTCGATATCCCGCGCAAGCCCATACGCGTAGAAGTAAAACCAAAATTTACTACGCCGTTATTTGACAAAGCTTTATCTTCCGAGTGGCAAATTACCAATAATTTATTTTCTTTGGCTTTTTTTAACGCCTCTTGAAATAGTATATCATCATCAACTGACGCGCCATCATCAGAAATCGCCAGCACACCTTCGCGCTTTAAGCCCACAATATCGGATAGCTCTTTGCCTAGGCGGCCGCGAGTAATTGCCCCGGCGATAAATACATGGCTAACAGCAGTCTTTTTAATAATATCTTTTAACAATAATACATTTTCGACACAATCAATCGCTGGCAAAGTATTAGGCATGGCTAAAACTGAAAGGACCCCGCCTCGAAGCGCGGCTTTTGTGCCTGAAAAAATAGTTTCTTTATCTTCCCGCCCGGGCTGGCGTAGGTGCACATGCATATCAATTAAACCCGGCATCACAATTTTACCTTTAGCGTCAATAATCTCTTTTACCTCAGCAGGGATATCTTTACCGACTTGAGATATCTTATGATTCTCAATCAAAACATCGGCAATCTGATCAAATTTATTTGCCGGGTCAATTACCCTACCATTTTTAATTAATAAACTCATTTTATTGTACCTTAATTTGCCGTTCGGTGTTTCGTGTCATTGCGAGGAGCCGCAGGCGACGAAGCAATCTTTATTAGATTGCTTCACCCTCGCTGTCGCTCGGGTTCGCAATGACACTATTCATCTCTCTTTAATCTTTCATTACCTTGCGCTACTAAAAATAATACTGCCATTCTCACCGCAATACCATTAGTTACCTGCTCAAGTATTACCGAATTTTTTCCGTCGGCAACCTCGCTGGATATCTCAATACCCCGATTAATTGGGCCAGGATGCATCACAATAATATCTTTCTTCAGCCGCGCTAGGCGCTCTTGGGTAATCCCATAATTTTTGAAATATTCTAACTGTTTTGGAAAGGCTTCTTCGCCGTCACGCTCAAATTGCATACGTAAAACATTTACCGCGTCCGCGTCATGCAGGGCTTCATCTATATCGTAAGTAACTTTTGCGCCCATCTCCTCAATCCCCGCAGGAATTAATATCTTCGGCGCGCAAACTGTAACGCGCGCGCCTAATTTGGTCAACGCCCAAATATTAGAGCGTGCCACGCGCGAATGCGCAATGTCGCCTACAATGCTTACCTTAAGCCCGGCAACTTTACCTAATTTTTCTTTAAGTGTAAAAATATCTAAGAGCGCTTGCGTCGGATGCTCATGCCAGCCATCGCCGGCATTAACAACGCTAATATTAACATTCCGCGCTAACATTGCGGCTGCTCCGGAAGCGCTGTGGCGAATAACAATTATATTAGCTTTAAGCGCTTCGATGTTACGGCCGGTATCAATCAGGGTCTCGCCTTTCTTAACGCTTGAGGTCTCAACAGCAATATTAATTACATCCGCAGATAATCTTTTAGCCGCTACTTCAAAAGATACGCGGGTTCTCGTCGACGGCTCATAGAATAAATTGACTACGGTTTTGCCGCGCAAAGCCGGAACTTTTTTAATCTCACGCGAAGAAACTTCTTTGAATGATTCCGCAGTAGCCAAAATAAATTCCAACTCTTCTTTGCTTAGCTCTTCTAAGGCCAACAAATCTTTTCGTGTCCAAATCATATTATTTTTCCATAATGACGACTTCGTCTTTGCCGTCGGTTTCGCTTAAATGCACTTTCACAATTTCATTCTGCGCGGTAGGAATATTTTTGCCTACGTATTCCGCGCGAATAGGCAGCTCCCGATGCCCGCGGTCAACCAAAACTGCTAATTGTATTGATTTTGGCCGGCCAAAATCAATTAAAGCATCCAGCGCCGCGCGAATTGTCCTACCAGTATATAAAACATCGTCTACTAAGATTAAATTCTTATCATTTATATCAAAATTAATTTCAGTTTTATGCACCATCGGATTCACATCCACTAAAGATAAATCATCGCGGTATAAAGTAATATCTAATGTCCCTACTAAGACATCATTCCCCTCAATACTCTTTATAATCTCCCCCAGGCGCTGAGCCAAATAAACTCCGCGGTTACGAATCCCCACCAAACACAGCTCACCCACACCTTTATGCTTTTCCAGAATCTCATGCGCAACACGCGTAAGCGCCCGTTGAATTCCGTCTTTATCTAATATCTTAGCTTTCTCTTTCATCACTGAACCACTGAGTTAATCCTAATAATATGCTTTCTGAAACACTGAGTTAAACTAAACTATAACTCTTTTAATTTCTAATTTATTCTTAGCAAAGTTTAAAATAAGCCCTATCTTCATACCAGATGCCTTTAAATAGGAAACTGTTTGAGCAGTATGCGATTCGTTTATTTCTGATACTGCCTTTAACTCTAATATAACCTTATCTTCAACTACTAAATCTAATCTTTGTATACCAAGCGCAATATTATCGTATTTAATATACATATTCTTTTCTTTGCCACATTTCACCTTGTTCTTATTAAATTCATAGGCCAAAGCCTTCTCATAAAACCTTTCTGGGAATCCTGGGCCCAAAATTGCATGCACTTTTATAGCGAGATTTATTATTTTATTTGTCAATTCACTATATATG
>JAZDEX010000040.1:0-4891 GCA_043808405.1 Candidatus Omnitrophota bacterium | reverse complement strand
TCTTGAGGAGGTTTTGGAGGTTCTCCATGGAAAACTACCTTCAGTGACTTTAGGTCCAGTGCGGCTAATTCCACGTCTTTGGTGGCCTCTAAAGCTTTTTTGGGGCAAACATCCACGCATTGCGCGCAGTAAATGCATTTTGCCAAATCTATATGCGCTTCAAATTGTTTCTCACCGACTTTTTTAATAACAATTGCCCCTGTCGGACAATCGCGCACGCACATCTGGCAGCCGATACATTTCTCAGGGAAAAACTTAAGCTTGCCGCGGAAATTCTCCGGCATATCTATTTTTTCTTTAGGATAAAGTATAGTTACCGGCTTCTTTAGAAAAGTCATTAAAACTTCGTGGATCATTTTGCCGGGCCTCATCGCAAAACTCCTTTTAGAACAAGATTAAACAACAGCTGCGCCAGCGCCAGCGGTACCATATATTTCCAACAAAAATCAATCATCTGGTCGATTCTTAAACGCGCGACAACCGTGCGCAATAGCGAAATAAGCGCAATTAAAACTAAGACTTTAAGCAAATAAATAATAAAAGCTATCCCTGGATTAAGAACAATACCAAAAGGCAGGAATACGGCGACGAGTAAAGACGCGCCTACAACTAATTCTACATCCAAAGTCATCCTTAATATCGCAAAAAGCCTGCCACTATATTCAGTGAAGCTCCCGGCAACAACCTCGGTTTCTGCTTCCGGAATATCAAATGGAGTCTTCTCTAATTTTCCTAAAAGAGCAATTATGGAAACCGCAAAACCTACGATATTAAACAACCAATACCCCGGATGCGCAGAATAAAAAAGAGAAATTTCTCCCAGCGACCAGGTATCCGCCAAAAGCGCGGCCGATAAAATCCCCATAAAAAGCGGCACCTCATAAGCAAACAACTGCGTCATTGAACGCACTGAACCAATGCGCGCGTAAAGAGAAGTTGAATACCAACCGCCGATAAAAAACGCCAGTGTGGGAATAGTCAGTAAATATAAAACTACCAACACATCGCCATTAAAAGATAACAGAGACTGCGCCTTCCAAAGCGGTATATAAAGAAACGCGGTTACTGCTCCGGTTAAAGCAAATAACGGCGCCACCCCAAACATCCTCGGGTTAGCATCACAAGGGACCACTTCTTCTTTAGCTAATAATTTAATCAGGTCTGCCAGCGGCTGAAACCACGGAGGGCCAACTCTATTTTGCAGGCGGGCGTGAAGCTTGCGGTCAATAAATTGCGCGGCTAAAGCAAACACCGATACAAATAAAAACCCCGGGAAAATCAAAATATAAAACAAGTCTCCCAACATTAACGCTCCAGCCTTTCCAGAAATTTCTTATTCAGCGCGGTAAAATCTATTCCGTGATTCTTTTTATACCAATCAATGCCGTAATTGCGCAAAGCGCCCCAATTAATCGCCTCTTCGTTATTAATCGAAATCAATCTATCTGTACAAGAAAAACAAGGATCTATTGCCGCGATTACAATTGGCATATCCGCTAAAAATCTATCCCTTAACATATGTTTAACCGCCTGGACATTAGCTAATGTCGGCGCCCTTACCTTTACTCTTTCCGGTTTATCGGTACCATTAGCTTTCACATAATGCACATCCTCGCCGCGCGGAGCTTCATACCTACTAACCGCCTCTCCCGCTTGAACTTTACGCGAGGCCTTAACTACAAGCGGGCCATCAGGGAAATTTTTCAGCGCCCAACGAATTATTTTATAAGCCTCCATTAATTCTTTTAATCTTACTAATGTCCGGCCATAAACATCACAGTGATTATCAGTAATTACATCAAAAGGGATCTCCCCATAGGCAGCATACGGATCATCGCGGCGCACATCGCGCGGCACATCCGATGCGCGGGCAACCGGGCCTACGGCATCTAATTTTAAAACCTCGTCGCGAGTTAATACGCCTACACCTGAAAGGCGTTTAATAATCGTAGTTTCTTCAAGGCCTAAGTTAATATAATATTTAGTTCTTTCTTCTAACGTATCTATAGCGGTTAATATTTGCTGGGCTTGCGACTTATCAATATCGCGGCGCACCCCGCCCATGGTATTCATTCCATAGTTAACCCGATTTCCAGTAATAATAGCTAAAATATCCATCACCACTTCCCTATCACGCCAGCTATACATTAATAAGGTATCAAACCCTATTTCATGGCCGGCAACGCCTAACCACAATAAATGGCTATGAATGCGTTCAAGCTCGGCAATAATCGTGCGGATATATTGCGCGCGCTTAGGTATTTCTAGGCCGGCGATCTCTTCTACTGCCTGAATAAAACAAGTAGAATGCGAATGTGAACAAATACCGCAGACACGCTCAATTAAATAAAGGCCTTGGGTATAAGTCCTCTCTTCACAAGCTTTTTCTATACCACGATGATTATAGCCTAAACGAATATCCACCCCCAAAATCTTTTCGCCTTTAAGCGCGATACTAAAACTCTCTGGCTCTTTTAGCGCTGGATGCTGCGGCCCCAGCGGAATCTTAAATTTATTTAAATCTTTATCTGATTTATGCATGTTGGCTTACCTTCCAATCTTTACGCAAAGGATATTCTCCTTTAGGCCAGTCATCAGTCAGAGGATAACGATTACCCTCAGGTAAACCTTCAACTTTAAATCCTAGCAAATCTATTAATTCCCTCTCATAAATCTGCGCGCCCAGAAAATGATTCATTACAGTCTTAATTACGGGATTCTCTTTTAATACGGATATCTTTAAATTTACCAAAATCCCTTCGGCATTAGCCAAATGATAAATCGCCGATAAATTCTCACCCTCATCAAGCCCGGTTATGGTACATAAATGCCCAAAACCTAAATCGCCTTTTAGATAGACAAAAACATCTAAGAATTTAGCATAATCCACTTCCACAAAAATGCGCCGCGCGCGGGCAATATTAATTTTACCGTCTAGAAATGAAAATTTAGTTATTAACTTTTCCTTTATATTCTCTTCTTTAGGCATACTATTTCTCCTCTAAACTATTCAACAACTTTACCACCCCGTCCATAATCGCCTTGGGGCTAGCAGGGCAGCCGGGAATAAAAGCGGAAACCGGAATAACATTATTAACTCCGCTTTCGACATTATAACAACCTTGAAATACCCCGCCGGAACAAGCGCAAGTCCCCACGGCAACCACAAATTTCGGTTCAGACATCTGCTCATAAATTCTAATCAACCTATCCTTTATCTGCTTAGTAACCGGCCCGGAACAAACTAAAATATCCGCGTGCCGCGGGGTACCCTTTAAGACTACCCCGAAACGCTCGATATCATAACGCGGAGTTAATGCCGCGATTATTTCTATATCACAGGCATTGCAAGCCCCGGTATTAAAATGTAAAATCCACGGCGACTTAAGCCGCGCCCAATTAACCATTTTTGATACTACACTCATATACTTATCTCCTGAATAAAATATATAAACCTGCTGCCGCGCCGATAATATAGATCCCTGCGATAATAAAAGCGCCTATACTTTCTACCGGCACAGTAGTAATAATCAATGTCGCCACGTGCGCCAGCGTAAAGAAAAAGGCAAAGGGAAAAAACGCACTGTAATCCGGCTGAGCCATATCATCGTAATTGCTTTCACCGCAGGCGTATGACTCGCCACTGCCCTTCTTCGCAGGCTTATTTGAAGTAAAAGCAAGTTTTTTCAAAAAATGCGAAACCAACCAAATCGCAAAAAACACGATAGTAAATACTACCGGGGGGCTTGCTAACCAAACAGACATATCAACCTTTCAACTGCCTTATTTTTCGCACATCTAATGAATCATGGTGCCTTTGAATACCGATAACCACGCCTACAGCCACAGTAATAAAAACCACTTCCACAACGATTAAAGTAATAATTAAACTCTGCGTAAGCGCGCTGTGGCCTGAAACATAACCCACAGCCACAATTAAAAGCGTTACCGCCTTAATTAAAAGCTCAATACCAATTAAGACGCGAATTAAATTATAGCTGACGATAATACAATAAATCCCAATAACAGAAAGCAAAATTACCCCAATACAAAAATACCAAAATAAAGGCAAGCTGCTAAGAATCATTTCTTAAGCCTTTCCTTAAATAAAACCACCACTCCGAAGACTCCGGTCAAAAGAATGATAATCTGCCCGATAAGCTCAATTTGCCTTGAGCCCCAAAGAATATTACGCACATTAGTTTGGACTTCCGGGGCAGGAAGCTGTAGATTAAACTTTAAATTCGTATAAAACAAAATTACCCCTAAAATTAAAATGATAAACGGCAAATACCAGAACCTTCTTAGCCTTTCCCTCATGTGATCTAATATTTCCTGTTTGGTCTGCCCATGAGTAAGGCTAATAGTCGAGACAAATAAAACCGAGATCAGCCCGGCGCAAACCGACAATTCAAAAACCGCGGCATAAGGAGCGCTTAAGCTAAACATAATAACCGTTAGAATCGCGCTTACCGCGGCCAGGCCAATTGCCGAACGCAATAAACTACGCGTAACTATCGTCCAGAGCGCGAATGCTACCAGGCAAATAATCATAATAATCTCTAAAACCACCTAGAACCTCCTAAATAACCAACTACCAGTGTCATTGCGAGGAGCGATAGCGACGAAGCAATCTTTATCAGCTCTCTCTAAAACCCAACCGGAAACAAGATCGATTTAGTTAATAACGGGAAAAATATCCCGGTTAAAATTATAATTGCCGCTAATATTACAGAGGGAATAGTTAAATTTACCCCTGCTTCCTTCAAGCCTTCAAACCCTTGAGCCAATTTTCCAAAGAAAACTTTTCTTTGTAAAGCTAAGAAATATGCCAGCGTAATAACACTGCCTAGAATCGCTAACCCAGCGTAAAGATAATACCCTGCCATCC
>JAZDEX010000039.1:0-48288 GCA_043808405.1 Candidatus Omnitrophota bacterium | reverse complement strand
CTCCATTTATTTTTAAAAACACATGTGACAATATTACTGATTCACGGTTTAGTTCAACGCCAATAATTTTTTTTGCTCCCAAGCGACTTGCAACTATAGAAAGAATCGCGTCACTACCACTACCTACATCTAAAATAACTTGTTCCTTAATTAGGATAGCATAAGCCTGAAGCATTAAAATTGATAATCGGGTTTGATTTCCATATGGAAAATTTAAAATACCTACTTCATTGCCTCTACGTAATTCAGATACAATTATAAAATCTCGATATGGTAATAATTTTTCTTTTTCTTGGCGCCAAATACCATATGGTAGAAAAACAAAACTACCGACTCTTACGTAATGTTGCGTCGACAATAAAAGATAATTCTTACCTCGATACTGCCAGAAGGTTTCTTCTTTTTTCTCTCCAGGATAAATCTCATCAAGCATCTGTTGCAACGCATCAATAGTTAATTTATTACCAGGTAAGACTCGATCATCAGCTATCTTTACGCTTGAGCCCACTATAGCAGACATTTCATTCTGTTGAAGTGGCGGAAAAGCCGCCACGCTCGGAGTCTCGCCGGACCTTAATTCCTCTACCCCATCGCGCTGTGTGATAATGCCTGAGCTTTTAGCGAATACATCAACATTAAATTTCTGATTTGCTTGGGCGTGGAGTTTCTCGGTTAAATCTACAGCTTCTTGTAAATTTTCCCGCATCCAGGCGCGGACTTCGCCGAGGGACTTTACCTCTCCTCTAAGTTCATTATCTAAAGCCTGATTCCATAATCTAATTTCTTCTAATTCATGGCCTTGAATAGTAGCATTCTCGGCGTAATCTTGATCGATATATACAACTGACTGGCCATAAGTTTGCCCTAAGCCTATATGTCCAAATTGCCCCTTATTTAATAAACCCTGTATTCTAATAAATACAATACCATCTTTTATGTAGGCAAAGCCCTTTGCCAGCATTTCTTTTAATTTACCCTGCCGGCCCTCAAGCGTATCCGCATACATTCCTATTGCTCTAATTTGATCCTCTATATATAACCCAGCTTGTTCATTGCTAACCACTGCGCTCGAAGCCTTAGCGGCGGCTGAGGGAGTAGAGTTGGATGGCAAAAAATGTTTTCCGAGTATATCTTTATTCCACCAGACTATTTTAAAATATGGTAATCTTCTTTTCTCCAAAATATAGCCGGGGAACATACTAAACCCATCATCACTTTTCTGATTTACTTCATACCCTAACCTTTGGAACATTTTACCAATTAAAGTATTTTCAGGCCTCTCTCCCTTATCTAACGCATCCAAAGATTCTTTATTTGCCAAAGCAGATTTTATTCTACTTCCGATCGGCATAAAACTAGTCAGAAATTCAAGGCAAGCGCTACCCACACCTTCACCTCGCAAATTCTTAGGAGCATTCTGAAAAAATTTTGTTACATCTTCATCAGTTTTAATCTGTAACGATGTGAGATGCTTCCATAGAAATTTCGCCTGCGCAGCATATTCAGGAGAACCGATTACGAAATAAAGAGCCATGGTATCGATTAAAGTCATATCTCCTGGCTCACAGGCTGAACGTAATCCCTGAATTTCTTTAAATACTTTTTGATAATCTAAAGTAATAATCCAATTAAAAGTTACAATACCATCATTATCCATAGTAATTCCTGTCAGCATTGCTACTGGATACCCGTTTTCTCCTTCTTGAGAAACAGTTTCTACTGAAAACATCGACTCTGTTTTTTTCTCCCCTAATCCAGGGCTCATAAAGTCTTCTTGTATCTTAAGATGATATCTCTTCTCAGGGCTTTGCGGAGTAGAAAAAATAATTTCCGCATTTTTTCTCGCTAACAATTCATCTATTGGCGTCAAGATGGCTTGTTTAGATGATTCGCCTATTACTTCATTGCTAGTTATAGCAGTCGCGGCCTCAACAGCTTGTAAGAAAGTAGAAATCCGACTACCTACTTCTTGCAACTCTCCCTCCATAGTAATAGTAGGATCAAAATTAATACTTACTCCAATCGGATAATAAACTGTAAACGCATTCGCTTTCTGTCGTAATAACTCCAACATTTTCTTACAAGCTGTATCTATTACAACAGCATTCTTTTCTCCCAAGCCAACCATTGGACCATAGATTAGAACATTTTTAAAATCATCATGCTTAATCGAAAATTTATATTCCCTGCCATCATCTAACTTAATCAAAATATAATCCTGCTTATAATTTCCCATTATGCTATATTTAAGAAGGCTTTTAGATGCTTCGTGGTAGATATAATTATCGTTACTAGAAGATGCCCTTAGTGATTCAATATCGCCCCACGAGGCAAAAACAGTATATATTCCATTTCCAGGATGGATATGAATACCTAATAGCCCATCTAAAATATAACAAGATGTTTTATTGCCCCTAATAATAACCGTATAATATTTTCCCTCATGCTCTACAATGGAAATACCTAATTCATAGGTCTTACCTTTAAATAAAGTAAGATATTCAGCATAAGTTAATACTCTCTCAAGGACATAGGCATCGCCAAATTTTGCGGCATCAATTTGGGCTAATACTGCTTCAATTGTATCAACACGCTTACCTGTTTTAAAAACCTGTTCCTTAAAATCTGTATCTATTCTCATATAGTCTGCTTTAACTATGGCATCGCGTCCCCAACGTGACATTTTTTCCGAAAAACTCCAATTCCCTGCTTGCACCAGTTTATGCTCTATATCAGCAATAGATCTATTAATGGCATGTACCATTGATTCGCCTTGCAGAGCAAGTGTATCCATATAGCTCATATATTTAAAACTGCATAAAACGCTTAACAATGGATCGAGATACTCGAGCCGCCTTGCATCAATTAATTGAAAAATAATTCTTTTTAACCTTTCAGGATTAAACGTCTGTCTAAAATCTTCCAACTCTAAAGCTAAATAATTTCTTATTTGTCTGTCATTACCAATTAAAATAGCAGTTCGACCCTTAATTGCCTGCCATATATTAACAACGGATTTTCTGGGCGTTAGATGTTCGCTGGCTTGTCCTTCTAAGCTATGTTTAATTACTTCGGTTAACTCTTTGTCGTCTTCGCCAAATATATCCCTTTGCAAAGCCCTTAAAGCATAATGTACACGTAGATTTGCTCGCCCTCCCTTAGATATATGTGCATCAAACCACGACTTCGCTTCCGGTGATAAGAAATCTATTATTTCATCAACACTTACAGCCCCCGAATCTATAGCACTATGCCCTACTTCATGAAATAATACTATAGGGTTGGCTGAAAGCTTATCTGTTACAATGATCGTGCTGCCTGAAGCACCAAAAATACCATATTCGTTATCCTCTATGGCTAATATATCACCATGAAATATATCTAAAAACCATTTAACAATCTTTCCTGCTATTTTATTGTTCATTAAAATTTGATTATCCTGCAATTTTCTTTTTGTATCTTTAAGCGAAATTCTTTTTGCTAATTTTAGATTAACGGTTCTTTCTTTTTGAGTTTCGATATCTCTTAACCTTACTACAAGTATCCCTAGGGTTTCATTGAATACCGGTCCGTCTATAACCTCATATTTCCCTATTAAACCGGATTTACCGGTTGATTGGCCTAAATCAGTTAAAGATGTACTATCATCTAAATCAATATTTGAAGAAGAGGCGCCTATTGATTGGCCTTGGGCTTGAGGAACCTCGGGCAAGGACGCCTCTTCTGGGATTCCTGCTGTAACTCTTGTAACTTCAGAAGGGTTATTTGGATTTAATTCAGCGGTAACCGCAAGATTAGCCACAGTATCAGGTGATGCTTTCAGAGAATGTTCTATTCTCGCGGTGCCTGCGCCGGCTAAACCAGCTGGATCAGATGAAACAGCACCAGCTACAGCCTTACCCAGTGTAAGCCCACCAGAGAAATAACTCCTAATATTTTTACCCTGCATAGTATAAACTGGCTCTTGATAATTATACTCGCCATCTTTAAAAGATTTTTGGTATTCTTGGAAATAGGTATCTTTGGACCAAGCGGTTTTGGAGGTAAGGTTGGTGAGATTTTTGGAATCAATAAGATTAATCATATTTGTAGGGGCGGGCCTTGTGCCCGCCCTATCGTTTATGGCACCCACAAGGGGTGCCCCTACATTAAAACGCGTTTTAAACCACTGCGCGAGAATTAACGAATAATATACCTGTCGAAGGGCGGCGTAACGCTTAGAGGTATTTATTTCTTTGGTAAGTTTTGGGATAATAGATTCTTTAATTAATTCTGTGGAGTATTTATTAAGTTGCTTTAATCTCTCATCCTTAAAGTTATCCACAGAGTAGTCGACGTTTAAACGTCGACTACTAGAGGCATCCCTAAGATAGTCTTCCTCCAGCATTACTTTCAAGCTGGCCTTATAGACGTAGGCGCTGCCTTTAGATTCATAAATAATAATTTCACCCGGGACAATCCAAGGCCGGGTTAAAGTAGGAATAGTAATATTCTCAGAGCCAAAAAGCTCCCCTGCTTTTTTATAAAGCTTACTCCAATAAACTTTCCCTTCAGGGGTATCGGGCGAGGTGAATTTAGCGGTGTCTTTCTTTAACTGAACATCCGCTTCAAGAAGAATTTTACCCACATCGGTTTTGGCTAAAGCGTCATCAATAATATTGTCAGGCGAGTCAGGGCGGAGATTTACCCAAAAGCTATCATTAGGAAGGGTTAAACCGATGAAGAAGTAATTTAGGAGATTTTTAGTGGCCGCTTCTAACTCAGTGTCATTGCGAGGAGCCGCAGGCGACGAAGCAATCTTGAAAGATTGCTTCGCTCGGCCTTCAGCCTCGCTCGCAATGACACTGCCGCTCCCCTTGTCTATTAATAGCTTAAAGCTATTATTCTCTGCAATATACTGCAGAAACCTTAAATGCAAAGGGCGGAATTTATTTTGGATAGCAGCATTATTCAGCCCGCTCAAATAGCCAGCTATATTCAACTGAGCCGCAGTCTGAGCTAAACCTGATTGATCAAAAATAAGCAGGAAGCAAATAAATAATGAGAGTATCTTAAATAGGGTTTTGCTAGGCATAAATTAAAGTTACCCACAAGCGTAGCTACCATTTAAACGATAGCCACTTTGTTAATAATAATATTCTGTGGATAAAGTATGCCTTATATATAGGTAAAAGGCAAGGCTAAAAGGGGCTCAAAAGAAAGCGGTTTCTTAATCTTTTTTGTGTAGAAATTTACCGATTAGTAAGACTACGCAGATAATAACGAAGATTCCGATTATCGCCGAGGCGATATAAGCAAGGCTTAAACTTCCCAAGCCTTTTTCTTCCCAACCTTTAAAGGCATAATCCGGAATAAGCGCGTTCCAAATAGTAGATAACTTGGCTAAACCTTTTGGAATATAGCCTACCAGGCCACCAACCTCTTCACTACCCCACTCACCCCAAGCGCTGCCAGCTTTAAAATAATGCGGCAAAATCAAACCCAAAGGAGATAATATTACTAGAATCAGAATCCCCAACCATAGTTTCTGCGTAGTTTTCATATATTCAACAAATCCGGATCCTGCTTTTGCAAATATTTAATTACCAGCGCCGTAACCAATGCCTCAACCCAGCCAAATATCAACAAATGCTCGCCTAGCATCACCGGCACTGCCACATTTAAGCCATAGGGGCAATATAACGCTTGGCCACTGGCAGTTTTATAAAATAATGGTTGAACTCCAAACATTATTGCCGCAGAAAGTGCGGCGATATTTATCCCCACATATCCGGCAATAAAAGCGGCAGCAACCCGCCTGCCTGAAGTAGTACTCGAACGTATACTAATAATCCTATATATGTAATAGCCGGCAAACACTTCCAAAAATGCCATATTAAAACAATTTGCTCCGATAGCAATAATCCCTCCATCACCAAAAAGCAAAGCCTGAATTACTAAAGCTATTGTTACGGCAATACAAGCTGCCCATGGCCCCAGCAATATCGCAACCAACACCGCACCCACTGCATGGCCGGTAGTCCCTCCGGGTATCGGCACATTAAACATCATAATTACAAAACTAAATGCCGCGCCAATTGCCAAAAGCGGCACCTGCCGCGCTTTCAAAGCCTTCTTAACGATCTTTGAAGCCATAATCCAAATCGGCAGCATTACTAAATAAAACAACCCACCTGTTTGCGGGCTTAAATACCCATCAGGAATATGCATTATCTTTCCTTACCACTACTCATTAAAAATACCTCTTCTTAAAATACAATGACACATTAACCAACCCAATTAAAACCGGTACCTCGACCAGCGGGCCAATAACTGCGGTAAAGGCTTGAGCAGAGTTAATCCCAAAAACCGCAACTGCCACGGCAATTGCCAATTCAAAATTATTGCTGGCGGCAGTAAAAGAAAGCGTTGCTGATTTGGCGTAGCCGGCTCCAGAGCGCTTGCCCATATAGAAAGATAACAAAAACATAACTAAAAAATAAATCAATAACGGAATAGCAATTCTTAACACATCCATCGGAATCCTAACGATATACTCACCTTTCAAAGAAAACATCACAAAAATAGTAAATAATAAAGAAATCAAAGTTAGCGGGCTAATTCTAGGAATAAATTTCTCATGATGCCAGGCCTTACCTTTAATTTTAATAATAGCAAAACGCGTAAGCATTCCAGCTAAAAACGGAATACCTAAATAAATAAATACGCTTTGGGCAATCTGGCCCATAGAAATATTTGCCGACATTGTTTTCAAGCCGAACCATCCGGGGGCAACGCCTATAAAAAACCAGGCATAAGCTGAATAAAATAAAACCTGAAAAAATGAATTAAATGCCACAAGGCCCGCGCAATACTCTGTATCGCCTTTAGCTAAATCATTCCAAACAATAACCATGGCAATACAACGCGCCAGGCCAATTAAAATCAACCCCGCCATATATTCTGGATAGCCGCGCAAAAAAACAATCGCCAAAATAAACATTAACACCGGGCCAATAATCCAATTCTGTACTAAAGACAGAAAAAGAACCCGGGCATCGCGTAAGAGTGTACCCAATTCTTCATACTTAACTTTAGCCAGCGGCGGGTACATCATTAAAATCAAACCTACGGCTATAGGAATATTGGTTGTGCCAACCTGAAAACGGTTCCAGAAATCCGCTATCCCTGGATATAGATACCCAGATAAAACTCCCAGCCCCATAGCTAAAAATATCCATAAGGTTAGAAAGCGATCTAAAAAACTTAATTTTTTAATTATATTATCTGGCATTGTATTTCTCCTTAAAATAATTTCAAAATATATATCCCTGTGTAATATAAGCCAACAAGAATAAATATAACTCCCGTAATCTTTCGAGTATAAAATTCAAGCCGCGTTATTTTATTAAACCAATGGCTTAAAGACGCCACCCCCAAAGCAATGGCAACAGCAAATGCAAGAACCGGTAACCCTGTGCCAATTCCGTAAATAAATGGTAAAACAATGCCGCTTTTACTATTAACAGCTAAAGGAATAAGGCTCCCAAAGTATAACGCCGCTGAAATTGGGCAAAATGCCAGGGCAAAGATAAAACCCAGCAAAAATGCACCCGGCGCGCCAGAATCAGCAAGTTTATTATGATGCTTTTGCGAAAGCGACAATCCTGGAAGACCAATAGTAATTATCTCTAACAAAACTAACCCGGTAATAATTAATAACGGGCCCAAAGCCTTACCCATGTATTTCTGTAAAAACTGAGCAACTTGAGGAACGCTTAAAAGAGAGCTAATAATAATCCATCCCAGAAGAGCATAAGAAACCATCCGGCCGAATGTATACGCTAACCCTGAAATAAACACCAGTGCTGGATGTGCTATTTTTTTAGAGAGAAACGAAATAGCCGCCACATTACTGGCCAAAGGGCATGGACTAATCGATGTCAAAATGCCCAGCCACAACGCTCCAAGCATACCCATAAATACCTCTGTCATTTAGCTGCCTCTAGAAAATCGGCAACCCCGCTCTTTACATAATCAATAAATTTCTGCTTATTGCCGACGTGCTCCCAAATTTTATCCATATTCTTCCATTTAATTTCTTTGCCATCTTTAACTAAAGACAAAATAAGCGATTTTGTATAAAGCTGATAATCGTTATTATAGTGCTCATTACCTCGATCTTCTACATTTACAACTTTAAACTCCAACTTCCCTGATGCAAGCGCATCTTTAAAGTTAACTTCTATCGCTTCCTTGGAATACTGCTCCAACTTATGACAGGTCGGACAGCGCATTGCTCCATGAAAATAATATACGATAACCTTTCCTACAGGCTTATCCTCTGCGGCAAAAGCTAAAAAACTCGCACTAATTATCGCAACAGCCGCTAGAAATATTACGCTTAATTTCTTCAACTTTTCCTCCCTATTTTAAAATAATCTTTTTAATCTCGTCTTTACTTAAAACTTTCCCTGCTGACACAACAGTACCATCAATTGCTAAAGCCGGAGTCATCATTACGCCGTATTCGATAATTTTATCAATATCCGTGACCTTACCGATTTCAGCTTGGATATTTAATTCTTTAACCGCCACCTCAGTATTAGCAATAAGCTGTTTGCACTTAAGGCAACCGACACCTAAAATCTCAATTTTCATCATGCCTCCGTTATTTTATTTCTTTACGGCAGAAACTTTTATACTAACTACCGCATCTTGAGCGCTCTCAAGATTGTCAAATATCGCATCAACTAGATAAGGCAACTCACTGATTATTTCAACATTCTGAAATCCAGCCATTATTATAAATTTTAGATAATCATCTTTTTTAATTGTTCCGGCAAGGCAACCTACATACGCCTCAACAGAACTTTTAAGCGCATCCGACAAGTCTTTAACCAGCACTAAATCTGAGACCATCAACCTGCCGCCGGATTTCAAAACCCTATGCGCCTCTTTAAATACCGCTTTCTTATCAGGCGAAAGATTGATAACACAGTTTGAAATAATCACATCGATAGAGCTATTATCAACCGGCAACTTTTCAATCTCGCCAAACCTAAATTCTACATTCGTATAATTGCCTTTTTTAGCATTCGCCTTAGCTTTTTCAATCATCTCTGACGTCATATCAACACCAATAACGCGGCCGGTCTTGCCAACTTTCGATGAAGCCAGAAACGCATCAAACCCTGCGCCACTGCCCAAGTCAAGCACCACATCGCCTTCTTTTAATGATGCGACGGCTACCGGATTGCCGCACCCGAAACCTAAATTCGCACCTTCAGGAACGGTGTTCATTTCCGCATCACTATATCCAACCGTTTTACTTATATTTTTAGCTTTATTTGTACTTCCACAGCAGGAATCTGTAGAGCAACAGGAAGTATTCTGCGTAATTGCCTTAGCATAACCCTCTCTAACAATTTTTTTGATTTCTTTCGCTTTGCTTTTCATACCTTTAATATGCATGCTCTACCTCAGAACAAAATTAAATAAATATCCTGTAATGATAATCCCAACCCCAACAACACTAATAAAAATAATAAGCAATTTAAGCTTCATAACCTTGCGCAAAATTATGAATTCGGGAAGAGAAAGCCCGGTCACGGCCATCATGAATGCTAAGGCTGTGCCCATAGCCACACCTTTTTCAGTAAGCGCGCTGACTAACGGAATAACGCCAGCAGCATTTGAATAAAGAGGTATTCCTACCAATGTCGCAAAAGGCACCGCTAACCAATTACCCCTGCCGGCATATTTAGCCAAGAGGTCTGCGGGAACATAACCGTGTATCCATGCCCCGAGGCCGATACCGATAATTACATAAAGCCAAACCGTCTTAAGAATATCCTTAGTATAATCACGGGAAAAAGCAATCCGATCATTAAATGTCTGCTTTATTTCTTGGGTACAACACGAGGGTTTTTTATGACTGAATTTCTCGACTAAATCTTCTACTTTTAATTTACCGATGACTATACCGGATAAAATTGCAATCATAAGCCCGCTTCCGATGTACATCAAAGCAATTTTCCAACCAAAAAGCCCCCAGAGCATAATTAAAGCGACCTCGTTAATCATGGGAGAACTGACTAAAAAAGAGAATGTCGCGCCCAAAGGAACCCCGGCTTCAATAAAACCCAGAAATAAAGGCACCGCGCTACACGAACAAAACGGCGTCACAATCCCTAAAAGAGCGGCTAAAACATTACCTGTAAATTTATGTTTGTGGCTTAGAATGGCCCGTGTTCTTTCAGGAGAAAAGAAAGTTCGGATAAAAGATACAATAAAAATAATAACAGTAAGCAGCAGAAAAATTTTAATTGTGTCGTAAAGAAAAAAATTCAGGGCTTCGGAAAAAAGAGCCCCTTGCTTCATTTTAAAAATATCATACACCAACCAATCAATTATAAGCTTAATCATACTTATTCTTTATTCATAGCTTGCCATCTTTAAAAAATTATTTTTTCGCCTTACCTTGATTAGCCACCGCTTCCATGGCTTTTTTAACTTCTTCCGGATCGCCTAGATAATAACTCTTCAATGGTTTTAAATCGTCATCTAATTCATAAACTAAAGGCATACCGGTAGGAATATTCATACTCACAATCGCTTCATCGGAAACATTATCCAGATATTTCACTAATGCCCTTAAACTATTTCCGTGAGCGGCGACTAAAACTCTTTTGCCGGATTTGATTGCCGGGGCAAGTATCCCATGCCAATAAGGCAAGAATCTTGCCACGGTATCTTTTAAACATTCAGTTGTAGGAAGTTCTTTTTCAGATAGCTCGCTATAACGGCGGTCTTTACCGGGAAAACGCTCATCAGTTTTTTCTAATTCCGGCGGACGCACATCATAACTCCTCCTCCAAATTAGAACCTGATCATCACCATATTTAGCCGCCATTTCCGCTTTATTTAATCCCTGCAGCGCGCCATAATGCCTTTCATTCAACCGCCAGGAGCGATAAACCGGAATCCACATTAAATCCATTCCATCTAAAACAAACCACAATGTGCGAATCGCTCTTTTTAAAACCGAAGTATAAGCTACGTCAAACGTAAAACCTTCTTTTTTTAAAACCTCCGCTGCTTTTCTTGCTTCAACAAGCCCCTTCTCCGAAAGATCCACATCAGTCCAGCCAGTAAAACGATTTTCTTTATTCCAAACACTTTCCCCATGTCTGATTAAAACTAACTTCTTCATTGCGCCTCTCCTTCTTTAACCAACACCTGATTAACAAAATATATTAGATTCTATTTGCCTAAATAACCCCTCTATGTTAACATAAAAACATGCTTGATAAAATAAAAAATAGGATTGAGAAAGAGCTTCCCAAATTCATTACTGATTTAGATAAAAGCTATTCTTTAAGCAAACTTTCGCCCATTCTCTTCCAAAACATCAAAGAATTCGTTCTAAGAAAAGGCAAGCGCGTGCGCCCCACGCTTTTTATCATTGGTTACCTAGGATTCTCGAAAAATAAGCCGGCTAACCTTTATCGAAGCGCGCTTTCTTTAGAGTTCCTACACGATTTCATGCTCGTACACGACGATATCATTGATAAATCCGAACTTCGCCGCGGTAAACCTGCCATGCACACCATGTTTAACAAATATCTTAAAAAGTTTAAAAAAGCTAAGTTTAGCGGTGAGGACCTAACAATAGTTGCCGGAGATATAATGTATGCGCTAGGCCTTCAAGCATTTTTAAGTATCAATGAAAAAAAAGAACGTAAAGAATTGGCTTTGCGTAAATTAATTGACGCGCTAATTTATACCGGAAGCGGCGAATTTATTGAGCTTTTATACGGCGCAAAAGATATAAATAAAATTACCCAACGCGATATCTATAAAATCTACGATCTTAAAACCGCCTATTATACATTTTCTTTCCCTTTAACTATAGGCGCTAGTTTATCCGGGGCAAAAGAATCTGAAATAACCACTCTTTTCCAATACGGGGCTTATTTAGGCCGGGCATTTCAGATTAAAGACGACATAATCAGTATGTTTAGCGCCCAGGAGAAGATCGGAAAATCTGTATTAGCGGATTTGCAAGAAGCTAAGAAAACTATAATTATCTGGTATGCCTATAATAACTCTAAAAAGAAAGATAGAACTAAAATAAATCATATCCTAAATAAAAAGGCCGTCACCAAAACCGACCTGGCTTCCATGCGTAAGATTGCCAAAACTTCAGGCGCTCTGGAATACGCAAAAAAAGAAGTCGCATCCCTAATTCAAGAAGCGGCTTCTATGCTTGATCGCTCTAAAATATCCCAGCGCTCTAAAAAACTACTCTACAGCTACTGCCAGAAAATTCTAAATTTATAAATATCTTAAAATCCTATCCATAATCTTACGCTCTGCTTCATTATCGCTTTTAACTGCGCCCACACGCACCTCTATAGTAGTATGTTTCTGGCTTACACGCTTAACATCAACCCAAATTGTCTTTCCATCGGTATATTTACTAATAAATTGAGCAACATCATATTTAACTGTCTGTTTAACGATTGGAAAGTTTAATGATTTTAATCCCGACTCAGCCGCCTTTACAGAATGATCAAATGTAGCTGCCACCTCTTTAGTAATTTTACCTGCAAGCCAAGTTGCTGTGCCTGCCCCGCCTGCTGCTCCGGCAGCCACCGCTAAGCAGCCAGAAATATTTACCATTAAAATTAAACCAAATATAAAAAATCCGATTTTCTTAAACATTGCCCCCCTCCGATAAACAAGAGCCCTCTGTCTTAAAAAAATGACAGAGGGCTCTTTAAAAAAATAAATTATTGCTCCTGATATACTTCCGACACCTCGCCAGTATCTTTGTCTATAAAAACCCAGACATCTTTAAGCGGCTCTTTAAAATCAAAATATACGGTATAATAATTCTTAAGAAATCCTCTCTTAAGCACACCGTAATTAGGAGAATTGTCCACCCCGGCGATTTTACCTATTTGCTCAAGCCATAGCTTGTTGCCATCATCGTAAATTATCTGCGCTTCTTCAGCGGCAAATCCTTTTTCCTTAACTGCCGCAGTCGCGATGCTTATAACTTGGTCTTTGGCAACACCCTGAGCCGGCGTAGCCGGCGGCGCAACTGCTACGCTAATAACTTGATCCTGAGAAACTTCCTTCGCCTGCTCTGTGCCATCTTGGGCATAAGCAGAGGCAAAAGCCAAAACTGCTACTACAACTAATACACCTTTCTTCAACATAGCTTGTCCCTCCTTAGTATTTTTTATATCACAAAGCCGCTTACTTAGCAAGAAAATTATACCTTTACCTTTCTCTTTGCCTTTAATTTTACAACATAATATATTCCATAAGCTGTACATAAAACTACGAACACCATAAAATATAAATATAAAACAAAAACCCTCTGCAACAAAAGTCCTATTGTAGAGGGTTAAAGTTTACACCTAAACTACCTATTTAGCTTTACAACAATCCTTAGTACATTTACAAGCGCCGTTTGCGCAACAAGACTTATCAGCGCAATTGCATACGCCATCTTTACAACAAGCAACGCTGCCAACCTTGCACTGCCCTTTAGCGCAGCATTGCCCGGCAAAAGCAGAACCTTGGGACAATAAAGCTAAACCTATAACTAACATAATAATAAAATTCTTCACGAGAATCTCCTTTCTTGTTAAATTTTACGGAACCGATGGATGAGTTTAAGTATTTCATCCAGTTTTTTCTTTTTGTCGCTCGCAGAACTTCCATTTACCGCCTTGGTAACACAATGCGCAAAATGCGCTTCTAAAACTTTATCCTCCACCCGCGCCAAAGCAGCAATCACTGCATGAATCTGGGTTAAAATATCCACACAGTACTGCCTATCCTCAATCATCCGCTGTAACCCGCGGACCTGCCCCTCTATTCTTCTTAACGCCACCATATTCGCATCATAGCTAGGATATTTATTCACATTAGCCTCCTTTCCTAGTTAAAATATAACATACCCCCAGGGGGTATGTCAAGTATTATTTAATAAATAAAAAGCCTGGAGATTATGCTTTCGGATTACAAATAAGCTGCGGATAACAATAAATCAACTCTCGTATTCAAGCGGGTCTTTAATGCTTATTTTTTTGAATGCTGCGAGGCGCTCTTGGCAGGTTCCGCATTTGCCGCAAGCTTTTTCTCTGCCCTGATAACATGACCAGGTAAGCGCATAATCAACCCCAAGCGTTTTACCCTTCTTAGTAATATCACTTTTACTTAAATTAAGATACGGCGCTTCTAATTCTAAAGGCCCCCAATGTGCTAAAGAAATAGCCTTGCGCATGGCCTGGACAAATTTTTTTCGGCAATCAGGATATAAAGCGTGATCTCCGGCATGGGCGCCATAGAAAACTTTTTTTGCGCCCAGGCTTATAGCATATCCGGAGGCCAAAGATAAAAAAATCATATTCCGGTTAGGCACAACTGTAAATCTCATATTTTTTTCTTTATAATTTCCCTCAGGGATATTTATTTTATTAGAAGTAAGCGCGCTAGCAAATAATAATTCTTTTCCTACCCTAGATAAATCGATTATTTTATGCGGAATTTTAAGCTTCTTGCAGGTTTTACGGATAAAATCTAATTCTTTAAAATGTTTCTGATTGTAATTAATGCTCAAGGCGTAAACTTCATAACCTTGGGCGATAATATCATAAAGCAGCGTTGTGCTATCCATACCGCCAGAGGCGATAATCACTGCTTTAGTTCGTTTTTTCGCTTTCTTATTACCCATTATCCTAATCTTTCATGAAGCTTTTTAATGAATTATTTTATTATACCATAAAAAAGGCCCGGATCTCTTAAAAGACCCGGGCCATATTTGAACCAAGATTATATCTTGACTACATTAGTAGCTTGTTCACCTTTAGCGCCTTGTTCGATGTCGAACTCGACTTGCTGACCTTCAGCTAAAGTTTTAAAACCTTCACCCTTGATCGAAGAATGATGTACGAATACATCCTTTCCGTTTTCCGGGGTGATAAAACCATAGCCTTTTTGATCGCTAAACCACTTTACTGATCCTTTTGCCATTGCTTGTTACCTCCTTTTTCTTAAATTTAGTAAACTATTAGAAATCCGCCTCATCTTTACCTGTCTACATTGGATTCCTAACAGGACAAACAATGACAAGCAAAAAAACCGCAAGGTTAGATATTCCGCCTTACGGTCAAGACCTCTAAACTTTTACTAGAACGAAGTATAACACTTTTCCGGAGTTTGTCAATATTTTATTTTTTTATTATTTTTTTATTATTTATGGACCAATGCATAAACTCCCCTATTTTAGTTAAGCTAATCTTCGAGGAACGCCAGTATAACCTTGCTGAATTTTCGAGGGCTTTGATACATCAGGCCATGTCCTCCACCTTTAATTTGCGCAAGCCAGGCCAAAGGAATACGATTCGCAAGAATCAGTGAATTTTCAGCTGGCGTAACTACATCTTCTGTCCCAGTTATCAATAAGACCGGTTGAATAATATCAGGCAACCTGCTATAGCAGCCCTCCCAGGTAGTTAAGGCTTTAGTTTGGCGATCAATAATTACCATGGAAGAGGTTTCCGTAATCTTAGGCAAATATTTAGCTGGATCAGGATTATCTTTTAGCCATTGCTCAGGTAATAAAAGCCTAAGCAGCCTTTTCCCTCTTTCCTCAGGCGTGCCTGAAGTATCAATTAATTTCTGCATATTTTCAGGCGTAGGGCTTACAGGTTCTTTTCCTCCACAATTGCCAGCATAAAGAATAAGCTTATTCGCCATTTCAGGATATTTAAGCGTAAACTCCAAAGCAATACTCGCCCCCATAGAATAACCCAGCACATTTGCCTGTTTTATATTTAACGCCTTAAACAAACCTGCGGTATCATCGGCAAATAATTTAATGCTAAACTCTTTATTCGATGCTGTTGATGCGCCCATTCCGCGGTTATCAAAGATAATTACTTTATAACGCCTGGCAAGCTTACTTAAAACCCTCGCATCCCACATATCCATTGTTGCGCTATAACCCGTAATCATCACCAACGGATACCCTTGGCCGAAAGTTTTATAGCCTAGAGTACAGTCATCCACTTTAACAAGCTGCGTTTTTATCTTTTCTAAATCAAGTATCTTGCAAGTGCAGCCCGCCAATAAAAAAATAGATGAAAATAATATTAGAACAGAAAATCTTATTTTTCTCATAGTTGCCTTTTATATCCCTAAATACATAATTAATTTTTGAAACGGCTCGCAGGATATCCTAGCGCTTCCGGTAAAAGGAAAACTAAACTCTAATATGATAAATAAAACCAGCGCTATCACTACCGCCAGAAGCACAGACATAAGAATCTTAGCGCTTAAACTTTCTGAACCAAAGAAAATCGTAAAGGCAATAGTAATTACTCCCGCGAATATCAACACAAACCAAAGCAAAGGATGAATCCCGGTACGGGCATCTAAAAAGCGCAAAATACGCAAATCAAGTAAATCATTAAGTTTACCCACAGCCTCCTGAAAAAATATCTTTTCCGTCTCAGTCTTTGGAGAATAACTACTGTAGAGCGTAACAAGCTTCAATATGGCCTTGTGGCCCTCAGGACTATGGTCACCCTTAGCTAAGATATCCCATTCATTAATTATTGTTTTCGTATAGTTAATGATTGAGCTGCGCACGTTTTGCTTAAAAGCCTGCTCAAGAGGCTCGGCATCAGCATAAAGATTCACCAGGCAATTTACCTCCATCTCGACATTCGTATTTGCCCGGTCGAATTTTTGCCAAATAACCACTACCATAAACGCAAGCAGCACCGCATAAATAACCCCTAAGGTGCCAAAAATCGGCCCGGCAATATCATTGTGAACTTTAAGTTTACGAAGAGGAATAAAGCGATGTGCCAAAAGCGTCCCGCCTACGGAAAGAACAACCGCAATTATTATTATCAAAACGCATAAAATAACCGACGGAATACTAAATATTAATTGTTGAGCTAAAGGCATACTAACCTCCTTGGTTAAAAGTCACTATAATTTAATTACGTAAACCTTTCTCGCTCGCTAGAAATTAATTAATTTAAACCCCAGCTGTGATTTGTATTTCTGGCCGCGCTCTTTGGCAAGCAACGCTGCCAAATGGTCTGCCCAATAATCCATAATATTATAGGCGCACTGCCAATGCGAAAATTTCTCAAATCCCGCAAGAGAAGAATTTTTACCTGATTTAACTTCATCTGAAATAGTCATCAATTTTTCTTTATTGGAATAATCAACGATTGCCCCTTCGAAAGAAAATACGCCTTCCGGGCCATCAGGCAAAGGCACAGGCGTAAACTTACCTGCTACCTCTAATGCTGCGTTAAGGCCGATATTAGTCTGAGAAATATTATCCAATTTTAAGTTGATATAAAGAAATTTTTCTCCTGCCGCGGCCTCCCTATCCGTAATAATCGGCATTACAACGCTCAAAGCCTTGGAGAAACGCTTTAACATCTCTTCGCCCAAATTATTTATATCCTCATCGCTTACTTTAGTATCAGGAATATTGGTATTTTTTATTTTCGCCTGGCTTAAATCCACTTTACCGATAAAAATTGCATCATAGGCTTTAAAATCAACTTCCGGCTTTACCCAGAGCCCCTTGAACCCTTGAATTTTCTCGGCCTGGCCTTCTGAAACAACATTATACCCTTTATCTTTCATGCACTGGTTGAATTTTTTTTGCTTTAAATCAGAATCTTTAAAATCAGAGGCATCGACTATTGACTGGCAATTAGCTCTATCCCTTTGAACATCCTCAGCTGTCTTTTGCGTATTCAAAAAAGCCATTTTTGCGGCACAGCCGGATAAAAGAAATGCAACGGTAATTACCAACCATATTTTTCCCATTCTTAGCCCCTTCATTGTTTAGACTTAAAGAAGATTTTATATAAGTAACTGCGCAGATCTAAAACTAAATCCGCAATAGTGCTAACCGGACAAAAATACCTGCACCAAAACCTTGGGATAAAAAATGCTATGGCAAGAATTAAAATAGCAATGCCTACGGTTATTTTCATCCAATCATATTGCCCAGCAAAAAAATAACTTACAACATGGGGCCCGGCTAAGGCCAGAAAATACATCCAGGCTACAATTATCAGAACCAAATAAGCCAACCAGCCGCTATGGAATGATAATTTAATATTTTGTTTTGAGATCTGCGCCTGAGATTCCTGAAAAGTGCCCAAGGGGCAAAGAAAGAAGCACCAAAACTTTCCTGATAAATTTAGCGCAAAGAAAGCGCTCAAGATAAATGCCCTTGATATTCCCCAAGGGCATTTATTAGGGCAGGCGCGGCAAAATACATAAGGCACTTTAAAATAACACCTAAAAACCGGCAAAAGAATAAGCGGTAAAAATATAACCCCGTAAACTAATTTTAGC
Organism: Candidatus Omnitrophota bacterium; assembly: GCA_043808405.1. GTDB lineage: Bacteria > Omnitrophota > Gorgyraeia > Gygaellales > Profunditerraquicolaceae > JAZDEX01. The sequence goes on along the minus strand of JAZDEX010000039.1, from coordinate 29,889 downwards.
GCGTTTTGAGGTAATACCCGCTTAGTAAACCAGCGGAATATTAAAAGGCAAAATGCCAGGACAATAGCTATCTTAATTGTTATTTGGAAACCGCGGCTGCGAAAGAAACTAAGGTAATATAGGAATTTTGGCGCATGCGCTGCGAAGCTTAAAAAAATCCCCAGAAATAAAAATATCAAAAATAAAATAACAGCTTTTCTGTTTATTTGGAATACAGCCATAATACAAATTATAGCTCTGCTAATATGTTATGCAATAAATATTTCTGACTCCCCTTAAAAGCACAAGTTTAATCCCAATGAAAAAGGCGTTACGGCTAGCCGTAACGCCTCTCGAAAGATGGCTCCCCCTCTAGGACTCGGACCTAGGACAAAGAGATTAACAGTCTCCTGCTCTACCAACTGAGCTAAGGGGGAATAAAGAAAATTTAAAATTCAAAAGTAAAAATGCAAAATTGTAGAACTTATTTTATATGAAAAAAAAGGCTAAATCAAGCGTTAAATAATCCGCTCCTCAAGCTTTTTTATCTCCACACTCAGCTCGAAAACCAGTTTTTCTATTTCTTTCAAGCGCCTGCCATAGTCTTTTGCCGTATCTTCCTCGCGAAAAATACGCGGATCTGACAATGCCCGCGATTTGGCGTAACTTTCCAACTCTAAAGCTTCATTTTTCTTCTGAAGCTTTATAATTTCAGCGCGAACCTGGGCGTTGTGGTTTTTACGTTGTTTTTCTTCTTCTTTACGCCGCTTTTCTTCTTCTTTTACCTTAAACTTATCTTCTTCTAGTTTTTGCTTAGCCGGATCAGCTTTTAGTTTTTTCTGTTCACCAACAAATTCCGGCTCATCTTTTTTTTCTAAATAATAATCAAATGCCCCGGGAAACTTACGGATATGCCCGCTTTTTACTTCATAAACTGTATTGGCAACCGAGCGTACAAAATAAATATCGTGGCTAATAAAAACAATCGTCCCTTCGTATTGATTAAGCGCCCGGCCTAACGCCTCAACCGCATCCACATCCAAATGGGTAGTTGGTTCATCCAGCAGCAAAAAATTCGGCGGATCAATAAGAAGCTTGGCCAAAATTAAACGGCTTTTTTCACCCCCAGACAATACTTTTACTTTTTTATCCGCATCATCGCCGGTAAATAAAAATGCGCCCAAGATTGTACGAATCACTTCTTCTGACATAAACCCGGGCGCGGCAGTATAAGCTTCGCGCAAAACCGTATTTTCCGGATTTAATACGTCCAAACGCGTCTGAGAAAAATATCCCGCGTCCACATTATGCCCCACAACCCGGCTGCCGCTATCAATATTAACCACCCCGGCCAACATTTTTAATAATGTCGACTTACCCGCGCCATTTTCACCAGCTAGAACCGCTTTTTCACCTTGATTAATCTCAAAATCTAGATTTTTATATACTTCAATATCTCCGTAAGATTTAGAAATCTTATCTAAGGTCATGATCTTATGCCCGCTGCGGCGCGTCGCCGGAAAACGAAAATTGTGAATACTCTCACGTGTGTCCGGCGGTAATTGCACTGCCTCTTTTTCTAATCTCTCTAAAGCTGTACGCTTAGACCTGACTGCCGCGGCTTTATTGGGCTGAGCATGAAAACGCGAAACAAAAGTTTCTAGCTGTTCACGCTTTTTCTCCTGCTCTTTAAATTGTTTTTCTAAATGCATCCGCCTTTCAGCCTTTATTTGCTCATAATGCTCGTAATTACCATGCACCTTAGCAATCTGGCCATTTTCTAAAATTAAAGTATAATTAGTAACATCGGTTAAAAACGCCCGGTCATGAGAAATCATAATAAATGTGCCGCGAAAACCCGCCAAATAATCTTTAAGCCAAAGCGCGGCGTTTAAATCTAAATAATTTGTCGGCTCATCTAGGAGCAACAAATCATATTGATAGGTAAGGAGTTTCGCCAAAAGCGTGCGCATCTGCCAACCGCCGCTCATTTGAGAAATTAAACGATGGAAATCTTTTTCCTTAAAACCTAAGCCCATTAATATTTCTTTAGCCTTATGCTCTAATTCAAAATACCCCAAGATTTCTAAATTATGCAGTGCCTCGCCATAACCCTTAGAGCCAGCATCATTTTTTGCCTCCAGCTCTTCTTTAATTTTTAACAACTTTCTAATTCTTTCGTCGCCTTGAGTCAATTCGCCTAAAACCGTCTGCTCAGATTTGAAACTTGATTCCTGCGCAAGATAGCCAATATGCACATTTTTATGTACCTGCACATCGCCTGAGGTTGATTCAAGTTCGCCTAGAATCAAAGAAAAAAGCGTAGTTTTCCCTGCGCCGTTGGGGCCGATAAGGCCGATTCTTTCACCGCGGTTAATGGTCAAAGAAATGTCCTGAAATAAAACCTTCTTACCGTAATTTTTCGAAAGATTGGTTATGGTAATCATGGAATTTTAAATTGTCCGGCGGGATTCTAATGCCATAGAAAGCGTAGCTGAATCCGCATATTCTACATTGGAACCTAAAGGAAGGCCCAGGCCAATGCGGCTAATATGTATACCAAACGGCTTAATTAATTTGGTAAGATACATTGCAGTAGTTTCGCCTTCAGTATCTGCGTCGGTCGCAATAATTATTTCTTTTATATTATCTTTTTTAATTCTCTCCAGCAATTCATTTATTTTTAAATCCGTTGGGCCCTTACCTTCAAGCGGAGATATTGACCCTAAAAGGACATGATACACGCCCTGGAAACCTCCGGCTTTCTCTATAGCAATTACATCACTGGGTTTTTCTACGACACAAACTATGTCTTTATACCGGCGCACATCCGAACAAATTTTACAAAATTCCTCTTCGCTTAAATTATTACAGATGCGGCAAAGATGCACATTTTCTTTAACCTTTAAAATCGCCTCCGCTAGATTTTTTATATCGTCGCGGGGGGCATTTAAAATATAGGTAATCATGCGCTCAGCGCTTCTGCGGCCGATACCAGGCAATTTAACCAATCTTTCAATTAATTTATCTATGGATTCAGTATAATTTGACATTATTCTTTCTTAATAATCCTGCCGCCAAATGCGGCAATCGCGGATTTAATAAATGGGTGCTCTGCGTCGGTTTCTTTGTGTATTGCCTCTTGGGATAAAATAAAATTTAGGCGCAGATTGGCGTTTAAAGAATCACATAATATCTTTTCAATCAAATCGCGATTGTCTTTTACCTCCAGCGACTCCTTATGAAAAGCATAATTTTTCGGAAACGCCACTGTAATTATATTTTTATCCAGGCCCACAGGGCTACCTTCATTTAAATAAGTAGCCAACGACATTTTAACCCGCGATACAGCATCAATAATCCCCTGCCATCCGGATTTTACCGCGTCTAAAGTAGTAGCTATGTTCACATCATCTTCTGCAGCAATTATAGGCTCAACCTTTCTCTCTTGCGCAATAGGCTTAATTTCTTTTTCTACTTTTATTTCTTTAACAAAAGGTGATTTTGGCGGTTCGCGATATTCAGGTTTACTAGAAACAGGCGGCGCCGGAATAACTACCGCGGCTTTTTTATCATGTGAAAGTTTAATCAATGCTATCTCTAGAGGAATACGCAAAGATTCAAGCCTTTTGGCCATTTCCTGGGCATTGACTAAAATATTAAAAGCCGCAAATATTTCTTCTAAACTTAAAATCCGCGACTGTGCCAATAATTTTTCACAAATCTCCGCCGGCAAATCAATCAATTTCACATCCGCCCTTGAAACTTTGGCCACCATCAGATTACGAAAATGCTCAATCAAGCTGCTTAAAAATACTCCAATATCCTTACCTTCATCAATAACCCGGTTAAATAATTCCAGCGCCCCTTTAGAATCTTTCTGCATCATTTTATTGGTTATTTCAAAAAGCGCGTCTTGCTCCACAATCCCTAATACCGCGATAACATCTTCTAAAGAAATTTTCCCTTTAGCAAATGACGATAGCTGATCGAGCAGCGACTCCGCATCCCTCAACGCCCCGTCACTTGAACGGGCAATAGTAAATAGGGCTTCTTTATCTATCTGTATTTTTTCTTTAACGCTAATTTGCTCAAGCTGCTTAATAATCTCAACCACCGGAATCCGCCTAAAATCAAGGCGCTGGCAGCGCGATAATACCGTCGGCGGCACTTTATGCGCATGTGTAGTGGCAAAAATAAATTTTACAAAATCCGGCGGCTCTTCTAAAGTTTTAAGCAGGGCATTAAAAGCCTCAGTAGTCAACATATGCACTTCATCAATAATATAGACCTTGAATTTACCGTTAGTAGGCGGGAATTTTACATTTTCGCGCAAAGTGCGGATTTCATCAATACCGCGATTGGAGGCGCCATCGATTTCAATCACATCAAAACTACGCCCTGCGGCAATATCAACACAAGCCGGGCATTTTCCACAAGGGCTTAGCGTCGGGCCATCTTTACAATTCAAAGCCTTAGCTAAAATCCTAGCAGTCGAAGTCTTGCCCACGCCACGCGGCCCGGCAAAAATATAAGCATGCGCCAGGCGGTTATTACCAACCGCGTTTTTTAAAGTAGTAACAATATGGTTCTGGCCGACGATTTCATCAAAATTATTCGGCCGCCACTTCAAAGCAAAAACTGTATATGACATTTTTATAACGAATGGTTTTACGGCGGGATCTTCTCTAACCGCTTTAACAAAAGTATAGCATCATTTAAGGAATTTCAAAGCTAAATCTGCGCTAGTAAGCCCGGAAATAAAACAGGGGTGCAGCCCCGCGCCCGGCCAAGTCCAACCCCCGGCCAGAAAAAACCCCTTAATTCTAGTTTTTTGCGGCAGGCGGTTTATTCCCGATTGTTTAACTGTCTGCGCAAAACCGTATATCGCGCCTTCAGGCGACGAGCCATAACGCTCGATAGTCAACGGAGTAGCCACCTCCACCACTTCAACATATTTTGAAAGCCCAGGTAAATATTTTTCCGCCCGGCTAATAAATTTCTCGGCCAATTCTTCTTTCTTAACCTTATATTCTGCCTCGCTTAACTTATCCCAATTAAAATAACTATCCAAAGTCATAATTAAAAGGCTTCCCTTTCCTTGCGGGACAAGAGTTTGGTCAATCTGAGAATGATCCACTAACTCCAAAGAACAATTATCATAATCCCCGGCTAAAGATTGCTCAAAATGGCCATTTTGATTGTAAGCTGTATTTACCGAAAAAATATGGTGCGTCATCCCTAATTCTTTAGCCGGACAACTAAGCCCCAAATAAACTTGGACCGCAGAAATAGATTTCTCGAGAGTCGATAGCTGCGTATTGTATTCAATTTTTAACTTATCATCATCTATCAGATTAGTAAGTGCATCAATAGCATTGCCATTCGATATTACTACTTTGGCGTTAATCCTCTCGCCTTTATCCGTTATAACCGCCTGAACTCTTCCCTCTTTAGAAATTATTTTCTCGGCCTTAATATCAAATCTAACCTCTGAACCATTTTCTTTAATTTTATTAGCCATCGCTTCAAATAACTTAGCAAATCCGCCTTTAACATACGCAGTACGCTCATAATAATAGCCTTTAAAAATCAAAAGAAAATAAAAAAGAGACAGCCTCTCTGGCGGCAAACCCGCAAAACGCCATATATCTGTAATCAAAGTAATGCATTTCTCGTCTTTAATATGTTTTTCCAAAAAGTCCTGCACAGTAATTCCGGAAAACTCCAATATATGCGGATAAATAAATGGCGTTAATGCCATCTTCAGCCATTCAGGAATTTTTGAATATGCGTAATGATAAAATTCTGCATAGAATTTGTCTATTATCGAAAAAAGGAGGATTATGCCTTTTTTATCTTGAGGAAACTGATTTTTTAGATATTCAATAAAATGCTCCGGCTCGAAATCCAATACAAAATCATGCTCCGGATAAATTACCCGGGCAAAATTATCTAACTCAATAAGCTCTACTTTTTTATCTAATCCAGAACTCTCAAGAAAATTCCTAATATCACCGCCTTTGCCCAAACCATCAACGCAATGAACGCTAGATTCGAAAGTAAATCCTTTTCTTTTAAAAACAGTAGCAAAACCGCCGGGCACAAGCTGTTTCTCCAGAAGTAAAACTTTTTTGCCTGCTTCCGAAAGCCGGAAAGCCGCGGTTAATCCTCCAATACCTGCGCCAATAATAATTGCGTCGTAATCCATAATTTCAGAATTTATTTAAAAACTTGATAACCTCTTGGACAACTTTTTCTTTTTCCTGGTCGATAGTAATCATGTGATAACTATTTTCGAGCATAATTAAAATTTTATCCCGGGAGGCGATATTATTTAATACATATAGAGAATTCTTGGGGCTGGCCATGTCATCTTCTTTGGCATGTAACAGAAGAACCGGGGTTTTCACAAATGGAATTTCTTTTTTCACCACTTTCACAAAAAGCTGGTGCTGATAAAGGCAGGCTAAAGGAAAAAACGGGCTGCCAAACATCACCACTTTATCATCAAATTCGCTAGACTTAGCGCCTTTATAAAATCTTTCGATATGCCGGCGCATATATTCGTCTTTTAGGCCATAGGGCGGACTCTCACGAATATTAATATTATTTCGCAATAAAGGGACAGCCCAAGCTAAATCCAGCAAAACCTTACCCTTAGACAGAGCCCAGCCATCATAAAATAATGTCGGGGCAAGGGCAATAATGCCTTTCACATCTTGAGGCGATTTGTAAGCCAAATGAATCGCCATCAAAGCGCCCATGGAAAGCCCGCCCACAAATACTTCTGGACACTTTTCTTGTAAACGTATCAAATCCTGGGCGCAAAAATCTGCAATTTCTTCCCAAGTAACTTTTTTTAATTCCCCTAAGCTTGCGCAATGCCGCGGCAAAGTATTACACATAACCGTAAAGCCGGCTTTATTTAATTTTCTACCTAGAAAATTCATCTCCGAAGGCGTGCCGGTAATCCCATGAATCAAAAGCACGCCTCTTTTATTTGTCCCCTCAAGTAAAAAATTATATTTTTGAGAATTGTTTTCCATCATTTACTTTCTTTAAGACCAAACAGGCGTTATTCCCGCCAAAAGCCGATGAGCTATTTAAAGCAATATTAACTTTTATTTTACGCGCTACATTTGGGACACAATCAATATCGCAATCCGGGTTCGGCGTTTCATAATTAATTGTGGGCGGAATAATATTATTTTTTATTGCCAGACAGCAAGCAATTGCTTCAATCGCCGAAGCCGCCCCCATAGTATGCCCAAGCATAGACTTAATAGAACTCACTGGTAATTTTTTATATCGCTCGCCAAAAACTTTTTTTATTGCCGCACACTCTTCTCTATCATTAGCCGCAGTACCAGTGCCATGCGCATTTAAATAACTAACATCCTCGGGGGAAATTCCGCTAAATTTCAAAGACTTCTCAATTGCCTCTTTAATCCCTTCGGCTTGCGGCGCAGTCATATGATGCGCATCACAGCTTAAGCCATATCCTAAAACTTCAGCATAAATTTGCGCGCCTCTTTTTAAAGCGCTATCGTAGGATTCTAAAACCAAAATACCTGCGCCTTCACCAACCATCATGCCCCGCCTATTTTTATCAAACGGCTGGCATATTTGCGGGGCAACTGCAAGTAAACGATTAAATCCAATAAAAGCAATTTTAGAAAAAGCATCTGTGCCGCCGGCAAACATAAAATCCGCGTCGCCTGAGCGGATTAAATCATAAGCCCATCCTATAGCATAATTTCCCGCGGCACAAGCATTAGGGATAACCATATTAGGCCCGGACAAATCTAATTCTTTAGCCACATTCGCCGCTAAAACATTCGCCGGATATTTAGGTATCAACTCTACGTCTATCGCATCTAACCCCTTAAAGACCCAAGCTAAATTTATCTCTTCAACCACTTGTGACTCGCCCATGGTCGTGCCTACACAAACACCAATCCTATCTTTATCTAGCTTTTCTAAATCTAATCCGGCATCTTTGACCCCAAGCTTCGCTGCGCCAATAGCAAGGCAAGAAGCGCGCCCAATTTTCTGGCCGCTAGATTTATCCAGAAAAATACGGTGATCTAAATTCTTTATTTCCCCGCCGTTGTGAGTAGAAAATTCTGAGGTGTTAAAAGAAGTGATAGCCGAAATTCCGGATTTCCCGGCAATTAGATTTGGCCAGAAATCATCTTTACCGATTCCAATAGAAGAAACAACCCCCAGCCCCGTAACAACAACGCGCCTCGTCATTTCGCCACAAAACCTATTTCGCCTTCGGCGACTAGCAACTCTTTCACCTTTGCCTGGGCCTTAACTATCGCCGCATGCGCTACAACCTTTAATGGCTCAATAGTTATTATCAATTGGTCGCCCGGAGTAACCGGTTGCAGAAATCTTACCTTAGTATTGCCCAAATAATAAGTCAATTTTTTATCAGATTCGATGGTTTTTTCCGCAGCAAAAAGAATTATTGCAGCCTGGGCAAAAGCTTCAATAATTAAAACCCCGGGGAGAATCGGCTGCTCAGGAAAATGCCCTTGGAAAAACCATTCATTATAACTTACATTTTTTATTGCCGTAATTTTTTTACCCGGTTCTAAGCTCACCACCCGGTCAATCATCACAAACGGGTATCTTTGCGGCAATATTTTATAAATTTCTTCTATATTAAGCATTCGTCTCTTTTTTAGCTAAATATTCTCTAGCGATTGCAATTGTCGCAGCTAGCGTCCTTATCTCAGGCAATTTATCCTCGGGAATCATAATCTTATACTTTTTTTCAATCCCCGCCAGAATCTCTAAGGCCATCATTGAATCTACGCCCAGATCCTCAAAAAACCGAGATTCGGGTTTTATTTCTTCCGGATTTTTCTCAATAATCCCGGCAATCAAATCCCTAATTTCATTCTCAATATTTTCCATTTATCTCCCTCTTTATTTTATCGATAAACCGCCATCCACCACAATAACCTGCCCGGTAATATAACGCGCTCCTTCACTCAACAAAAATTTAACCGCATTCGCCACCTCTTCGGGTTTTCCCAATCTAGATAAAGGAATATTTTCTTTCATCTGGGCCAAATATTCTTCTTTTAATCCAGCCACCATGTCAGTTTCAATAAACCCCGGAGCCACCGCATTAACGTTTATACCATAAGGAGCAACTTCTTTCGCCAACGCCTTAGTAAAACCAATTATCCCAGCTTTAGAAGCAGCGTAATTAGTTTGCCGAGCCATGCCAATCATCCCGGTAATCGAAGTTATATTAATAATCTGCCCGCTTTTTTGCTTTAAAAACGTTACAATCGCTCCCTTAGTCAAATTAAATACCCCGCCTAAATTCGTATTAATAACCTCGAGCCACTCGTCTTTAGTCATCATCATCAATGCCTTATCCTTGGTAATCCCGGCGTTGTTAACTAAAATATCTAAGCGGCCGAATAATTCTTTGGTTTTCTCAATGAGTAACTTTGCCTGATCAAAATCTGCCGCATCCATCTGCACAGCCAAACACCTGCGCCCTAACTTTTCAATTTCACTTTTTAAACTCTCCGCAGCCTCAGCGCTTTTTAAATAGGTAAACACAACATCCGCGCCGTTTTGCGCCAACATCAATGCAATTGCCCGGCCTATCCCGCGCGTCGCCCCGCTTACTATCGCTATTTTATCTTTAAACATTAGAAATCACCAGGCTCGAACTTCTACCATCATAGTTTGAAGCGCTAACTAGAATATTCTTTCCACCATTTTCTTTTAACCTAACTATTCCCGCGGCCGCCTCAAAAATGCTCATCGCGCTAAAACAATTTCCGATCAAAAGCTCAATTGAATAATTATTCACATCTATATCTTCACTGCTCAAAGAAGATTTCTCTAAAGCTCTATCCTGGGATTTACTTAATCCACCTTCACCGAAATTCTGGCTATACCCTTTAACCTCAGCATAAATATTTGCCCCACGCGAGCGCGCCATATCTAAATCCTCTAGAATAAAAACACAAGCCCCTTCGCCTAAAATCTTTTTTTCCACGCACGACGATTTATAAAATCCAGCAAAAGTCTGTAGGCATAACTCTTCTACCCCTGCCGCAAGCGCGAATTTTAAACGCCCCAATCTAATAAAGTCCGCGGCGTAATTAATCGCATCCAACCCCGCAGTCGAGCCGGTTGAAATAGTAATATTTAAACCCTTGATATTAAACATTATCGAAACCTGGCTAGACGGAGAATTAATTACAGTATTGGGAAAAAATGCCGGATTCACAAAACGTGCTCCATCTTTTAAGGCATCAGTATCAAAATCCATAATACTTTTTAAACTGCCTAAAGTCGAGCCGGTAACTACCCCAGTATCGCGCGTATTATTATCATCGATAGAAAGCTGCGCATCATCTAAGCCGAGCTTTGCGGCAGAGCTCAAGAGTTTAGTGCTGCGATCTAAATTACGCAGGCTCTTGCCAGCCAAAATTTCCTGCGGCTTAAAGTCCGCAACTTCACCGGCAAGCTTCACTTCAAACTCTGCTGTGTCAAAGAGCGAAATTAACTTAATTCCAGAAACACCTTCCATAACCGCCTTAAAAAAAGCACTTCTTCCTATTGCGTTTGGGCTAACAATACCTAAGCCCGTAATTACTACTCTATTATTTAACATTTTACAATTACCTTACTATCCGCCGATAAGCCTTTTTATCCTCGCTAAGAGCTCGCTTGAATCCGAAAGTTTGCTCATAAAATCATTAGAGCCTGCGGCGCGCACCTTTTCTTCCGTGCTCTTTTGGCTAAAAGCAGTCAGCCCCATTATCGGGATAGCCGCGGTGTTTTTATCCTGTTTCAGGCGCCGGCAGACTTCAAAACCGTCCATCTTCGGCAGCATAATATCCAAAAGCACCAAATCAGGATGTTCTGTTTGAGCCTTTAACAAGCCCTCCTCTCCATCGCAAGCAAGAATTACCTCATAACCATTCTGCTCAAGGCGGAATTTAAGCACCTCGCGCTGATCCGGCTCGTCTTCAACAATTAAAATCCTTTTAGCCATAGCCGCCTCCCGTATGATTGCCGCTTAAAAGAAAAAACTTGTGTAAGTCTGTAATGAATAATATTCGTAATGCTCTTTATCGTAACCATAAGAAGAATACAGATTTAAATTAACATTGTCAAACAATTTAAACGTACTGCCGCAGAAAAAATTAAAGATCTTATTGCTATCGGTATTTACCTTGGCAGAACTGCCCACATTAAAACTTAAAGCATCATTAATTTTAAAACTTTTATCCAAAGTCAAGCCCGCAGTCATCAAATTTAACGGCTTACTCATATTCCCATCAAGAGGCGGCTTGATCCTGACAAAATATGCAGATGTCTTTTTTATCTGATCATAGAAAAAACTTAACAAAACAATAAAACTTTTATCCTTTAATAATGCCTTAGAGGCATTAACAGTCCCGGAATAAGAAGCATTACCATCCCAATAATATGCCGTATCCTGGCTTAAACTTATAGTATAACTATCCTTAGGCACAGTGGAAAACAGCGCCCGAGTGCGCCATTTACGGTTTACATAGCGGTTCTTTTCGTATTTAGCATTGAAACTAAAATAACTGTTATCAAACACTTTAGAAGAACACCCCAAGCCATAAATTGGCATAACCTTCTGCAAAATCTCATCTATTCTAATGCCATAGCTCGGGGCAAGATAAAAATTATTCTGAACATGCTGATTCCAACTCCACTCATGATCACGGGATGTAGATTTATACGGGGTCTTGGTATTTCTTTCCTGATAATAGCTAAAGGCGTAAGCCGGATACGAAGCCATTGCTATTTTCGCCTGTTTTATTTTCTTACGTAACGCCGGCTCAAATACCGAGTCGATCTCAATTATTTTTTTATATATCGCCTCTGCCTGCTGATATTTATTATCATACAGATAAGCGTCACCTAAAATTTCCAGCGCCTCTACATCAGTAGGGACACGTTCAATATATTTTTCTAAAAATTCCCTGGCCTTGGCCCAATTCCCATCCCAGGCATAAAGAATGCCCAGCTCTTTTTTGGTTACATGGCTATCCGGATGTTTTGCCAAATACTCATTATATTCGGCAATCCCCTGTTTCCAGCTGCCCTTAATGCTAGAACTCCTGGCCCGGGATAAAATCTCAACATCCTCTTGGCTGGTATCATAAGAATACCCGGAAAGTAAAAAAATACCAACACACAGAATAACCAGTACAAAGCGCCTATCCTCTAAAAACTTTATCATTTTTTCTTTCTAAAGATAAAGCTATACGCGGCAAATATTGCCGCGGCAAAAGCCGCTACCACAACCAACCATCCTATAAAATACCAGCCTAAGGCAATCCGATTCTCTTCTTTCATCTGGCGGCCAAAAGAAAAAATATTATTCTCTGAGGGGATATAAACAAGATTCCCGGACATCTTACTATATAACCGGCTATCGGCAAGGCTTTTTCCTAATAACTGGTATCCTGCGCGGCTAATACCAGTAAACAAGCTAACCGTGCGCGCGCTATTCCAAGGAGATCTACACACCTGTATTATCCCGTAATCGTCTTCCGGGCTAAGATTCCCAACATTATCATCGGAGATAAAAACGCCTTTCTGCAGGTCAAACTTAAGCGGCATAAACTTATTTACCTGATAATACCAAGGAAAATCTCTTGGGCTGCCTAACATAATAATATTTTCTTTCCCAAGAGATTCTTTAATTTGGGCAGGCCATTTAATTAACGCAGCTCCGTAATCTACCTGCGCTGCCGAACCAATAGCCGAAGATAGAATCATCGCCAAAGATAATATATCCTCGCTGGGATTATCCGGAATAAAAATAGCCGTGGGCGCAAGCTTATCCGCGGCCATAAACAAAGACGGAAAATCCGATAAGTCCTTATTATTTTTATACCAATGCGCCAGGCTCAGGCGCGAGCTATTCTTAATCACCGCCCAAGCCTTATCTTTAAATTGATTACTGCAATCTTTATGCCCAATATCAAAAAAGAAATTAGCCGCCACAAAATAATTCTTTGCCCCTAACATATGTTTAGGTATTTTAGCATTAATTAACATCGGCAGATCAGGATTGCCAGAAAATTTCCGAGATGTAACCGGCACGCCATTAATTTCTATAGTTACCCCGGAAGTATCGCGCACCAGAAACGAAGAATACTGTATCGCAAAATCAATATCCCCGCCTTTAAGCAGCCAATTAGCCGGACGGATAAAATTAAATGATGTTTTTCTAGAAGCAATACCACTTACCGTAATATCCGGATAGCCCAATGCCCCAAATCGCCCCTGGGCCGGCTTAGGGCTGCTGCGTTTAGGCTTAAAGGCATTAATCTTACTTAATTTAATTGCCTCTATAGCATTATCAAACTTGCTTATATTAATATTCGTAATATAAAAAGCGCATTTCTTAAGGCTGCCTGCTTCAGGGCTAATCACCCCAAAAACAAACTTCTCTTTAGCCCATTGCGGCCGGGATAAAAATATTGTAGCATTTAACGCGTCAGGCTTGCGCAATTCCGGCAGATCAGGAAAATCATTAAGTCCGCCTAATAAGATCAAATTATACTTACCTACATCCTCGAGCGGGACACTCCCCTTAAATACTTTGATATCCTGCGCTGTGCCTGTATTCGCTCCCAAATACCGGGCGATTAGCGCTGCTGCTTCCAAAGTATCGCTATTTAAATTACCTAAGACAAAAGCCGTGCCTGAAGATAAGAAACTTTGGGATTTAACAAAAATATCTTCGAAACTACCCACGGAAAGCCGATCGTCTATCTTAAATTTAAAGTTAAGCGAAGAATCGCTATGAATAAGCGCCCAATTAATCGGATTATCTAAATCAACACAAGGCGCATCTAATGAGCGCATAAAAAAAGACAACCTTAATTGATTTGCCCCGGCTAATAACTGCTTCCCAGGCAAACTGATTAAGAGTTGATAATTATCAGAATTCTCCGGGGTAAGAAAAATACTTTTTAAAGGCGCGCCATTTAAATAAACCGTCAGGCTGGATAGATTAGGAGTCAATTCTTTAGCATGGCTTAAATTAATCGATAAAACCGCTTCTTCCACGATGATAAATTCCGGAATATTTACTAAAGCATCATAATCATTAAATGTCCCGCGGATGGCTATATCATCCTTGCCGATAACAGGAATTTCCTTTTCAATAACGCTTCCTTGCGCTAATAATCCAACCGGTAAACATAAAATGCATAAAAAAAATGAAAGTATTATTCTCTTCACTATTCTCTCCTTAATTTTTAAAATCTTTCTGTCTTCGCCCAAAAAGCTCCATTGTTATACCCAGGCCGGGCAAAAAAACTTTTTATTACAATATACAACCACTGCTGGCAATAAGTAAAATACATCAACCCCGCCAGCGCTACATTAGCCAGGGTTGCCTCTCCTACTTCGCAAGTAAGCGCGATAGCAATCTCCAGGATAAAAACTATAAAAGTAAAACCCCAGAGCGCAATCAGCGGCCCGCTTATAGATAAACGAATTATTCCGGCTAGGCCTAATATGAAAATTATATCAGAAAAAACAATGGATAAAAGCAACAAATAATAAATCATCAGCATATGAAAAAAATTAATGAAATTCGCCCGCCTGAAATTCTTATCTTTAATATATCTTTTTATAATATATTTATTCCCCTGCACCCAACGCAGGCGCTGTTTTCTCCAAGCCTTCCAATTCTCCGGTTCCTGCTCCCAACTAACCGCTAAGGGAAAAAAAGAAATAATATAGCCTAAAGAAAATAAACGAAAGCTTAGCTCTGTATCTTCTGCTAAGGCATTAACATTCCACCCGCCGACACTAAGCAGTATATCTTTACGGATAATATAATTTGTCCCCGGCAAAAGCGCGGTACTGCGCGTGCGCCAATTTCCCGCCTGTATCAGCCACTGATGAGAAATGAATTCTATATTGGCAAAACGGGTTAGGAGATTTTTACTGCGGTTAAAGGTGCGGATTTTGCCGCAGACCGCAGCTAATTTTTCATCTTTTATGATTGCCCTAACCAGATACTGCACGGAATCCTTTTCCGGGCGGTTATCCCCGTCAAATACTACGATATAGTTATACGAACAATGTTTAAGCCCTTCATTTAAAGCCGCGGATTTGCCATGGCAGGCGCTATCTTCTGGAATATGCACCGGTTTGATTCTCTTATACCGAAAAGCATATTCATCTAATACTTCTTTAGTATTATCGGTTGAGCCATCGTTAATAATTACCAACTCTATTTTATCCAAGGGATAATTCAAATCTAGCAAAGTATCTAAAGTATCCTCTATTACCTTGCCTTCATTCTTAGCCGGGACCATCACCGATACCCCGGGCAAATTAACTATATTATCCATCAGCTTTTCACCTTCATCATTAATAAACCTAAAAAAACCATAACCCTTAATAGTTAAAATCCCATGATAAAACAGGGTTAGCCACATAGAAATAAAAGCTAGAAGAAAAATTGTATCTAAGGCAATATGCGAAAACATTTTTCTATAATCCCCTGCTTTTGCTTCGGCTAGAAAATAATATAAATATGAGATAAAGCATCATAAAAAACGTCATCAAGAATACGCTTGCCGCGACCAGGCGGTAGGCATCTTCAATTATTCCGGCAGACGTCTTGCCAAATATAAAAGCCCATAAAGATTGCTTAACTTCCTTAAGCTGCCCCGAGCCTAAAGGCAGCTGCCGGACAACGAATATCCCGTTTTTACCAATAAGGTCAATAAGCACTGTCCCATTAACTAATGCGCCTGATGTCTTTCTAGAGATAAGCTTAAACGCCTGGTCAAACAAACTCTCCTCAACATAATTATTCTTGGCCTCAAACTTAAGCAGGCTCAATTTTAAAATATCCGCGTAAACTATTTCCCTGGCTGGAATATTGGCATAATATTCCGGCTTAAAAAATATTGCCGCGTTTCTGGAACGAACATAGCTCGGCAAAGATTTTAGATCCTGAAAAACATACCCCTGTTTCTTAAGATTATGCGCCAGCTTAAGCAAGGCTGCGCTGTCAAAATCCAAATCCACGCTTATCCCGAAAAAAGGATCCTTTAGAAGGCTCATTTTATTTATCTGCTGGTAAAAAACAGTATTCTCATAAAAATCGCTTTTTTTGCCTAATTTAAAACTGCTAGATAATACCGTCTGGAATTTATCGTCGCTGGATTTAAAAGGAATATCACCTTCGGTAATTAATGTAGAGCAATACTGATTAAGTGAGCTGTTATTTACAACATCCCGAGCAGCTTTACCGCAAATAACCCCAAAAGGAATAATATTATTATCAATCAATTTATCTATAGCCACAGCCACTTGATTACCATCAGCTAATGTCCCGGCGTCCAATAAAACTGCCCCGCCTAAAGATAAGCTGGCATTAATATTCTTAGCCAAATACGGATTCGCCGCAAAGCCATTACCTACATTAACTGCCAGGCAAAAGGGAATCTTAGCCTTAGTTAAAGAAAATATAACATTGTCTAATTTTTTCGCTGAAGTCCCCGAATCTATCCCCTGGACAATCAAAAAAACCGACTTCTTATTTACGCCGGCCCAGGCAAAACTCTGCCCTAAGAAAATTGTTAGCAAAACAGCTAATATTAAAACCTTTACGCGATTCATTTTATCATTTCTACCCAAAACAGTGTCATTGCGAGGAGTCCCGCCAACGGCGGGACGACGAAGCAATCTTTTTTATATACCTACAATTTCCAACATCCCAGCGCGCGCCTTCTCTTCTAAACCCGCCAAATTATTCCCGTCCTTAGGAAAAGACGCGTAACCGACTTTAATCAACGGAGCATATTTTATTAACTCGCCCTTATAATCTATTTTAACCGCCTTTAACGCGCCCATTATTTTTTTAGTAATTACCTCTGCGGATGCAGCCGGGGTTTCAGGCATAAGCACGCCATAAGTATTTTCATCCACCTTGGCTTTTTTATCAGTATCCCTGAAAATGCGCAGCAAAACTATCCCCACCTGATCCATAATCTTATGCTGCCCGTCTTTGCCAAATCTTTTCATTACATCCTCTAAATTAATCAGCTCAATATAAAAAACCAAAAAAAGCGACTGCGAACGCTTGGCGCGGGAAATCTCATATTCAATATCGCCGCGAAAACGGCTAAGGCTGGAAAATAGGCTTGCTCTGCCTGCCACCATCAACTCTTCTATTTCTTCGCCATGCTTTTTAAAAACCTTGCTCACATGCTTTAGCTTATCCCCTGCCTGCCCGGCTGTAAACCCGGCCAGGATAAACAATGTTACCCACCACAAATGCTCAAGATTAAAATATACCGCCTCCCCAAAAAATACCGCCTGCATAATGGAAAATGATACATAAGCAAACACCGCCACTAAAGTTGTAAGTAGGCCCAGAACCACCCCGCCAGCTAAAGCGCAAAGCCCTATCGCAAAAAATACGCAGTAATAAATATAATCACAGCCTTCAGCCCTATTTTTAACCAAACCATACAGCCCAGCAGCTAAAAATACTACAAAAAATATTGCCAGCATGATACGCGCTATTTTAATAAATTTAACCATCACTCTTATCCTCCGTTATTGCTAATAAGGCATTCAGGCTATCAAAAGAATTAAATACTTTTTCCTCTTTAGGATTAAACATTCCAAAACCGCCGAAAAATGGATCCTCTTTATCTTTGATTTCAAATAAATACATTCTGTCTAATGTTTTCTGCGTATATTTCGTATCTTGAAAATAATAAAACATCCGGCTAGCCAAGGCATAAACCGCGCTAGTTTCATAGTTATTTTTAGGCTTCCCGGAAGCATTATAAGAATTACAAATTTTCCCTCTCTTTAAAAATTCAGCCTTCAAAAAATCATACAGCCTAATTTCTTCCTTCGGAACACCAATCTGGCTTAAATATAAAGCGGTTAACAACTGATTAATCATATTGCCGTCTTTATGCGAAAACTTTTTTGTGCTTAAATCATAATTTTCCGCGAACAAGCCGCTCTTTATTGGCGAATCTAAAATAATCTTTTTAGAATTCTCATAAACCACGCGCCATACCGGGTCATACTTAGCCAGCCTCTGCATCGCCGCAAGGTCTAAATAAGAAATATTCACTACGCTTGATGTATGCTGCCCGGTTTTATCCCAGCTAAAAGAATCAACCATATAGCCGTCTTTACACTCTAAATTTAAGATGGCCCGAGAAATCTTTAATGCCTCATCACGATAGCTTACGTCCCGCCAAGCCTCCCCCGCCAAACATAAAGCCTCCGCAATTCTTAAATCATCAATCGAAGCGCTAGAGCAATCTTTCTTACCGGACTTTAAATTAATCCTCCAATAAAAAATACCTTTATCGCTTAAAAGATTCTCCTGAGCAAAAGCATAAGCGCGATCAAATAATTTTCTCTCGTTGAGCCGCACGCAAGCAATCAGATACAGCCCCACAGATTCCGAAAGCACGGTATTTTTATCCGTACTGCGAATTAAAACCGCGCCATTTTCTAAAACAAAATTCTTATTAATAAAATTAAACACTGCCGCACTACTATCCTCTTGCTCGGCATAAAGTAATTTCCCCGCGGTCAAAATTAGCGCCGCAACTACCCCAATAATAATAAATTTATTTTTATAACTCATTTATCCAGAGCAATTGATTTTAAACTCACAAATTCATACCCCATTGCCTTTAAGGCATCAGTAATCTTCTTTAACTCGGCCAACCCATTTATCCTATTCTGCTGCATGGCTTTTATAACAAAAGGATGAATATAAAAAGAAGCAATGCCGTCGCGCACAATAGATACTGCCTCGGCCTGTTTTATAATCATCGCTATTTTTTTATCTAACTCATTTCTATCTTTGGCGTCTTCATACTCAATATTATCCAAGGTAGAAGCTGGAATGAGAAATTGGCCGTAAAAATCTTTATAAATTATATACGGCGGCGACTGGCGCATGCCTTGGCTGCCAGCTGATTGCCTATAATATACCGGGTCATGATAATTAATCGGAAATTCCTGCGCAAAAACCCGGTAATCTAAAGCCGAAGCAGTGTAGTGCGGCACTTCAAAGGCAAAAGGCTTTAAACCATTCTGCGCTAATTCCTGCTTGCCTTTTTCAATGCGCCCCTTAACATATTCCACGGAATCACCTTGAACCGGAGAATTATTTTCAGAATCCCAAAATTCATAACCCACGCTGGTTACCCTCAAAGAAGGATTTTTAGCATAATCCAACTGATGCGTAAATCCATGCATCACCAAAGGCACCCCTGCCGCTTGTTCTTTTTTTAATAACTCTAGAGTCTCTTGGGCATCGGAAAAATGCAATTCTCCTTTTTTCGGGCCCTGCTTCTTAGAAGTATCTTTAAAAACCGGAATCACCGCGATAGAAAACGGAATCTCTTCTTCTTCAAAAAAATCTACTACCTTTTTTAATTGGCTAGGATCAGTATCCGGGCTAATATCCTCTATCCTCACTAATGCTTTTAATTTCGCGGGATGATTAATTTTCAAAATATCATGCAAGATGTCACAAAAAATCAGGTAGCGGTCTCTTAATTCCAAAAAGGAAAAGGGTATGTTGGCAACAAACCAAAAATTCTTGGATTGGATTATATAAGGTAGTTCCTCTTTTGACTGAGAGTCTAAAGCCCAAGCCTTAGCCTTAGCCAAAGAGCCATCCGTAATTTTAGCTTTTGTTATAGTAAGATATATTAAAGTATCTGGGATGCCGGTAATTTCTTTGCGGGATAAAACTTTATCTTTATACTTAAAAACGCTGAAGAAATCCGCAGGAGCGCCCTCTTGCGTGGCTTGCGAGGAAATAGAGCGCAAAAAACAAAAACCATATTTTTTTAAAAACTCTCTTCCCACATAAGCCTGCAACTGATTAAGATTGTGCCCAAACCAAACCACTGTCTTAGCTGTCTTGCTAACATCTTCAAAGAATGCCTGCGGAATATAGCCATTTCTGATATAACCTAAATAAAATATAAAATCAAATTTATTTAATTCACCCGGCAAATATTGGGCAACAGGCTTAATCTCATAATCCAATTTAAAATGCCCCAAAAGGCTGGCTAAGACCGCGGCATAAATCGGCCCTTCATCTAAATCCTTATTTTCATCATATAAAATAATAGCCTGAGGAAGATGCGCTGGCTGCGCATAAGCTAACTGCGGCGGGAAATAAACCACGAAAAACGCAATAATAACACTCACAAAAACAAGAATTAATTGTGTTACTAACCTACTCTTCAAAAGCCCCCTCCATTTTTAGCTGACAGCTGGTAGCTTATTTCATACTTCCCAAGGATAATTATAATTTCTGCCCTCTTTCTGCCCGGTCAAACCCACTACTTTATATTCATTAAGATTATATCGCCGGCAGAATGATGACATCGACAGCTTCCTAAAGCTCCTAAAACTCACTTTTACCTCGATAGGCAATATCTTACCTTTTAAATCCAATATAAAATCGATTTCGTTCTGGTTGCGATTTCTCCAATAATGAATATTTTGCGCGCCGTATTTTTTGACCAGCTCGGCAAAAACACTAGTCTCAAATATATTACCGATCAAATTCTTCTGCAGGTTGCCCAGCCATAACATCCCTAAAAGGCCGGTATCATAAAAAAATATTTTAGGCGCCTTAACCACTTCCACTTTTGAACTAGAGCTAAAAGGAGTAATAAGTCTAAGCACATAAGTATTTTCCAAAATAAAAAGATAACTTTCGATTGTCTGCTTGGCAAGAGAACAGGTATTTGCCAACCCGGCTATATTTAATAATTGCCCGCTCTGAGAAGCAAGAACCTTGAGAAGATTATTGAATTTTCTTATATCCTTGACATGGGCCAAGTCCCTGATATCTTTTTTTATGTAAGTATCTATAATCTGCTGAAGGTATTTTTCCTTTTTCTCCACGGAATTTTCCAGCGCGATCTTCGGGTATCCTCCAAAGAAAACATATTCATGATACAACTCTATAATTCTATCAAAATGAATGCCCGGCGAGATATTTTCCAATTCATAACGCAGGTCCTTAAACCTTATGAATTCCCTAAAAGAAAGATTAAATACCTCAAAATCGACAGTCCGGCCAACCAACGAATCGGAAAATTTGGATTTAATGTTAAAACTTGACGATCCGGAAACGATAAGCTGGATATATTTATGATGGTCGGCGAGTAATTTTAACAACGGAGATGGATCATCGAGATACTGTACTTCGTCAATAAATACATAAAATCGGCCATTGCCATTTTTAACCTTATCCAGGTCAAGGCCCTCATTTTTTAAATAGGTCAAAAATGAATCTACACCAGCGTCCAACACACTAACCAGCCGGGAATCCTCAAGATCAAAAAAGAATGTCGATTTGTCCTGTGATTTTAACAAGCCTTCGAGATAATAAAGTATATGAGTTTTCCCGACTTGCCTGGCGCCATGCAAAACAATGATATTATCGGTATCTATATATTTAACGATTTCATCTATAATATCACGTTTAATAGGTTTATTTCCCATAAAATGACCCTCTATACTTGCTAAAATAATACTACATTTATAGTATATACTATTACATAATATAAGTCAATATATATTTTAGAAGTAATGCGTCAATCGGTGAGAACTTCCAGAAGTGTCATTGCGAGCCCCGCCATGGCGGGGCGAAGCAATCTTTTAATAAATTAGATAAACTAGAGACGAAATATTTTCTAAAGAAAATTATTGCTGCCCCTTATCGGCCTATGCAGTAACTTGTTCTCTCCAGACAATACTCTTATATTCATCAAGCATTCTGTAAGTATTAAAATACCCTCCGGTAGCAATACAATTAATCATCATATCAATCCATCCGGAAGTAACATCAACTTTACCCTGCTGATTAGTTTTATAATAAAGCTTACTCATTTCTTCCATAACGGCGTATAAATTCTTCGAATCTTCTTCCAACCGTAAATCCGACTCGCTACCCATATCCCCGGCTTTGTTGCGATATCCAAAAATATTGCCGATGCCTTTATCCGCCGCCTCAACAACCCATCCGTCGAAAGTACTGACTTGAATAACCCCGTTGAGAATCGCCTTCATCCCACTAGTCCCCGAAGCCTCAAAGGGAGGCAGAGGATTATTCAGCCAAACATCCACCCCACTAGTCAAAGTCCTAGCGATGGAAATATCGTAATTCTCGAGAGCAATTATTTTAAGCGAATCGTACGAACCGGTAAGCGCGTCTATCCGGCCTAACATATCATTTATATAAGTGCGGCCTAAATTATCGCTGGGATGCGCCTTACCCGCCCAGATCACCTGTATCGGCCCGACATCCTGGGCAATATTGATCAGCCGTTTCACATCCTGCAATATAAGACTAGGCCTTTTGTAAGCCGCAACTCGTCTTGCCCAACAAACCGTAAAAATATCTTTATCTAATTTCCATTTTTCCAACAACTGGCAGAGCTTTATCTTATTATCCTGATGCGCTTTAAACACCTCACTGCGAAATTCAGGATTCCCTTTAAGCTCTACCGCCCGGGTCAAGGCCATGGGATTTTCCTGGATATCCGCGAAGACAGCAGGAAACTGTTTATAAAGCTGCATAAACCGCTGAGAAATCCACGTATAAGGATGTACTCCATTGGTAACATATTTAATCAGCTCTTTATATTCGGGAAACTGTAAATGCATAACTGCCTGATGATTCTTGGAAACCGCGTTGACCGAAGAAGCGATATTCATAGATAAAAGCGTCAAATTAATCGCCCCGCTTTTTTCCCGGCCGAATTTTTCCGCCAGCTCAAAATCTTCCCTTTTTAATATATCCTGCAGGTCATAAGCCGAAAAACGGTCATGGCCGGCTTCTACCGGAGTATGGCAAGTATAAAAGAAATTTTCTTTTAAATCTTTGATCTGGGCATCGGTCAGCCCGCGCGCCTTTTCCACAAAAGCAAAAATCGCGTGCCCCTCATTAAGATGGTATTTTTCTATGCTATAGCCTAACTCTTTTAAGGCCGCCATCCCGCCTAAACCTAAAAGAGCCCTCTGTAATATTTTAATCCGCGCGTTATCCGCCCGGTAAAGCTGATCAGTCAGTTCCTTCGCGTGCGGGCTATTTTCTTCGACGTAAGCATCCATCAACACTAAAGGAATAGCATAATCATGCTTATAACTATAAACATAATATTTCCACAGCCTTAAAGTTATTTCTTCATTCCTTAAATATACTTTTATTTTATTTTTTAAAGGCACCAAACCCGGATACGAAGCCGGGTCCCACAACATTTTCTCCGGGGCCTGCCCATATTTAAACCAAAACTTCTGCCGAAAATAACCGGAGTGCCACAATATGCCTACGCCGACAGCTGGCAATTTATAATCCGCCATAGTCTTCATGGTATCACCGGCTAAAACGCCTAAGCCGCCGCTATAAATTGGCATATCAATTATATTATTTGTCGATAAAGTAAAGAAATAATCCGCGAGCCGAAAATTAGAAAATACTTCGCTTTCCGGAGCCTGATTCATACTTTCTACCAGCCGGCGAGAAGTAAATTTATTGTAGAAACTAGTGGCCAGGCCAAACTCCATAGAAAAATAACTTATGCCGCTTTCCTCTTTAGAAAGCAGCCTTTTCTCACAGGCAATTATAGCTTCTAAGGGCATGCCAAAATATTTTCCGCCGGAAATATCTTCTTGGTAGGCTGTTTCATAGCCGTCAACTGAAACTAAAGACAGGAATTCGCGGGTTAATTTATCCTCACTCATTCTAAGCTCCCTTCTGGCTAAAAAAACATTACTTTGCAAAATCTATAATACTGCAAATGCCCTCCCTTTGCAAGCTAAACTAAAACTCCATTTAAAAAAACGGATGCACGCGCATTAAGCGCATACATCCGTTTTAAAAACAAAACTTGTAAATATTTTTTACTTATTCACTACCGTAATATTCACCTTGGCGGAATTAGAAATATCCACCCCATCAGACACGGTAAAAGTAAAAGCATCTGATCCAGAATAACCGGCACTAGGCACATAAATGCGGCTCGGCCCACTACCGAATAAAGTTCCATGCGCAGGATTAGTCGTTGCATAAATAAGGCTATCTCCGTCGGAATCAGCACTAGTTAAAGTAATAGCTTTACTTATACCCTTATTAGTGGTAACCGATTGGGTAAAAGCATTAGGCTTATGATTAATTACATTAATATTTATCGTGGCTGAGTTAGAAACAGCTACCCCATCCGATACGGTAAAAGTAAAAGCATCCGGGCCCACATAACCAGGATTAGGCACATAAATAAAATTGGGGCTAGTGCCGGATAAAGTTCCGTGCGCAGGATTAGTGTTTGCATAAATCAGAACATCATTATCGGAATCAACACCCGCTAAAGTAGCGGCCTTGCTTATACCTCGATAAGTCGCAACCGGATGCGCCAAAGCAATAGGCTTATGGTTAATTACATTAATATTTATTGTGGCGGGACTAGAAATATCTGTACCATCGGATACAGTAAAAATAAAGGCATCCGCTCCCACATAACCGGGATTAGGCACATAAGTAAGATTAGGTTTAGTGCCGGATAAAGTTCCGTGCGCAGGATTAGTTACAATAATATAAGTAAGCGTGTCGTTATCAGAATCCACGCCCGCTAAAGTAGCGGCTTTACTTACATTTTTATTCGTAACTACCGGCCGAGCCAGAGCGGCCGGCTTATGATTAACGACATTAATATTTACCGTAGCCGGGCTGGAAACATCTGTGCCATCCGATACGGTAAAAGTAAAAGCATCCGGGCCCACATAACCAGGATTAGGCACATAAATAAAATTGGGGCTAGTGCCGGATAAAGTTCCGTGCGCAGGATTAGTTACAATAATATAAGTAAGCGTGTCTTTATCAGAATCCACGCCCGCTAAAGTAGCGGCTTTACTTACACCTCTATAAGTAACTACCGGACGAGCCAGAGCAACCGGCTTATGATTAACGACATTAATATTTACCGTAGCCGGGCTAGAAACATCAGTGCCGTCGGATACAGTAAAAGTAAAGGCGTCCGGCCCCACATAACCAGGATTCGGCACATAAATAAAATTGGGGCTAGTGCCGGATAAAGTTCCATAAATGGGATTAGTCGTAA
This sequence comes from Candidatus Omnitrophota bacterium, assembly GCA_043808405.1. GTDB lineage: Bacteria > Omnitrophota > Gorgyraeia > Gygaellales > Profunditerraquicolaceae > JAZDEX01. The sequence goes on along the minus strand of JAZDEX010000039.1, from coordinate 4,714 downwards.
CTACATAAGTAAGGCTATCCCTATCGGGATCAATACCCGCTAAGGTAGCCGCTTTACTTACGCCTCTATAAGTTGCCACCGGATGGGGCAAGGCCATGGGCTTACGATTAACGACCGTAATTTTTACCGCCGCCAGATCAGAAACACCCGTACTGTCAGATACAGTAAAAGTAAAAGTATCCGGGCCGGAATAACCCGCATTCGATGTATAAATATATTTAGGCCCGCTGCCAGATAAAATTCCGTGCGCTGGATTAGTAACGGCATAGGCAAGAGCTTCACCCCCCAAATTAACCGCGCTTAAAGTAATCGCCTTGCTTACGCCTTTATTAGTCGTGACAACTTGAGTAACCGCAACCGGACGCACATCCATCGGTAAAAAGGCAGAATATTCTTCAGGCCCTAAAGAGCTGTCATTATTATCCTCCGCGTCACTTGCAATTAATCCCAAGGCATCCACCTCTTCTATCAACCCCGCCACGAGATTTCTTTTTTGATATATATCATTAGGGGTATGCGTGTAATAAGCGGGAAATTCTCCGATCTCTTCATCTAATTTTAAGGCGGCTTCGCTTCTGGAGATCAAACTGTAATCCCGCCCGGGATTGTTTAATTTCTTAAGGCCGTCTACTCTCTTTCTTAGTAAATAAAATAATTCATAATCTTCCATCCCATCCCTTAATACCTCTAGCCGGATAGAGCCCACCGGCCGAAACTTATCCGGATAATAAAGGCAGCCGTTTCCGTTTTGTCTCGGATAAGTCATCGCGTTTTCCCAAGGATTAACATTGGTTGACCACCAATTCATCGACCAATACAAAAGCCCGCCGATATTAAATTTCCAGCATATCCACGGTAAAATCCTCGGCTCAATAGCCGCAACATCTAAATTTAAATTTGGATAAGGCCGGGTGGTGCCGGCAATATAGGTCCAGACTTCTTTGCCTTTGGCCTTAAGTGGTTCAACGCTAGCCGGATCAAAATTATTTATCCTCGGGCACCAAATATCGATATCTTTATATTCTGGATCCGGGGGCATAGTGAGTAAATTTTTAATCCCCGGATCCGCCTTATGAATCAAAGCGGTTACCTCTTTAACCCGATAAAAAGTCTCATCGAATATATAGGCATACGCATTTGCGGACCAACCTTTCTCCTTTAAATGTTTGCCGTAAGCGCCAAAAACACCAACTATAGATTCCTCATCGCGAAAACCATACCACTTGCCCCACATATCCTTACTCTGCCAAGACCAATATTCTCCGATAGAAAATGTCTTCTGCCCATTTTTTAAATAAAAATCCGCCTTTCTATCAAAATCCGAAAAATCTAAATTAAACACCCCGCCTTCCCTCTTTAAAAGTTTTGGCGTATCCATATTATGCACCGGGTCAAGGCGATGCCGCAGCATATCCATATTGTAGGCCCGCTTGATGCTTTCAAGGCGTAATTTATAATTCTCAGGAGTCTCGCGCTTATCCTTGGGATAGAATGTGAAAAATATGCTTTCTTTAAGGTCAAACGCAGTTTTTAAATGCGACGCGGTGGGTAAAGCAAAATTCCGCACGGTTAAATAAACCTTTAGCGTAGCTAAAGTTTGCTCCTTGCTAATAATATCTATATTCCCTTCATACCTGCCGGCAAGTGCATTTTTGGGGACATAAACCTGAAACCAAACCGTATTAAATTTTCCCTGCGCTATATCCATGGGCTCTGAAAGAGGTACTAAAGGATCTGGCCAGGCCCCCACCCTCGAGGTATTATAATATGGTTTACTGGTATTTACATACTTTACTAAAAAGAGTTTAATATTATCTTTGGAAATAACCCCTTGCCTTTCATTTTGCATAAAATCGCTGGCCACAAACTTTACTCCCTTTAAATCCACGGTCGGCGCGGCAACACTGATCTGAACCGACTCAAATTCATTCTTGGCCGCGCTTAAATTAATTTCATTCTTAACTTCGCCAAGAAAAAAAGGATTTACTGGAAAAACTTTCGTTAAGGAGTTCTGGATATAAACACGGGCGCGGTCTGTACTGCCGCGGGTAAAATTCTCATCCCGCGGCTCGCTAACCGTTATCTTAGGAACAACCTGCCAATAATACCGCAGCGCCTGCATTTCCCGAGTGGGATTAACATAAGGAATCTTTTCATAAGTCGCGCTTCCATCCGGGTATTCTTGCGTCCAAAACAGGCCAGCTTCCATAGAATACTCTCCCGGCGGAGCATCAAGCGGAATATTTACTTTATAAGGCCCTAATTTTATAATATCCCCTACCTTGCATCTTGAAGTGGGAAACGCAACAGCTGAATCCGCGTTAATCATTAAAGTTGTTTTTATATCTGCCTTAGGCCTTCTTAAAGAAACATGCAAAAATAAACCACAATCTTTTTTAAGATCCTCGGTGACTTCCATTTCAAAAGTAACATCAAAATCTTCTCCCGCCCTTACCTCCTGAGGGTATTGGCAGTTTTTTAACAACACACTGCCTTCACCGGCAAAACATTTTTGCCATCCTAAAAAACTTAACATTATAAAAAAGACAATAACCGATAACAATAATAACTTTTTTTTCATTTTTTCTCCTGGCTTATCTACCTTAAGTTAACTTAAGCCAAGTTTAACCGATAAAAATGATATTTTCAAGGCAATTTGAACATTTCGGGAAAGCGCTTTCAAAAAAGCTCGGAGAAACTAGGGAGAAACTAGGGACAGCGACTAGTTTCGTATTACTATATTAAGTTCATAAATCTATTTCTAAACTCACGCACTCTCTCATCAAAAATAATATCACTGGCAGTTACCGGCTTTTTTAAAATAATGCCTTCTAGTGAAGTGCAGCGGCTTAAGCCCACATAAACCTGCCCATGCGTAAAAGCTCCCGCGCCTAAATCTATAATCACATTATCAAAAGTCTGGCCCTGGCTCTTGTGAATTGTAATCGCCCAAGCGAGTTTTATCGGATATTGCTCAAAAGTGCCGATTACCTTTTCTTCAATTTTGTCTTCGGCTCGATTATATTCATATTCAATCTTTTCCCAACTTGATTTTAACACCTCATAAATGTTCCCCTCTACAGAAACCTTTATCGTATCTAGAGATAAATGAACAATCTGGGCAATAGTGCCATTGACCCATCTTTTGTCTGGGTCATTTCTGATCAAAATAATCTGCGCCCCTTCTTTTAGCCTTAAACAATACTCCGCCGGATAGGCAGACTCATTAAATTCTTTAGTAATCGCGGCTTCATATTCATATTCTTTGCCTGGTAGGCCGGCTAGTTTTTGCGCGTTTATAGCATTGGCGCGGTCATTAGTCGCCGTCAAAATAACGCAATGCTTAGAACCTTGGGGAATGATTCTTCTGACCCTCTCATTTAACAACTCCAAATCATCCGCCCTTTGAGCCTTATTCCTAATCTTATTCAATAAATCAATGAATTGAGCATCGGATTGACGGTAATTTTTATTTAGCTCTACGTAACGCAGTTGCAATTTATTAAAAACCCGGGCACTAAAAAAATACGGGCTGCCGTAACGCTCTTCCAAAATATCCCGCGCCTGGCTTTCTACCACAGGAGAGAGTTGAAACAAATCCCCAAAAAATACCATTTGCGCGCCACCAAATGGTAAATTCATCTGGCCCCGATTAATCTTGAGCGCGTAATCAATCCCATCCATCAGGTCAGCGCGCACCATAGAAACTTCATCGATAATTATTACATCGAGTTTTTGCATGATTTCACTATTACGCCTTTTATGAATATTATCTCTTTGGATTAAACGCGGAGGGAATCTAAAAAAAGAATGTATAGTCTGGCCGCCAATGTTTACCGCCGCCACACCAGTCGGCGCCAAAACAGCGATATTTTTCGCGGTGTTCTCTTTGAAATATTTAAGCAGAGTTGACTTACCCGTACCAGCCTTACCAGTAATAAAAATGCTTTCCTGTGTATTTTCGATTAAATTAAAAACGCCTACGAATTCATCATTTAATTCCAAGTCTCTAGGCAAAACATTTGCTTCACTAAAAAGCCTATTTCTTTTTCTCATATCCTTAAAATTAATCAACAATTGCTAAGAAGGAAAATTTAGAATCTCAGCCCCGCCTCTGGCGGGATCCCGCCTAATCTGGGATAGCGGGACGGGAAAGGAATTTCTGATAAATTTTGGTTCGAACTAAAATAAAACGAACCCGTCTGCGACCAATTCGCACCGCAGGCGAGATCCCAATAAAAATTATAATTAAACCTCTAGAACGAACCCCATTATATCAAAAATTAGCCCAAAAGATAGAAGAATTGTATTTGTTAAAGATGTCTTTAAGGGCTATTTCTAAAAGCTTGAAGATAAACAGACAAACTGTTAGAAGAGCCCTTAAATTCAATGGCAGGTTAAAAAATTAACTCGAGGAACAAGCTTATCTTCTTTTTTAGCTCCCTTAAGCATAGGTATCGTTTTGTTGGTGTCAACAAAACGATCGATCATCCTCCCGCTAAAAGCTCAACCTATTCTTTACTCAGTCCTTATCACCTCTATCCCATCGGTAGAATCTTTTAACTCTAAACTTTTTATCTCCGGCAAAGACGCACCGATTATCCCCTGCATATCTCCGTACATTCTCGCCGTGCTTGTAATTACCTTCTTAATCTGCTGCTCTCGCTTGGACCAAAGTTTTTCCATCGCCGCCTTCTCTTTGGTCAAATCCGTA